>CAVPGG010000265.1:0-10373 GCA_963703755.1 uncultured Pseudomonadota bacterium
TTCGATCTGTCGAACCTCGCCAAGGTCGCGCCCGGCGTCGCCGCCGAGTGGTCGCTCGAATACAGCTTCGGCCGGGCCTACGGGCTGCCGCGTTACGATGCGGCGAGCCTGGCCGATCTGGCGAAGCGCGTCCGTGCCGATGAAACGGTGCGCGCCGCCTACACGCGCTACTACGCGGCCGGATCAGCCGAATCGGCGATCACAGCGTCCAACTGGACCGTATTCGCGTGTGCACAGACCGCGCTCACGCCGGATGCTTTCGCGGCCTGTGCGTGCCCCGCCCCATGAGGCGGGTTGCGCCGATATATGCCTGTGGCATCAAGCGCATCCATTGGGCCCTTCAAAAAGCGGGTCGCCCTCCCGATATGTAGCGCGGTTGATGACGGGCGGACCCGGGAGATCCCCAATGATCGGCTTCATTCTGCGCAGGCTCGCCGTTATGGCGGCCGTCTTGCTGACGCTCGGCCTGCTGGCGAGCGCGGCGGACGCGCGCGCGGGCGGCGGATTCAACATGGGCAGCCGAGGCGTTCGCACCTTCTCGGCGCCCCCGGCCACCCGCACGGCGCCGTCGCCGGCTGCGCCGATCCAGCGCACGCTGACGCAACCGGCGCAGCCGGGCTTGGCCGGCTCGAGTGGCCTCTTGGGTGGCAGGCTCTTCGGCGGCGGCCTGTTCGGCGGGCTGGCGGCGGGCTTTCTTGGCGCCGGACTCTTCGGCCTGCTGTTCGGCCACGGCTTGTTCGGGGGCGTTGGCGGGTTCGCGTCCGTGCTCGGGCTGGTGCTGCAGGTCGGCCTCATCGCACTGATCGCGCGCTTCCTCTGGTCCATGTGGCAGCGGCGCCAGCCGGCCATGGCGGGCGGGCCCGCGCTGCTGCGCGGCGCCGGCAGCGGATTCGGCGGCTTCACGGGCGGTGCCGCGACGACAGCGCTCGACATCGTGCCGACCGATTACGATGCCTTCGAGCGTCTGCTCGGCGACGTGCAGACCGCGTACGGCAACGAGGATCTCCAGGCGCTGCGCGCCCGCGTCACGCCCGAGATGCTGTCCTATTTCGGCGAGCAGCTCTCGGCGAATGCGAGCCGTGGCGTGGTCGACAAGGTCTCCGGCGTGCGCCTGCTGCAGGGCGACCTCGCCGAGGCCTGGCGCGAGGGCAGCACCGATTATGCGACCGTGGCGATGCACTTTGCGCTGATCGACCGCGTGGTCGACCGCGCGAGCGGCCGCCTGGTTAGCGGCAGCGACGACCCCCAGGAGGTGACCGAGCTGTGGACCTTCACGCGGGTGGTCGGCGGCGCCTGGCTGCTCTCCGCGATACAGCAAGCCTAAGCCGCTGGCCTGACATTAGTTTTCGGCGCGCTGTTGCGGCGCGCCGAAGCTTCACCGTTTGCGTCGCGCGTTCGTGAACCTAATTATTAACCTTAATTGAACCTTTGGCCGCCCCGCCGCGTCTAATGCATGTGGGGCCCGCAACGGCTCCTCCGCGAAGGGGGACTTCCATGACCAGCTTCCGCTTCACCGCCCTGACCGTCATCTCGGCCGCCTGCATCCTCGGCGCCGCGTCGACTGCCGTCGCACAGTCCCCGGCGGCCGCGCAGCGGTTCGCGCGCTGCCCGCAATCCCCGACCCAATTCGCCGATGTGATGAAGCACCTCGTGAGCAACGTCTCCCGCGCCCGCGCGCTCGCCGACGAGAACCCGCTGCTCGAGCCGGATGCGGCCTTCTACGAGGCCGAGCTCGCCGCGACCCGCCGCTGCGTGCCGGCGGTGGCCTCGCTCAGCCCGGCGCGGTGAACGAACGAGTCTGGCAACATCTGAATTTCAGCCATGCCCGCGCCGGTCGCGGGCATTGTCGTCATTGCGAGGAGGGCGAAGCCCGACGAAGCAAGCTCGATCGGCAATCGCATGCGCCCGCGGGACGCGATTGCTTCGGCGGCCCGCGGCCGCCTCGCAATGACGGCGCGTCACGCGCAACGCCGCAACGGGACGACCTTGCCGCTGCGCTGCAGCTGCAGCTCGATATGATCCTTGTCGATGATGCGCAGCATGTATTCGACGCGGCCGCGGGCCTGCACGTTGAAGAACTCGTCGACCACCGCGAACAGCGACGATGACGACGGGCTGACGCTCACGTTGCGATATTGCGGCACGCTGCTGCCGGTATCGAGCCGTTGGGCACCGCGGAATTCCATGGTGCGGCCCGTGCAGGTCTTGGCGGGACCCGGGTCGGAAGCCTTCTCGTAGGTCCATTTTCCGGAGACCGGGTAATCGGCCGCGGCGCCCCCCGCCGAGCAGGCGAGCGCGATAGCGGTCAGCATCCACGTTCGCGTCATTTGTGCCCGTTTCGCTGGTCCGGCCGTCCTGTGAGAACGCAATTCCAAGTCGGCCGTTCAGCCGACCCGGGACGCACGCGCGACTACGGTTAATCGCAACAAAAGAGTGGTGGCTCAGCGCACCCGATAGGCCGCCAGGAACGTCTTCACGGCGATGCGCACGACATGCTCGACGCGCTCGTGCGACGGGGGCGGCGCGAAGTTGAACAGCACCGGCTTGAACAGGGTCGACTGGCACGAGTCGAGGAACTGCGCCGCCGCGACCTCGGGGTCGTCGACCGCCAGCACGCCGGCATCGGCCTGCTTCTGGATGTAGGCGGCGAGCATGCCGATGCCGCAGGCGGGGCCGGTCTCGTAGAACTTCTTGCCGACAGCCGGCATGCGGTCCGCGATCGCGATGACGGTGCGCAGCGGCGAGGCCTTCTCGGGCTGGCAGAGATAATTGACGAAGTTGGTGCCGAGCCGCATCAGCGCGCGCTCGACGTTGGGATCGTTGGGATCGAGATCGAACAGGCCCTCGGCCTGGGCGTGGCACTGCTCGTGGACGATCGCCTCGAACAGCTCTTCCTTGTTCTCGAAATAGACGTAGAGCGTGCCTTTCGACACGCCCGCCGCGCGGGCGATCTCGCCCATGCTGGCCGCGTCGAAACCTTGCCCAAGGAACACGGCGCGGGCGCCATCCATGATCTGGCGCCGCTTTGCGCCCTCGTCGGTTCCCTCTTGCGACGGGCGAATCGCGACTGCTTCTTGATTCGTCATGGTTTTCGGCCTCCCGGCCGGTTTCGTTTCCTCGTCCTGGCCACAATATGGCGCACAGCCATGCAAAAATCAATGACCGAACGGTTCGGTCACTGTTGACAAGGGGGCAGGGCGTAATCTAGGTTCGTCGATGACCGAACGGTTCGGTCAAAATGCAACCTCTTAATGGAGACGACCCATGAAAACCCTCCTCAACGTCCTCACCTTCGTCACTGCCGTCACCCTGGTCGCCGGCGTCACGGCCGCGATGGCCGATCCGCAAGCGAGCGACGAGGCCGCGAACTATGCGTCGACCCACCAGGCGCGCGCCGCTTCCGGCCCGTATGCGTCCGCCCGGGTCGGCGGCAACAGCACCGTGTACGTGCCGAGCACGACGGACGTCCAGGCGATGGGCAGCCGCTGAGGCTAGCGCGACGTGATCAGAGATGGCCGGCCGCACGGCCGGCCATTCTCGCCTCGCTGTAGGACTTGAAAGTAAGGGGAAGTGCGATGCGCGTGGAACACGATCAAGCGGTATCGATCCGGGTGTCGCGCCGTGCCGGCGTAGAGGCGGTCGAGGCCCGAGCGCCGGTCGATCCCGAAATTCTCCGCCGTTGGCGCGATCCGGACGCTCCGCAGGGACCCGACGCCCCCGACGCCGAGGCGCGCCACCAGGTTCCGGCCCTCGCGCCAGCCGATCCGGGCGCGCAGACCATCGATGTCGAGCCGGCGAGCAAGTCGCGACGGCGCCGCAGGCTGGCGCTGCTCGGGATCGCGCTCATGGTCGCGGCCGGCGCCGGCGGCTGGTTCGGCTATCACTGGTGGACGGTGGGACGCTTCATGGTCTCGACCGACGACGCCTATGTGCAGGCCGACAACACCACGCTCGCCGCCAAGGTCCCGGGCTACGTCGCCAACATCTACGTGGCGGACAACAGCTTCGTGCACGCCGGTGACGTCGTCGCGACGATCGACGACGGCGACTACAAGCTTGCGGTCGACCAGGCGCGACAGAAGGCCGCGACCCAGCAGGCGACGGTCGAGCGCATCGGCCGCCAGATTGCGGCGCAGGCCGCCAACGTCGACCAGGCGCGGGCGCAGCTCGTCTCCGCGCAGGCCGGCGCGACCCGCGCCCGGCTCGAGGCGGACCGCCAGCAGGCGCTCGCCGAGAAGCAGTTCGCGAGCCGCCAGGCGCTCGAGCAGGCGGTCGCCAACCGCGACCAGGCCGATGCGGGCGTGAAGAACGCGCAGGCCGCGGTCGATGCCGCGATCGCCAACGTGGCGGTGCTCAAGGCGCAGCAGCAGGAGGCGGCGCGCACGCTCGACGAGCTCAAGACCGCCCAGGCCAAGGCCGAGCGCGATCTCGCCTTCACCACCATCCGAGCGCCGATCAACGGCGTGCTGGGCAACCGCGCCATGCAGACCGGCGATTACGTGCAAACCGGCCAGCGGCTCGCGAGCCTCGTGCCGCTCGACAACGTCTATATCAGCGCGAACTTCAAGGAGACCCAGCTCGGCCGCGTCGTGCCCGGACAGAAGGTCGCGATTGCGGTCGATGCGCTGCCCGGCCGCGCCATCGAGGGAACGGTCGCGAGCGTCTCGCCGGCGTCGGGCTCGGTGTTCTCGCTGCTGCCCGCCGACAACGCCACCGGCAATTTCACCAAGATCGTGCAGCGCCTGCCCGTGCGCATCCGCGTCCCGCTCGGCGTGACCGGCGAGCGGCAGCTGCGGCCCGGCATGTCGGTCGTGGTCAGCATCGACACGCGCGACCAGCCCAAGAACGGCCAGCCCGTGCTCGTGGGCGCCGAGCAATTCTCGAACCGATGAAGCCCGCCAAGGAGTTCGCCAAGAGTTTTGCCATGAGCGCGCACCCAACCGCTTTGACAATCCGGCCGACGCCTTCCCCCTCCGTCGGCGGGGCGGCGGCCGGCGCGGATCAGCGTATCGATCCGCGCCGGCTGGTCGCCTTCCTCGCCATGGTGTTCGGCATGTTCATGGCGATCCTCGACATCCAGATCGTCTCGGCCTCACTGACCGAGATCCAGGCCGGGCTCGCGGCCTCGAGCGACGAGATCAACTGGGTGCAGACCGCATATCTGGTCGCCGAGGTCGTCGCCATTCCGCTGTCGGGCTACCTGTCGCGCGCGCTCGGCACGCGGGCGCTGTTCGCGATCTCGGCCGCGGGCTTCACGGCGGCGAGCTTCATGTGCGGGCTGACGACCTCGATCAACGAGATGATCGTCTGGCGCGCCATCCAGGGCTTCATCGGCGGCGGCATGATCCCGACCGTGTTCGCGACCGCCTACACGATCTTCCCGCAAGCTCGAAGCAGGCGATCATCACGCCGCTGATCGGCCTCGTCGCGACGCTCGCGCCGACCATCGGCCCGACGATCGGCGGCTATCTCACGGACGCCTTCTCGTGGCACTGGCTGTTCTTCATCAACGTGGTTCCCGGCATTGCGGTGACGCTCGCGACCTTGGCGCTGGTCGACTTCGACAAGCCCAACCTCAAGCTGCTCGAGCATTTCGACTGGGTCGGGCTGTTGTCGATGGCGGGCTTCCTCGGCGCGGCCGAATACGTGCTGGAGGAGGGGCCGCGCAATGACTGGCTGCAGGACGGCACGATCGCGCTGATGGCGGCGGTCTCCGCCGTGTCGGCCGTCGTGTTCTTCGCGCGCGTGTTCACCGCCAAGGCGCCGATCGTCGATCTGACCGCCTTCGCCAACCGCAACTTCGCGCTCGGGAGCCTGTTCTCCTTCATCCTCGGCATCGGGCTCTACGGCCTCACGTATCTCTACCCGCTCTACCTCGGCGCCATCCGCGGCTACGACGCGCTGATGATCGGCGAGACCATGTTCGTCTCCGGCGTCGCCATGTTCCTGACCGCGCCGGTCGCGGGCCGGCTCGCCAGCAAGATCGACCCCCGCTACCTGCTGATGGCCGGCTTCTTCCTGTTCGCGGTCGGCACCTGGCAGATGACCTGGCTGACCCGGGATTGGGACTTCTACGAGCTGCTGTGGCCGCAGATCTTTCGCGGGATCGGCATGATGCTGTCGATCGTGCCGATCACCAACGTGGCGCTCGGCACGCTGCCGCCCGAGCGCGTCAAGAACGCCTCCGGCCTGTTCAACCTGATGCGCAATCTCGGCGGCGCGGTGGGCCTCGCGGCGCTCAACACCGTGCTCGACGACCGCATCGACCTGCACATCGCCCGCCTGCACGAGGCCGTCACCTGGAGCCGCGGCGCCGCGATCGAGACGCTCGCCAACATGACGGCCCGGTTCCAGAGCTTCGGCAGCGACGCCCAGGCGATGGCGCTCAAGCAGATGACATTGTTCGTGCATCAGCAGGCGACCGTGATGGCTTTCGCCGACGTGTTCCTGATGCTCACGGTGGTCTACGTGGTGCTCGCGGCGGCCGGGATCGTGATGAAGCGGCCGGCGCCGGTCGGCGCTGGCGCGGGTGGGCATTGAGGAATTTCAAACGCACCAGGTTTGCCCTTGCCGGATTTGTTGCAGAGTGCACTCCATTGCCGGCAGCGATTTGCGCCGGGCAAGGAGGGGGGGGCAGCACGCATGAGACTGGCTATGAATTTGGTCGCGGTTCTCGGGTTTGTCGTCTGCGTTCTCCCGGCCAGGGCTCAGCCGTCAGGACCCAATCCGCAGAACGCACGGGATGCCTGCAATCTGACGGCTCAATATTTTGAGCGGAGTTCGGAGGCCATGCGCGCGCAATTGGGCGAGAAAGACGTTCCCAAATGGATCGCGCTATGCAACCGCGATCCCCAGGAATGCCGGCGGGCACGGGCTTTCCTTGATTTGCACCAGTCCACGGTGCCGCCTGGCTTGACCTGCCGCGACTGAGCGCCCCATCGGCCGACGGTATTGAGGTCGCCTGGCGGCACGCTTATCTGGGGAGCGCGTGAGTGTGCAACCTGGCCGGGCGAGCGGTATCGAGTGGCCGAGCCAATTCCCTCCGTCGCGGCGATCGCCCGACGCATCATCGAGGAGTGTCGCCGCGACATCGAGGCGGCGCGGCTTCACATCGAGGCCATGCGGGCGATTCTGGCGAGCTCGCGTTGGCTTCTGGCGAAATGGGACGAGCGGCGGCGCGACGATGCGGTGACGGGAGGGCTCCGGCTGCCGGCGTATGATGGAGTGAAGGCAAGCGGTTTCGTTGAGGTCGAGGAGCTGCCGAGGCCGCGGCGAAGGCGAAGACGGCCAGCGCAATAGGTGCAGTTCAGAGTCAGTGTCGGTTGGAATTGCCGGATCGGTCTGCGGTCGGCGCCGCCCCTTGAGTGAGATCGACGACGAGTATCACGTAGAAAACGATTGACACGAATACGCAGCCGAGAGGCGCGAGAACATCAAATGCGTTCGACGGATAACTTCCACCGGACGTGAAACATTCGATCGGGCGGCCAAGGGCAGTGGGCAAACTTGCAACGCAAATCAGTGCAAGGCTTGCTGCGATGCCGGTAAACAGCTTCAGTGAGATCGATCGTCGTGCGAAGAGGCCCGGTAGGGCCGTCACGATCAGCCACCCGATTGCAAGCCGCCAAGTCGCGGGGTCGGACAGGCCGGTTCGTATCAGGTCGCCTCTTTCGGCCGTGCAGTAGCTATTGAAAGTGTGGACCTCCAGGCTGACGTAGACCGCTATGGCAGCCAGGATAGCGACCTGGGCAAAAATGCCGCAGAGACGGAGCCGTAAAAACATCGCGCCCGCCTCCCTCGGCATCGGGACCGTCACCTCGGCGTTGCACCATATCCCCCGCCGTCGGCGTCTGAATGATCACCCACCTCTACGTGACGCCGCAAACTCATGGCACGCGGCGCACCGCGGACACTACTCTAATCCTCCGCTACGCTAGACGCTTTCGTGCTTGGAGGGCGAGCTGTCACCCAGCGCCCGCGCGAATGCGTCACCCTCGTTGATATCCCGCTCGATCTCTGCCTGATGGTCGTAGTAATAGGCGAGCGCAGCGTGAACTTCGCCCAGCGACAGGTCGAATTCGCTGCAGATTTCGTCGACGGTCTTGCCTAGCTTCACGTGCCAAATTGCAATGTCTTCGACCGAAATGCGGCGCCCAGCAATACGAGCCTTCCCTTCCAGAGTGCCCGGCGTTGCGACGATGTGTTGGTCCAGGCTCTGCACGGTCATGGGTTCGAGTGCCTTTCGATGGCCGGGTCATAAACCCCGGTCACTCCGTTGAAACCACGCGCAACCGGAGGTGTGCCGGTGGGGGCGAGTTGAGACCACGTCTGCGACAAGCCCAGCGACGACGCGACGAGGACGAGCAGAGCCGGATACCTAAGCCGGCGAAAGCACTCGTCTCTCTTAAGTTCATACTCTCACCCTCTCCCATAGCCACGCAGGTTCGCGAGTATCCCGTCGTATCAGAGCAGCTTTGACCCAAGTTAGTCACGAAGGTCACGCACTTTCGCACCCAGGGAGGTTTGACGACTACCCGGGCTTATAAATGATGCAGTTGCCAATAACCAAAGATTTACAAAAGATGTGAATACTGAATGTCTACAACAACCATTCGTTTCAGAGTTCCAAACACCAAACAAGCATCAATCACAACTCCCCCTCCCCCTCCTCCCCCTCAACAATCTCCCTACCAAGCCTAATCTCCTCCTCACTCGGCAAATTAACAACCATCAAATACAACACATCCTTCTTCAACATCCTCCTCACCATCCCCTCCTTCCCGCCCCTCCTCCTACTAGTCTTATCCGTAACCTCCTCCCCGCGTCTAACCGCCTTCCTAACCCTCCTCTCACCCCGTCTCTTCTGCCTCCCCTCCAGCTTCCCTCCCGTCAACTCGCGATCAAACTCCCCGAATTAGCAGGATGATTCGGATCCGCATAGCGACTCTGAAACTGCGGTGCCGCACCAACAGCAAGTTTCGAGTGCGGGGCCTCGCCGGCGAATTTCGCCTGGGCGCGACGGTCGTAGTAATCTGCTATGAACTTGCCGCTGCTTTTCATCTTCCCTTGTTCTCTTTTTCGTCGTCTGGGAGGGAGTCGAGGGCGGGGAAGATGAGGGGTGCGGCTTCGGGGAGTTCGAGCTCGCCGTGGGTTTTTCCGGAGGAGAGGCGGAGGTTTTTGAGGGTTTGTTTGGTGGTGGTGGAGGCGGGGGTCATGGAGGTGGTGATGGTGGATGTGATGTCGACGCGGGAGTGGACTTTGGTATCCTCGGGTTTGTAGGTCATTATGAGACAGTACAGGCCGCGGGGTTTGAAGAACTCATTGTTCATCCTGTCGAGGAAAGTGTTTGTCCTACCCGAAACCGATATTAGTGAGATGGTTCGAGGGGAAGGAGGGAAATAAGACGAAAAGGGAGGGTTGGGATGAAAAGAGAGAATGGGATGAAAAAAGGGGAGATGGGTTGAAAAAGCGGAGATCGGTGGAAAGGGGAATAGGATGGAAAGGGAACATACCGATGTCTCCGCTGCACCTCCATAGCAACCCCAACCGAAACCTGCACCGCGATAGTAACACCCATCACAATCGCACTCGGCGCCATGCCCGCGATCATAGCCGATACATTCACAACCCTCAACCAATTATCCTCCTTCGCACTCTCATGAAAGTTCTTCAAAAACTCCAGAAAAGTCTCCTGATCGATCCCGCAATCCATGAGGACAGGCGCATACGCACGCACGAAGCCACGTCTCTATCCCGCGGGCGGCGCTGCGGGATAATAACGGGACAGGGGAGTCTGCCTTGGATTTGACGCGGACCAGGTGTGTAGAGGGGAGGTGGATGGTTGCGCATGAATGTGTCGGTCAAGACGTTTATGTCTTGCGTTGGGGCGGCGTCGTCGTGGGACTCGGGGTAGGGAATAGCTTCGTCGAGCTCCCATTGTTCTTCATCGCCTTCCTCGGATAGACTGTCGTCTTCCTCATGTTCATAGGCGGCCTTCTCGTCGTGGTCGTAGAGGTGGGGATCTTTGGCGTCGGCGGGGACGGCTTTGCCGGTTGCGATGAGCTCGTCTGCGGTGTGGTTTGGTACCTCGACGTATTGCGGTGGTGCCTCGCCTTGAGGAGTAGAGGCAGATCTGCTGCTGCCTTCGCCGGCGTTGTCTGTGTTTCTGCTGGCATTTGAAGCTTTGCGGGCGGAGATGGCTTCGGATGCCAGGCCGATGCCTGAGCCTAGGAGCTTGACGAGGCGGCCCATTGTGTTTTTGTGAGGTGGTTTGAGTTCAGAGAATTGGTCGATGGAAGTGATGGTGTTGATGATGAGCAGAAGAGCGGAGGTTGAGGGATGCCAGCAATACGTAAACGAGCCAGGTCAAAACA
>CAVPGG010000266.1:0-12613 GCA_963703755.1 uncultured Pseudomonadota bacterium
GCGCCTGCAGGACGGCCGCAAGATCGAGCCGCCCGGCGTTCGCGGGCACACGAAACATGTCGACGCCGTGCGCCTGCAGGGCGCGTGTGGCGTCAGGCGACGCATCGTTCGCGCTCACGACCCAGACGGGCGTCACGCGCGCGCTCGCCGCCAACGCGCTCGTCACCGGCAGCCGCAGCCGCGCATCGAGCACGACGCGCACCGGCGAGAGCCTTTCCATGCCGGGCAGCCGGCAGGTGAGCAGCGGGTCATCGGCGAGCGCGGTGCCGATGCCGATCAGGATCGCGTCGTTCATCGCCCGCATCAAGTGCACGCGCGCGCGCGCCGCCTCGCCCGTGATGGCGGCCGGCCGGCGTCCCGCGGCGCCGGCCTTGCCGTCCGCCGAGACCGCAAGCTTCAAGGTCACATGCGGGCGGTTGTCGCGCATGCGGCGGATATGGCCTGCGTGCGCGCGCCGCGCCTCCTCGGCGCCGAGACCGACCTCGACCGCGGTGCCGGCGGCACGCAGCCGCGCGTGGCCGGCGCCCGCGACCTCCGGGTTCGGATCCTCGAGGGCCGAGACGATCCGCGCGATGCCGGCCGCGATGATCGCGTCCGTGCACGGCGGCGACTTGCCGTGATGCGAGCAGGGTTCGAGCGTCACATACATGGTCGCGCCGCGCGCCGCCGCGCCCGCACGCGCCAGAGCCGCGACTTCTGCATGCGGCCGACCACCCGGCTGCGTCCAGCCGCGCCCGACGATCACGGGCACGCCGCCCGCGTCGCGCACGATCACGGCGCCCACCGCGGGATTGGGCCACGTGTTGCCGAGGCCGCGCCGACCGAGCGCGAGCGCAAGCGACATGAATCGTCTATCTGAGTCTGCGGTGCTCACTTACGCGACGTTGCGGGAACCGGCGCCTTGGTACCTTCTTTGCCGCCCTCCTCGTCGCCCGACAACTCGGCAAGCGCGGCCTCGAAGTCCTTGGCCTCGCGGAAATTGCGGTAAACGGAAGCGAAGCGCACATACGCGACATCGTCGAGGTCGCGCAGGTGCGCCATCACGGTCTCGCCGATGGTCTCGGTCGTGACCTCGTTCTCGCCGAGGCTTTCGAGCTCGCGCACGATCTTCGAGATGGTCTGCTCGACAAGGTCGGGATCGACGTTGCGCTTGCGCAGCGCAATCTCGACCGAGCGGGCGAGCTTGTCGCGGTCGAACGGCACGCGCCGGCCATTGCGCTTGATCACCACCAGCTCGCGCAGTTGCACGCGTTCGAACGTCGTGAAGCGAAAGCCGCACGCGAGGCACAGCCGGCGCCGGCGGATCGCGGCCGAATCCTCGGTCGGCCGGGAGTCCTTCACCTGCGTATCGAGACTGCTGCAGCTCGGACAGCGCATGCCCGGTTGCTCCCCCCGCTCCGTTCGTCATGGCCGGGCGCGTCCCGGCCATCAACGTCTTTCCTCCACGGCCACCAAGGCGTGGATGCCCGGGACAAGCCCGGGCATGATGGCCGCGGCTACGACGCGTAGATCGGGAAACGCGCGACCAGCCGCTTCACCTTCTCGCGCACCGCGGCCTCGATCGCCGCATCGGCCTCGACGCCCTTCTTCGACAGCGCGTCGAGAACCTCGGCGATCAGCTCGCCGACCTGGCGGAATTCGGCGACTCCGAAGCCACGCGTGGTGCCGGCCGGCGTGCCAAGCCGAACGCCCGACGTGACCGCCGGCTTCTCGGGATCGTACGGGATGCCGTTCTTGTTGCAGGTGATGTGGGCGCGCCCAAGCGCGGCTTCTGCGACCTTGCCGGTGAGCCGCTTCGGCCGCAGGTCGACCAGCATCAGATGCGTGTCGGTGCCGCCCGAGACGATGTCGAATCCCTTCGATTTCAGGGTTTCGGCCAGGACCTTCGCGTTCTCGACGATCGACTTCGCGTAAAGCTTGAAGGACGGCCGCAGGGCCTCACCGAATGCGACCGCTTTTGCTGCGATGACATGCATGAGCGGCCCGCCCTGTGTGCCGGGGAAGACGGCCGAGTTGACCTTCTTGGCGAGCTCCTCGTCGTCGGTAAGGATCACGCCGCCGCGCGGTCCGCGCAGCGTCTTGTGCGTCGTAGTCGTCACGATGTGCGCGTGCGGGAACGGGCTCGGATGCGCACCACCGGCGACGAGGCCGGCGAAATGCGCCATGTCGACCATGAGGTAGGCGCCGACCTCGTCGGCAATCGCGCGAAAGGCCTTGAAGTCGAAGATGCGCGGATAGGCGGAGCCGCCGCACACGATCACCTTCGGCTTGTGCTCATGCGCGAGCTTTCTGACCTCGGCGAGGTCGATCGTGTGCAAGTCGCGCGTGACGCCATAGGGCACGACCTTGAACCACTTGCCCGACATGTTGACGGGCGAGCCGTGCGTGAGATGTCCGCCGGCCGCGAGATTGAGACCCATGAAGGTGTCGCCCGGCGCCATCATCGCCATGAAGGCGGCGATGTTCGCGGAGGCGCCCGAATGCGGCTGCACGTTTGCGAAACGGCATCCGAAAAGCTTGGTAACGCGCTGAATCGCCAAGGTTTCGGCAACGTCGACGAACTGGCAGCCGCCGTAGTAGCGCCGGCCCGGCAGCCCTTCCGCATACTTGTTGGTGAGCACCGAGCCCTGCGCTTCCAGCACCGCGCGGCTGACGATGTTTTCCGAGGCGATCAACTCAATCTCGTCGCGCTGACGACCGAGCTCGAGCCGGATCACCTCGGCGATCTCGGGATCGGCCTCGGCCAGCGGGGCCGTGAACAGGTCGTGCGCGGTCGTATCCGCCGGCTGGGAATGTGCAGGCATGGGGCTCTCCGGACCTCCCGGCCGCGATAGCATATCGGCCCCGTGACGCCAAGCTATGGCGCTGCCTGAACGCCTCGCCGCAAGATATTGGGCTATTCGCGCTCTTTGGCGAGCCGCGCCTTGAGCTTGGCCAGCGCCAACCGCTCCAGGTCGCGCGCCGCCGCCGAAGCCGGGCCGACCACCGTCACCTCGATGCCGGTCGCGCCATCGATCGCGGCAACCCGCACGGACGCGCCGACCTGGGTGAACTCGAAATAGACCTCGCCCTCCCGGTCGGCGCCCATCGCGATTCGCTAAAGCGGCGTCGGGCCCGCGACGGTCGTGCCGACCCCGTCGCGGCCGTAAACGTCGTCGCGGAACTGGACGACGCCATCGGCGCTTGCCCAGGCCGTGACGTAGACCCAATAGAGCGGCACCGGATGCGCGAGCCGGGCGTCCTCGCGCGCGCCCGACTTGATCGCCTGGTCGATCGCGGGCCGTCCCCAGCCCGGCGTCTCGTTGAGCAGCCAGTAGACAAGCTCGCGCACGTTCTGCACGCGCACACAGCCCGACGAGTCATAGCGAAAATCCTCGCCGAACAGGTTCTTCGCCGGCGTGTCGTGCATGTAGACGCCGTGCTGGCTCGGAAAATTGATGCGGATCGAGCCGAGCGAGTTGAAATCGCCCGGATCCTGGCGGAAGCGGTAGTTCACCGCCTCGTCCGAGTTCCAGTTGATCTGCTGCGCGCCGAGCTCGTTGCCGCGCGGGTCGTAGATGCGGATGTGGTTGTCGGCGAGATACGTCGGCTGCGCCTGCATCTTCGGGATCAGATCCTTGCGCACGATCGAGACCGGCACGGTCCAGTAGGGGTTGAAATTGACCTCGACGATGTGGCTCTGGATGTCGGGTGAGGGTCGATCCGGCTTGCCGACCACCGCGATGTGGCGCGACGCCACGCGGCCGTCAACGATTGCCTCGACCTGGGCGGCCGGGATGTTCACCACGACGTGGCGCTGCCCGAGGTTGCCGCTCATGGTGCGCAGGCGCACCAGGTTGATGTTGAGCTGGGTGAGCCTGACCGCGGCCGGGATGTTGAGCGCCGCGAAAGTCTGCTCGCGCGCGACACCGTCGATCGTGAGCCCGTTGCGCGCCTGGAAGCGGCGCACCGCCGCCTCGACATAGGAGTCGTAGATGTCGCCCGCGCCCGCGCGCTGGTCGAGGTCGCCGGAGATGCCAAGGCGTTGGCGCAGCGCGGCCACGCTCGGGTGCCGGCCGCCGAGCCGCAGGTTGTCGACCGGCGCCACGACCGGCCAGCCGCCACCGTCGACGATCCGCTGATAGCGGGCGATCGCCTGCTCGGTCGCCGCCACCGTCGATGGGGTAAGCGTCGGCAGCGACGCGCGCGGCATCTTGATGGTGCGCGAGGCCGAATTCGAAGCCATACGACCCGCTCTGCTGCGCGATCAGCTTGCGCAGAATCAGGTCCTCGGCCGCCACGGCGCGCGCCGCGAACCCGGCGGCAGCGCCGCCGGCAAGCAGGAAAGCGCGCCGACTCAAGTGCTTGAACGTGTGTGCCGACATCCCGTCCCCAACCGCTTGGTCACGAATGGGGCGGATCATTGCACCGTGGCGTAGACGGATCGTTAACGACGTGGCGGGGCCGACGCTGGTCCAGAACGTAAAGGGCCCCGGCCTTGCGGCCAGGGCCCGGTTCGTCCGCGGGAGCCGGAACGCTTACAAGCGATACAGAATCTGGTCGGTCCAGAACCGCTCGAGCCGGTGCAGCGCCTTGTTGAGCGACGCAAACTCATCGCTGTTGATGCCGCCGACCTGCTCCACGGTGCGCACATGCTTCTGATAGAGGTGCTCGACGATATCACGCACGTCGACACCCTTCTCGGTCAACTTGATGCGCACCGAGCGACGGTCGACCCGCGAGCGCTGGTGGTCGAGGAAGCCCATCTCGACCAGCTTCTTGAGGTTGTAGGACACGTTGGAGCCGAGATAGTAGCCGCGCGTGCGCAGCTCGCCGGCGGTCAGCTCCTTGTCGCCGATGTTGTAGAGCAGCAGGGCCTGAACCGAATTGATGTCGGAGCGGCCGCGCCGATCGAACTCGTCCTTGATGACGTCGAGGAGCCGGCGGTGCAGCCGCTCGACGAGCGTCAAGGCTTCGAGATAGAGCGGGCGAATCTGGTCGATGCGCTCGGCGCGCTCGGCAGGCTCAACCGCCTTCACTAGAGGTTTCATGATGACGCCCTTCGCCAATTTGTTATTGGTCGACGAGGCCCTGTTTTTCCTCGTCCCGTACGTGAAATTACCTCGATACGATCTAAGATCGGCTTAAATAACAGCATAAAGATTAGGTTTATCGGAGACGGTAAATCAGGGATTGAATATCGAATTGGGGCAATCGCCTTTACGTTTCGGTGACGCTACGGCCGCCCTTCAGGCCCGCTTCGTTCACGCGTCCACGCGAATGCCCGGCACCCTGTCGCGCGCCGGGACAAGACCTAGTCCAATCCGGTTCAATTCGCGTTACCGGCCGTCCCGCGCAGCAGCCGGATGATGCCGGAGAAGTCGCGACCCGCTTCACCCTTCTCGCAGTAGCGCTCGTAGACCGCCGCGGCTTCCGCCCCCATCGGCGTCGCGGCGCCGGCGGCGTGTGCGGCATCCTGGGCGAGCCGCAGGTCCTTGAGCATCATGGCGGCCGTGAAGCCCGCATGGTAGTCGCGGTTCGCCGGCGAGGTCGGCACCGGGCCCGGCACCGGGCAATAGTTCGTCATCGACCAGCACTGGCCGGACGATTTCGACGATATGTCGAACAGCTTCTGCGCATCGAGCCCGAGCTTCTCGGCGAGCAGAAAGGCCTCCGACACCGCGATCATCGAGACGCCGAGGATCATGTTGTTGCAGACCTTCGCGGCCTGCCCGTTGCCGGAGCCGCCCGCATGCACGATGGTCTTGCCCATGCGCTCGAGGATCGGCTTGGCGCGCGCAAAGGCGGCGTCGCTGCCGCCGACCATGAAGGTGAGCGTCCCTCCCTGCGCGCCGCCGACGCCGCCCGACACCGGCGCGTCGATCATGTCGAGCCCGCGCGCCTGCGCGGCGCTCGCCACCTCACGCGCGGTCGCGACGTCGATGGTCGAGGAGTTGATCAGGAGCGTGCCGGGCGCGACGCTGTCGAGCACGCCGCGCGGATCGGTGTAGACCGCGCGCACATGCTCGCCGGCCGGCAGCATGGTGACCACTGCCTCGGCGCCCGCGCAGGCCTCCGCGATCGTGGTCGCGGCCGCGCCGCCCGCGGCGCTGAGCCGCCCGACCGAGGCCTTGGTGACGTCGTAGCCCGCGACCACGTGTCCCGCCTTGATCAGGTTTTGCGCCATCGGCAGGCCCATGTTGCCGAGCCCGACGAATCCGATCCGCGCCATATGCTCCCTCCCCGTCCTGTACTTGTTCGCGCGGCCTCGCGCCTATTGCGGATGCTCGCGCGCCGCCTGGATGGCGAGGAAAAGATACGCCGCGATCACCAATCCCTCCAGCACGACGATGACGGGCTGCGGCCCGTAGACTTGCTGGAAGAACATGTCGATCACCGCCATCGACACGCTGGCGGTGAGCCACACCACCGCGCCCCACGGCGCCGCGAGCCACAGCCCGACGGCAGCGACGAGATCGATCACGGCGAAGAACACGGTCGCGGTCTGCCACTGGGTGCCGTGCGCCATGAAGCCGCCGTCGCGCGCGCCGATGAAGCCGCACACCGCTGCCCAGTGATAGAGCCCCTTGAGCATCGACACGCCTGCCATCGCGCGCAGGAACAGCACCAGGCGATCGGTCCAGCTACCGACCGCGCGTCGCTGCTGGCCGGCGTGAACGGGCGCCAACTCGTCGATCGGATCGCCAGTGACCGGATCGCTCATGCCAGTTCAAGCTCGCGGTCGAGCGGCGCGAAATGACGCTCCACCTCGGCATCCGTCACGTCGGCGAGGCGCGGCGGCTGCCAGCGCGGCGCATTGTCCTTGTCCACGATCACGGCCCGCACTCCCTCGTAGAAATCCACGCCGCGCACGATGCGCGACACGATGCGGAACTCGGCGCGCATGCAGTCGTCGAACGACCAATGCGGCCCACGCCGCATTTGCGCAAGCGCGATCTTGAGGCTCAGCGGCGCCTTGCCGCGGACCGTCGCCGCCATTGCCTGCGCGACCGCGTCGCCTGCCTCGAGGCGACGCAGAATATCCTCGACCGTGTCGGCCGCGAACAGGCGGTCGATCGCGCCGCGCATCTCGTCACGGGCCCGTCGCCCGGCGGCTCGGCGAAGGCCGCCAGCAGGGCGTCGACTGGCACGTTGCCGCACAGCCCGTCGAGCAGCTCGGCGAAGCGCTCGGAGCGCACCCGATGGGTCGCGACGCCGCACGCGACCGCATCGTCGGCGCGCACGCGCTCCGCCGTCAGCGCGCAATAGGCGCCAAGCTCGCCCGGCAGCCGCGACAGGAACCAGGTGGCGCCGACGTTCGGGAAAAAAGCCGATGCCGACTTCCGGCATGGCGAACTGGAATCGATCGCCCGCGACGCGATGCGAGCCATGAATTGAGACGCCGACCCCGCCGCCCATCACGATGCCGTCGATCAGCGCCACATAGGGCTTGGGATAGTGCTTGATCGCGGCATTGAGCGCGTATTCGTCACGCCAGAAGTCGCAGGCTTCTTCGTAACGACCGGCCTGCCCAAGGTCGTAGAGTTCCCGCAAGTCGCCGCCCGCCGAGAAGGCGCGCCCGCCCGCTGCCGTGACGACCACACGGGTCACGGCCCGATCGTTGCGCCACTGATCGAGCCGCGCGCGCAGCGCCCGCACCATGCCGTGCGTGACCGCATTGAGCGCCTGCGGCCGGTTGAGCGTGACGAGGCCGGCTGCGCCTCGGCGCTCGACGAGAATTTCGGCGGCCGCGGTCATTCGTGCAAGAAACTCGCGGCGTCGGCGCGTCTCATCCCGGCCATTCGACCGACCGCTCCATGATTTCATCCCACGAGTAGGGGCAATTCGCCGGGAATTTGCGCGGCGTGAGCCGCGTCTGCGCAGCTGCTTCGATCCGCGCATCCTCGTATGCGTCAGCCGTCGCGGCCTTCACGTGCGGCTTCAACCCCGGATTCTTGCGCAGCACCCGCCGCACGTGATTGCGCTGGACCGTGATGCTCGCCCACCAGCTGCGCGTGCGCCGTTCCGGCTGATGGTCCCATTTCAACAGATGCAGCAGGATCAGCCGCAGCGCGCTTTCGAGCTTGTCGTATTGCTCGCTCCCCACGTCATCGAGCTCCTCGGCAATATTCGGCGCATCGGCCTCCGCGAAGCGGCCTGCCCGCAGCAGTGCTGCCTGCTCGGTCGCCCAGCCATAGAGGTCGCGCTCGTAACGCGCGCCTTGAGACGCCGCCGCATTGCGCTTGCTGCCTGTACGTTCGTCCATGCGCGACGCCTCCAGCAGCGTCGTTTATATCAGTTTCCCAGTATATCCCTGCTCACAATCAGCCGCATCACCTCGTTGGTGCCTTCGAGGATCTGATGCACGCGCACGTCGCGCAGCACGCGCTCGATCGGGTGATCGCGCAGGTAGCCGTAGCCGCCGTGCAGCTGCAGGCAGCCGTTGACGATCTCGAAGCCCGCGTCGGTCGCGTGGCGCTTGGCCATGGCGGCGAGCCGGGTCCCGCCCGGCTCGCCATGGGTTACGGCGGTCGCGGCGCGGCGCACCATCAGGCGCGCGGCCTCGAGCTCGGTCGCGTAGTCGGCGACGCGGAACGCAAGCGCCTGGAAGTCGGCAAGCCGGATTCCGAACTGCTTCCTCTCGCGCATATACGCGATGGTGCGGTCGAGACAGAATTGCGCGCCGCCGATCGAGCAGGCCGCGATGTTGAGCCGACCGCCGTCGAGCCCCGCCATCGCGATGCGAAATCCCTCGCCTTCCGCGCCGATGCGGTTCTCGACCGGCACGCGGCAGTTCTCGAACATCACCATGGCGGTCGGCTGCGACTTCCAGCCGAGCTTCTTTTCCTGTGCGCCGAACGAGAGCCCAGGCGTGCCCTTCTCGACCACGATGCAGGAGATGCCGCGCGGGCCGCGCTCACCGGTACGCGCCATCACGACGTAGATATCGGACACGCCACCGCCCGAGATGAACGCCTTGGTGCCGTCGAGCACGTAGTGCTCGCCATCGCGCACCGCGCGCGTCGTCAGGCTTGCGGCATCAGACCCCAAGTCCGGCTCGGTCAGGCAGTAGCTCGCGAAATGCTCCATGGTGCAGAGCTTCGGCAGGAAGCGCTGGCGCTGCGCATCCGCGCCGTAGCGGTCGATCATCCAGGCCGCCATGTTGTGGATCGAGATGTAGGCGGCGGTCGACGTGCAGCCCTGGGCCAGCTCCTCGAAGATCATAGTCGCGTCGAGCCGCGTCAGCGCCGAGCCGCCGACGTCCTCTTTGACGTAGATGCCGCCGAAGCCGAGCGCCGCCGCCTTGCGCAGCGCATCGACCGGAAACACCTCGCCCTCGTCCCACGCGCGCGCGTGCGGCATCAGCTCGGCCGCCGCGAACTCGCGCGCGGTCGCCTGAAAGGCCTGTTGTTCCTCGGTGAGCGCGAAATCCATGGATGATCGTCCAGATGGCCGCAATTGTGACATGCTGCCCCAAGCGCGACAACGCGCACCCATTGGCGCACGCCCATTGGCATGCCGTGCCGGGAACGGGTAGAAAGAGCCACCCGGAGAATAGCCATGGCCCTCAAACACGGCCGACCGATCGGGTTCGTCCCGGTCGAAGCCGAACCGGCAACCAAGTCTGCGCCCGCCCTCGATCTCACGGAGCGTCCGCGCCGCAATCGGCGCGCCGAATGGACGCGCCGCATGGTGCGCGAGAACGTGCTCACGGCCGACGACCTGATCTGGCCGCTGTTCATCGTCGACGGCAAGAGGACACGCGTGGCCATCGACTCGATGCCGGGCGTCGAGCGTCTGTCGGTCGATGAAGCGGTGCGCGAGGCCGTGCGCGCGCGCGAGCTCGCGATCCCGTGCCTTGCGCTCTTCCCCTACACCGACCCGAAGCTGCGCGATGCGGACGGCCGCGAGGCACTCAATCCCGACAATCTCGTGTGCCGCGCCATCCGCGCCATCAAGCAGGAAGTTCCCGACATCGGCATCCTGTGCGACGTGGCGCTCGATCCCTACACGAGCCATGGCCATGATGGCCTGCTGCGCGACGGCGAGATCGTCAATGACGAGACCGTCGAGGTCCTGGTGCGCCAGGCCCTGGTCGAGGCCGAGGCCGGCTGCGACATCATCGCGCCGTCCGACATGATGGACGGCCGCGTCGGCGCGATCCGAAAGGGGCTCGACGCCGCCGGGCACGACAACGTGCAGATCATGGCCTATGCGGCGAAGTATGCGTCGGCCTTCTACGGCCCGTTCCGCGACGCGGTCGGCTCCGCCAAGACGCTCACCGGCGACAAGCGCACCTATCAGATGGACCCGGCCAATTCGGACGAAGCGCTGCGCGAGGTCGCGCTCGATCTCGCCGAGGGCGCCGATATGGTCATGGTCAAGCCCGGCATGCCGTACCTGGATATTGTGCGACGCGTCAAAGATACATTCAAAAGGCCTACTTTCGCCTATCAAGTGTCTGGTGAATATGCGATGCTCATGGCCGCCGTGGGTCACGGCTGGCTCGACGGCGACAAGGCAATGATGGAGAGCCTGATTGCCTTCAAGCGTGCCGGCGCGGACGGGGTGCTCAGCTACTTTGCGCCCAAGGTTGCCGAAAGGCTGCGGCGCGAGGTTGGCTGAAGCGTGTAACGTACTGTGTACCAACAATTTTCACGCCTTGGCGGGGACGAGGCGATGATGCGTGACGATCTCGATCTTTCCCAAGTCCGCACCTCGCGCATTCCGCGCTTGGTTGCGATCGTGTCCGCGCTTGGCATCATCCTCATTGCGGCCTGGGTGTTCGCGCCGATTCTCGTGGCGAAGTACGCACGAGCCACCGCGACCGTCGCGGCCGGCCCGAAATCCGATACTGCAACGCAACCCGCGTCGGTCGCCAACGTGGCTGGACCGGCTGCCGCCGCCATGCCGGCCGCGCCTGCGGCCCCGGCCGCGAATCAAGCGGCGGCGCCCGCCCCGATCACAACCGCCGTCGCAGCCGGCGGGGATGACAATGCGCAGCCGCCGGCGGCCGCTCCGGCCGGCGCCGACAACAATGCCGCATCGCCGTGGCCCAAAGACGCGCCCGTATGGCCGCGAGACCAGGCCGCCCAGGTGCCGCCGGCTGAGCCGCCCCAGGCAGCGATGCCGCCGCCGGCCAGCACCAACAACAACATGCAGCTTGCCTCGCTACCGCCGGCCGAGACAAATACGAACTCGGCAACGGCCGCGAACGTGGGTCCGCCCGCCAATGTTCCGCTGCCGCGCAGCCGCCCCAGCAAGCTGATCGCGGCCCGTCTCGCCATCCCGCTGCCCCGTCCGCGCCCCGATATCGGGGACGACACCCCGACGCCCTCGATGCGCGCCTTCGAGCTGCAGGTCGAGCGGATGCGCTGAACGCGCGACGCGGCCGGCACCTGCATTGCCGACCGCCGACGTCAGCGATCCGTGTCACCTTGCGCGAGCGGCACCCTTTCCCGCATGCTGATTGCGCCCACGACGGAGGCCCGGCATGGCGCAAGGCGAGCCGAGGCGGATCGGCGTCACCGTCCAGCTGCGGCCTCACGCCTATGATCCGATGCAGGATTGGGAACGCTTCGACGGCGTGCTGCCGCGCCGCGCGCTCGCCTTCGCGATCGACGCCGCGATCCTGATTGCGCCGGTGGCGCTCGCCTACGTCATGGTCTTTCTGTTCGCGCTGTTGACCTTCGGGCTCGGCTGGATCCTCCATGTCCTGCTCTATCCCGGTGCGATCGTCTGGATCCTCGTCTACTACGGCACGACCCTCGGCGCTCCGGCCTCGGCGACCATCGGCATGCGCCTCATGGAGATCGAGCTGCGCACCTGGTACGGCGGGCCGTGCCACCCCGTGCTCGGCGCCGCGCATGCGGTCGCGTTCTACGTCGCGGTGACGACGCTCACCCCCCTGGTGCTGACCGTCGCCTTCATCAACGCGCGCCGGCGGCTGCTGCACGACTTGGTGCTGGGCACCGTGGTGACAAACAACGGGCGGCGCGCTGCGTCGTTACGCGCGCTCAGGCCGATTTGACGAAGCGCGTGCGGCGCGCAATCCTACAGCCCGGAGTTGATCCGCCGGACCCACCGTGACCCAGCATTCGCGCGATACACCGCAGTTCTACCTGACCGCGCCCTCGCCCTGCCCCTATCTCGCCGGCAAGGACGCATAGCACGGCATGCGGATGCATGGCGTTTGCCACGCTCCACGCCCTATTCTAGATGATTCCGCAACCAGTACAAGGGGACCACTTGCTCATCGCGGCCTTGTCAGCCGTGTCCGCATCGGTATTAAACCGATCAGCCGACTCACGCTGCCTGCTTGCGAGCGCCATCCCAAGGTGTCGTCCCCCGACGATGACGTGGTCCCAACGAAGGATGGCCCGCGCATGTAACTCTGGGGCTGCCATCTCAATCCAGATACGCCCGCTTGGCCGCCCGCTGGTACGTCTCCTCCAGGTCGATCGCGACGGCCCGGTGGACGCTCAGCGGCAGCGGCAGCGCGGGCAGCGGCTGGCCGACCTGCAGCGGGCGGCGCCACAGGCCCACGAGGCTGCCCACGTCGTCGCCGACCGGGACGACCTCGCCGACGCGGTACGCCGCGGCGAACGGCGGCGGCAGCGGCGGCACGTCCAGG
>CAVPGG010000267.1:0-6419 GCA_963703755.1 uncultured Pseudomonadota bacterium
TGGTCGGCGTAGAAGCCCATGACGCCTCGGTTCAGGTTTTCGGTTCGGCCGCAGCCGCGATGCCGGTGAGATAGGGTCGTGCCTCGCGCGCGCAATGCCGGATTGCATCGCCCTCGACATTGCGGTCATGAAGGCCTAAGGATTCAGCCCACCGAAACGCCAGCTCAAAGCGCCGGCCTTTCACGCCAACTTGCACGCCAACTCGTTCGAGCGGCGCCCATCGGGGTGTCCGCGGCACCGTTTCCCGAAGGCATTTCGGGCGAAAGGACTTCCGGTGCAATTGTCGCCCCCCGTGGCGAGGACAGTGAGCGGCCCGCGCGCATGTCCGATCGCAGGGGCGCCATGCCATTGAATTTTCCCAACGACAGCCGCAGCTACGACGCGACGCGGCGGGCGGTGCGATTCTGGGGCTACAATTCGGCCATGGAGACCTCGTTCTTCGTCACCTACGAAGCCCTCAAGCGCCTGCAGCCCGATCTCATGTACGACGAAGCCGCCGCGTTGCTCGCATTCGACCATCATCGCAGCGCGATCTACGCCGCCGCCGCGAAGGTCTATGTGCGCGGCCGCAAGGGGTCCTACGAGTTGACCGCGGCGGAGTTCTGATGCGCGCGCGTCCGTCATATGAATCGATCGGGGCCGAGAACGCCCGGCGCAAGGAACCGCGATGAAAGATATCCGCGACGTCTACATGAACAACATCATCCCCATGGTGGTCGAGCAGACCAACCGAGGCGAGCGCTCCTACGACATTTTCTCGCGGCTCCTCAAGGAACGCATCATCTTCATCACCGGCCCGATCGAGGACGGGATGTCGACCCTCGTGATGGCGCAGCTTCTCTTCCTCGAGGCGGAGAATCCGAAGAAAGAGATCGCGATGTACATCAACTCGCCGGGCGGCGTCGTGAGCTCGGGCCTCGCGATCTACGACACGATGCAGTACGTCCGTCCGCCGGTGTCGACGCTGTGCCTCGGCCAGGCGTCGTCGATGGCCTCGCTGCTGCTGGCGGCGGGAAGCAAGGGCATGCGCTTCGCCATGCCGAACGCCCGCATCATGCTGCATCAGCCCTCGGGCGGCTTCGAGGGACAGGCGACCGACATCATGCTGCACGCCCAGGAAATCCTCGACCTGAAGAAGCGCCTCAACCAGATCTACGTGCACCACACCGGGCAGCCGCTCGCCAGGATCACGGAGGCGCTCGAGCGCGACTTTTTCCTCACCGGGCCGGCCGCGAAGGATTTCGGCCTGATCGACCAGGTGCTCGAGAAACGCCCCGCGCCGGTCGACCAGGCGGCGTAGGCGCCCGCGTCATCCGTCGAGAAATGTCCGCAATATCCTCGATCGGTGCGGGTGCTTGAGCTTGCGCAGCGCCTTCGCCTCGATCTGGCGAATGCGCTCGCGCGTCACCGCGAACTGCAGGCCGACCTCCTCGAGGGTGTTGTCGCTGCTGAGCCCGATGCCGAAGCGCATGCGCAGGACGCGCTCCTCGCGCGCCGAGAGCGAGGCGAGCACGCGGGTCGTGGTTTCGCGCAGGTTCGACTGGATGGCGGCGTCGATCGGCAGCACCGCTTCGGTGTCCTCGATGAGATCGCCGAGCCGGGATTCGTCCTCGTCGCCGATCGGGGTCTCGAGCGAGAGCGGCTCGCGGGCGATCTTCTGCACCTTGCGCACCTTCTCGGTCGGCATTCCGAGCTTGGCGGCGATCTCCTCCGGCGTCGGCTCGCGCCCGCTGTCGCGCTGCAGCCGGCGGCTCGTGCGCAGCACGCGGCCGATCGCGTCGAGCATGTGCACCGGCACGCGGATCGTGCGCGCCTGCTCGGACGCCGACCGGGTGATCGCCTGTCGGATCCACCAGATCGCATAGGTCGAGAACTTGTAGCCGAGCCGGTAGTCGAATTTGTCGACCGCCTTCATCAGGCCGATGTTGCCTTCCTGGATCACGTCGAGGAACTGCATGCCGCGATTGCGGTATTTCTTCGCGACCGAGATCACGAGCCGCAGATTGGCCTCGACCATCTCCTTCTTGGCCTGGCGCGTCTCGCGCTCGCCCTTCTCGACCATCCGCACAACCGCGCGGAATTCGCCGATGTCGAGCCCGGCCGCGCCGGCGAGCTCCTGGATCTGCGATCGATGCTCCTCGATCCGGTCCTGCTCGCGGGCGACGAAACTCTTCCAGCCGCTGCCGCGCAGCTCCGCGACGCGAGCGAGCCAGCGCGGATCGAGCTCCGATCCGATGTACTGCGCAAGGTAATCCTCGCGCGCGATACCGTGGCTCTGCGCGAGCCTGATCAACCGGCCCTCGTGCCCGACGAGCCGCTTGTTGATGTCGTAGAGCTGCTCGACCAGCGCGTCGATGCGCGCCTGCCGCAGGTGCAGCGACTTGAGATCGGCGACCATGCCCTCCCTGAGCTTGCGGCATGCGCTCGCCTGCGCGCGCGACGGCTCGGCGTTCCCGCACTTGGATTCGGCCGCCCGGTCCTGCAGGCCGCGCAGGCGCTTGTAGCCCTTGGCGACGCGGTCGAGCGTGGCGAGGACGACGGGCCTGAGCTCCGCCTCGATCACGGCGAGGGAGATCAAGCTGTCCTGATCGTCCTCATCGTCGCCGCCCGCGTCGCTCTCGTCGCGCGTCCCGCCGTCGCCCGGCCCGGCCCGCGGCAGCGCGGGAGCCGTGGCGGGTGCCGCAACATGAAGCGCCAAGGCCGCTGCATCCGCCGCGATCGGCGCCGCCGGCTGTCCGGCCGCCGCGACGGCCGGCACCGGCATCGGCATCGGGTTGGCGCCGGGACCCGCATAGGTCGCCTCCAGGTCGATGATATCGCGCAAGGACGCCCGCCCGTCGGTCAACTCGTCACGCCACAGCACCACGGCCTGGAAGCTGAGCGGGCTCTCGCACAGGCCGGCGATCATCGCCTCGCGGCCCGCCTCGATGCGCCGGGCGATCGCGGCCTCGCCCGCGCGCGACAACAGCGCGGTCGCGCCCATGTCGCGCAGATACATGCGCACCGGATCGTCGGTGCGATCGACCGGCCCCGACGCCTTCGCGGCGGCGGGCGGATCGTCGGCGACATCGACGACCGCGGCGTCGGCCGCAGGGACCTCGGGCTCCGCGGCGGTCTCGTCCTCGCCGCCGGCGTCGTCGTGCTCGACGACGTTGATGCCCATCTCGCTCAGCGACGCGAGGACACTCTCGATCTGCTCCGAGCTCACATCCTCCGCCGACAGCGCGGCGTCGACCTGATCGTGCGTGACGAAGCCGCGCTTCTTGGCGCGCTCGATCACGGCCTGGACGACGGTGCTCGACGGATCCTGAGGCGGACCGTCCGGCTGCGTTGCCGTCCCCTCGTCCTCCGTGAATCCGAAGTCCGCCTGCGCGCGCCGCCTGATCTTGCTTGTCATGCGTTCTCTCCGGCGGACATCGCGCCCGCCTCGCTGGTGCACGCACGGCCGCACTCGCAGATGCGGCGCGCGACGCAGACGGCCCAATTGCGAATCGAACCGCGCGCAGCCGGCATCCAGCGTGTGACCGTTGTACAGGATTTGCCGCTCCGATGTGGTCAATTTCGCTGGCACGTCGCGTCGCGCGCCGCTTTTTCCTTTGCTATCGACCACGATAGCGTGTATCGAAATCGGGTTCGGGCTTTGTCTTGCTCGCGCGGATTGCGGCTCGCCAAGACATCACGGAAGAAATCGGCCCGCCGCGGAGCCATCCATGCGCTACCTGATATGGGGATCGGCGGCGGCAGCTGCCGTCGTTGTCGTTCTCTGGTACGAAGCGAGCAGCGTCATCGACAACTACAGCGTGGTCGGAATTCTCGCCGCGCTGTCGTGCATGGTCGCGCTTCTCGTCAGCCGCCGCGTGCGCAGATCGTAAGCCGCGACCGATCGCGCGCCGCGGCGATCCGACGAGCGCCGCGCGAGCCGTCAGATCATGCCGGCAAATTTCTTGTTGAAGACGCCGATCTGCTTCTGCGCGTCTTCCGGCATGTCGGGCACCGTGATCGCGCGGCCCATGAAGGTCGCCCACGGTTTCTCGGCGACCGGCTGGAGCGCCGCGAAGTTCCAGAATTGCCGCTCCTTCATCTCGATCTCGGTGACCCCGTGATCGAGCACCCAGCCGCGCAACGCGGTGAGCCGGCTGTTGTCGGGTTGCGTGAACATTTCGTCGGGCAGGGCCTTGCGCATGGACGCTCTCCTCGAGGCCGCCGCAGCTGTCGCGCGGCGTGACGGCCGGGTTCGAATGACGTGAAGCGCCAATGTCGGAACGCGGCCGCATCGGCGCGTCGGCGCCCAGCCCGATGTCACGGCGGATTGTCGATTGATGCGTCCGCGGATGCACGCCGATGCGCCCGTGGGATCAGCGCCACCATAGGGGCGAAAGGTAAACAACTTGGCTGCGAACGGACTGCGCGCAGACTGGTAGAGCACGCGCCGGAACACGGCGACATTGCTGGCACAGCCCGGCGCCGTACGCCAATTTGCGTATTCGCAACCTGGAACTCCGGCGCCTAGCCTTGCGCGACATCATCCCAGCCAAGGGAGCAAGGTCATGGCCAAGCAGACAATCCCGACGATGGAGAAGGTCGAGCTGAAAAGCTTCGGGGCGCCCGACGAGGTGCGCGAGTTTCCCAAGGGCCGGCTGGAGCTGATCAAGGTCGGCGGCGCAATGATCGGCCGCGCGGTCTTCGAGCCCGGCTGGCGCTGGGCGACATCGGTGCAGCCGATCGCCAAGACGTCGAGCTGCGAGGCGCCGCATTTCCAGTATCACGTCGCCGGCGTGCTGCGCATCCGCATGGACGACGGCGCCGAATTCGATTGCCGCCCCGGCGACGTCTCGCTGCTGCCGAGCGGACATGACGCCTGGGTGGTCGGCGACGAGGCCGCCGTGCTGGTCGATTTCCAAGGCATGGTCGACTACGCCGCGGCCGCCGCGCACGCGCACTGAGCTCCTGATCTCATCCGCGCGTGCCGCACGCCGGCACGCCCGGAGTCGGTGGCAAACGAGGAGGCATGAAATGTCCGCCATCAACGTCGTGCGTCTCACGTCCTCGAGGATCTCGGACCCGGGCTGGGCGTGACCGATGCGGTCTCGGGCAAAGTCGTGCTTGCGCTCAAGTGACCGGGAAGTCGTGACGGCCTGCCGCCGCCGGATACCGGCGCTCCCGACCATCGTGATGGCGTTTGCTTGCTGAATTCGGTATTCTTTGCCGCGCCGACAGAGCGTCCCAACAACGGTTGGATCGTCTCATGGCTGCGGGTCTTGCGAGACTTGCCGAGCGCGACCTGCGGGTTGCGCTGCGGACGCTGCAGTCGCTCGCCGAGCAGACCGCGAGCAGCGCATCCTTCGTCGACACCGCGCTCGATCAGCTGACCGGCATCGTCGCCTCCGAGCTCACGACGCTCAGCATCTGCGACCTCGCGCAGGGGACGCGCCGCGTGATCGGCCGCCGCGGCGAGGCGCTGTCGGATGCCGACCGCGCCGCGTTCGATCGGCACTTCCGCGAGCATCCGCTGGTGCGCTTTCACAGCACGCATCCGGGCGGGCATACAATAACTAGTTATTGTTTATTTCGTTAATAATCTTTTTTTAATATATTCTTTTAATTTTTTAACTTATAATATAAAATTCTTTAATGATCATTAATACTTCTTGTACAAGCAAGTTACAATAAAGTAAATATTCGTTATAAGCTTTTTAATATTCTAATATCTATTATAAAGCTAAACAGTCTTTCCTTTTATTAAGTTTATTAATTATTTTAATTATCGAGAAAAATACTTTAATGAAAGTATTAATACCTCAACGAATCTACACACGGCCCAACATTCTACACAACCCTTAAGCCCGAAAATGTGGTCATGAGCCCGTCTTCCTCTAATCCTGCCATCCTAAATGCGCTCCTCATAGATTTTGAGCAGCGTCTCGGCCCGCCCTGCTGGAACCCCCCGGAAATAAATTACATCGCATACATCGCCACCCTCGCTAGCACCTCTTCCGTGCTCTCAATGAAACAGAAATACACCGCCCTCCTAGAATCCGCAAATCTCTCATCCCCTCATACCAAAACTTCCACAACAACGCGATACGACAACTCTCGCTATGGCCCTTGTAATCCCTGGCCCACCCTCTCGCCAGCCCAGAGAGAAGCAGCGCAGGTGTTTGCCCTCGGCAAACTTCTCTGGGTAATTTTTGAGAACGGGACATTGCTCAATACCGCCATTGGAATCCACACTTTCCGGGAAGACGTTTCTGATATTGAATTTCCAGATTTCAGGTATACACCCGTGGGGCAGTTGCGGGAGCTCGTAAGGCGGTGCACGAGTGGTGCAGAGGAGTGGCGGGGGCGGAAACAGCCGCTTGTGAGACGAGAGAAGAGCATTGGTGTGCAGGGAGGATCTGGAGGGGAGAGTATCGGCGA
Source organism: uncultured Pseudomonadota bacterium (assembly GCA_963703755.1). Lineage (GTDB taxonomy): Bacteria > Pseudomonadota > Alphaproteobacteria > Rhizobiales > Xanthobacteraceae > JAVDCA01. Next base: position 6,418 of record CAVPGG010000267.1, read on the forward strand.
TA
>CAVPGG010000268.1:0-15198 GCA_963703755.1 uncultured Pseudomonadota bacterium
CCGCCGCCGCCCTGCTTGAGCATTTGCCGGCCGGCCGCGCGCGCCATCAGCCACGACTGGGTGACGTTGGCGTCCATCACGTCGAGGAAATCCGCGGCGGCCTGGTCGACGATCTTCGACACCTTGTTCTGGCCCGACGCCACCACCAGGATATCAACGCGGCCGAACTTGTCGACCGCGGCCTTCACGATTGCCTCGCAGTTCGCTTCCGAGCTCGGCCGCTTGGCGATCACCTCGGCTTTGCCGCCGAGGCTCTCGCATTCGGCCGCGAGCTTCTTGAGCCCCTCGGCATTGTTGGCCGCAATCACGACATTGGCGCCGGCGCCGGCGAGCGTCTTCGCCGCGATGGCGCCGAATGCGCCGGTCGCGCCGGTGATGATCGCGGTCTTGCCGCGCACGTCGAACAGGGAGTGCGGGTTCTTGAGGAAGTCTTCGGACATGGGCTTATCCTCACGAGTTTCTGGCTCGTCATGCCCGGCCTTGTGCCGGGCATCCACGTCTTTGATGCCGCAAGCAAGACGTGGATGGCCGGGACAAGCCCGGCCATGACGACAATTGGCGCTAAGCCTTCGGCGGCGTCGACATGGCGACCACGATGGTGCAGACGTTGTTGCCGCGGTTGATGATCTCGCGCTCCTCGTTGGGGCCGATGAAGCAGGAGTCGTTCGCCTCGAGCACGGTCTCCTTGCCGCCGACTATCACGGTGAGCTCGCCCACGAGCACCACGTAGACCTTCTCGGTCGGCGAGGCGTCGGGCCCGGCGCCGCCGCCGGGGAGGAAATGCGAAAGGCCGACCAGGAACTGCTTCGGCCCGCCCGCCTCGGCGCCGAACAGGCGCAGCGACGCATAGGCACGATGGTTGGGTGCCTCGTAGCCTTTCGCTTCGGCAAATCGCTTGACTAGCATCAGAACCTGCTCCCCTTCTCGATCTTGTACTTGCCCTTCGGGTCGACGATCGCGACCAGGCGGATGATGCAGCCGTCGCCGCGGTCCCAGTTCCACGGGAAGAATGCGAATGTGCAGCGCCGGCCGGTGACCTTGTCGATGTCGCCGCCGACATTCTCGATGCCGAGAATGCCGTTCTTGAACAGGATGCGGTGCACCGGCTCCCATTCGGGGAAATCATCCTTCCAGTCGCGCCCACCCGACCACTCGCGGTATTCCTCGGCGAGGTGCGGATGCAGCGGGCCGTTGCGCTGCGGGCCGATCGCGGTGGCGAGCGGATGGTCGTTCGCCTGGGTGTCGTGGCCGACCACTTTGACCTTCTTCTTGACGAACCATTCGCCGGCCGACGGCACGAAGCCGGGCGCACGGCAGAAATAGTCCTCGCTGTCCTCGTACAGCTTGTGCCACCCGGTGTTGACGATCACGACGTCGCGCGGCCGCACGATCTTGCCGCACGCCTTCTCGAGATCGTCGCCTGTGATCGGCTCCCACTTATTCTTGGGGATCGACACCACGATGCCGGAGCCAAAGAAGTGCGGCAGCGGCACCTCGTCGATGAACGGCGTGCCCTGGATGACATGCGCGGGCGCGTCGATGTGGGTCGTGTTGTGCATGCTGGTGGTGATGCGCTGCGACAGCACGCCCGACTTCGCCATGTAATGGATGCGCTCGATCTTGACGTCTTCGAAGTACGGCCAGTTGGGCGACTGGTACCCGAAGCGATGGGACAGATTGTAGAACTCGAGCCCCATCTCGTTGTTGAGGTTCTCCTCGAACCTGACGCCGCGAATCCTCCTGGTCACTGCTGGCCTCCTGCGCGCTTCCCGTGATGGCTTGCGTGTCGTTATCCCGAAGGATGGTACGTCCTGTATCCAAGTCAACTATTCGGCGGCCTCAGCGGTCGTGAGCAAGCCCTCGATGCCGCGCCTGGCGGCAAGCAGCCGCGCCGCGATGCGGCTTTGGTGCTGCTTGAAGCGCAGCGTCGGCACCGGCACCGAGATCGCGGCGTAGTTGCCGGCCGGGTCGCGTACCGCGACGCCCGCCGCGCTGATGCCGACGGTGTGCTCCTCGTGGTCGTAGGCAACGCCGCTGCGGCGCACGGCCCTGAGGTCGGCGAGCAGCGCCGGCAGCACGGTCAACGTCTTGGCGGTACGCGCCTCGAAACGGCGCCCCAGCAACGCTCCGATCTCGCGCTCGTCGAGCTCGGCGAGATAGGCCTTGCCATTCGCCGTGCAGTAGAGCGGGAAGCTCTCGCCCACCGCCGAGACGGTGCGCAGACGCTGCGGCCCGACCACCTGGTCGACAAACACGAGGTGGTCGCCCTTGACGGTCGCGAGATCGACGGTCTCATGCAGCTCGTGCGACAGCTGCACCAGGAACGGCCGCGCCAGCGCGACGAAATCGGTGCGCACCGAGGCGGCGAGCCGCAGGATCGCGGGCCCGAGCCGCACGCGCCCCATGGCCGAGGCGGCGATCACGAGCTTCTCGGTCGCGAGCGCCGCGACGATCCGCTGCACGGTCGAGCGCGCGAGCCCGACGCGTTGCGCGATCTGGCCGAGGCTCAGCCCCGCCGGCTCGTGCTCGAGCGCGCGCAGGATCGCGCCGGCGCGCGCGATCACCTGGATCCTGGCTCTTCTCCTTGTCGGGACCTCGCATGATCTTCGTCACGGTCTCTCCGCCGCTCTCGCACGCGCCGTGTCGGCTTGCGGCGCTTTTCCGCATCATGATACACATGACCCGCGATACAGTACAGAGCGGCCGGGCGAGGAAACAATATGAGAAACAAGATCGCGCTCGAGGAGCATTTTCTGTCGCCCGGCCTCGTCGACTACTGGCGGCCGACGATGACCGAGGTCGCGCCCGAGCGCGGCGAAACTTTCTTCCGCAATCTGACCGACTTCGGCGAACGACGCCTGCGAAGCATGGACGACGCGGGCATCGCGCGCGCGGTGCTGTCGATCGCGGGCCCTGGGGTGCAGGCCGAGCGCGACGCCGCTACGGCCACGCGACGAGCGCGCGAGTCGAACGACTTCCTTGCCGGCGAGATCGAGAAGCGGTCCGACCGCTACGCCGGCTTCGCGCACTTGGCGATGCAGGATGCCAAGGCGGCGGCGGACGAGCTGGAACGCTGCATTCGCGAGCTCAAGTTCTGCGGCGCCATGATCAACGGCCACACCCAGGGCCGATATCTCGACGATCCCGCCCTCTATCCTTTTTGGGAGCGCGCCAACGCCCTCGGTGCCGCGATCTACATCCATCCGGCCGATCCGGTGGCGCAGCCGTCCGTGCTGTCCGGCTACAAGGTCCTGATGCGGCCGATGTGGGGCTGGGGCTTCGAGACCGGCTCGCACGCTCTGCGGCTCATCATCAGCGGACACTTCGACCGTTTCCCGCGCAGCCGGCTGATCCTCGGCCATCTCGGCGAAACCCTGCCGTTTCTGCTCTGGCGTTTCGACAGCCGCGCCAAATTCCATGGCCTCAAGCTCAAGAAACCCCCGTCCGAGTACATCCGCCAGAATGTCATCGTGACAACGTCGGGCATGTGCTCGGCCGAGCCGCTCGCCTGCACGATCAGCGCGCTGGGGCCCGACCGGGTGATGTTCGCGGCGGACTTTCCGTTCGAGCAGGCGGACGAGGCCGGGCATTTCCTCGATACGGTCGCGCTGCCCGAGAACGTGCGCGCCGACATCGCGTGCAACAATGCGATGAGATTGCTGGGAATACGACTATGAACTCCTCGCCGTCGAAAGCGGGCAATCCAGTAGCCACCGCGCCGTCCGTGATTACTGGATGCCCCGCTTCCGCGGGGCATGACGTGGGAGTTTGCGGATGACCACGAACATTCTCGTCGTGGAAAAATTCGCCGAGGTCTATGCGCGCGCGCTCAAGGCGCGGTTTCCCGATCTAGCGATCCACAAGGCGACGACCATGGTGGATATCGCCGTGGATCTTGCGACAGTTGACGTGCTGTTCGCCTTCGGCATCGCGATCGACGACGGCTTGATCGCGCGGGCGACGAACCTGAAATGGATCGCGTCGCTCGCCACCGGGGTCGATCATTTCCTGCGCTGCCCGTCGCTGCGGCATGCCACGATCCTCACCTCGGCGCGCGGCATCCACGGGCCGGCCATGCGCGAGACGGTGGCGACGCTGATGCTGGCGCTGTCGCGCGATGTGGGCCGGCTCGTGCACAACAAGGCGGCGCGGCGCTGGGAGCGCGGCGAGCGCTGGCCGCTGCTCGCCGGCAAGACCGCGGTGATCGTCGGCATCGGCGTGAGCGGCATCGCGATCGGCGAGCTGCTCAAGGCGTTCGGCATGCGGGTCGTCGGCGTGACGCGAACGCCGCGGCCGGTGGCGGGGTTCGACGCGATGATGCCGACCGCCGAGCTTGCCCAGGCGGCCGCGCAGGCGGACTACCTGATCAATGTGCTGCCGGGCAGCGCGGACAACCGCGGCATCTTCAGCCACGCCGTATTCGCGGCGCTCAAGCCGGGGGCGCGCTTCATCAATGTGGGGCGCGGCGAGACGGTCGACGAGGCGGCGCTGATCGAGGGCTTGCGCTCACGGCGCATCGCCGGCGCCGGGCTCGATGTGTTTCAGGACTCGCCGCTCAAGCCGGACAGCCCGTTCTGGGATCTGCCCAATGTGGTGATCTCGCCGCAGATCGGTGGCTACTTCATCGGCTACGAGGAGCAGGTGATGCCGCTGCTGATGGAGAATATGGGGTTGTTCTTGGGCGGTCGGGTTGGCGAGATGCAGAACGTGGTGGCGCACTGAGCGGCGTGAGCTGAGCACAGCGTTTGCGCTCCTTCTCCCCGTTTACGGGGAGAAGGTCGGGATGAGGGGGCGTTTCCGCGAGTCGTTGACTCAAGTTTTGTAGAGGCGCCCCCTCACCCCGACCCTCTCCCCGCACGCGGGGAGAGGGAGCGCGAGCGCAGCGCCAAATGGCTAGTCCAGCGGCTCGACCTTGACGAGGGCGGCGCCGTGGTTGTTGCCGACCCAGAAGCTCACCGGCATGGTCGCGTTGTCGACGAAGACGCGGCGGATGTTGGTGCGCCGGGGCAGCAGGTACTCGACGAAGTCGCCGGTCCTGGGATCGAGGCGCGAGACGCGGTCGCTCAGCATGGAGCCGGTCCAGGCCTCGCCGTTCCGGTCGGTGACGACGTCATAGGGCTGGCCCCAGGCGGTCGGCAGCTGCCATTCCTGCACGTGTCCGGATTTCGGATCGAGCATGCCAATGGCGTTGCCGCCGTACTCGGCGAACCACAGATGATCGTGCGCGTCGAAGCGGCCGCGGCGCGGGCGCGCGTTGGCGATCTCGCCCTTGAAGACCGAGAGCTTGAGCGTCTTGGCGTCGAGCCGCCCGATGTCGGAGGAGGAGAAGTCGAGCAGGTAGAGATTGTTCTCAGCGTCGGCCGGGATGCCGTAGGAAGTGATCCGCTTCTTCGTCGCGGGGTCGTCGAACGAGCCGAAATTCTCCCATTTGCCGGTCGCAGGATCGAGGCGGAAGATTTGCGCCCGGTCGGAGTTCTTCACCCACACCTTGCCGTCGACGTCGGACGAGACCGGCGTGACGAAGGCCTGCTGGGTTGCGTCGGTCTGCCACTCCTTCGGCACCGCCCAGGTCTCGAACTTCTCCGTCTTCGGATCGAAGCGGGCGACGCCGGCCTGATACATCATCGAGAGCCACAGCTTGCCGGATTTCTCCATCTCGAGATCGAGGGTGCCGACCGGGAAGCCGGGCTTGATCACCGGCAGCGGATATTCCGAGACCTTGAGCGTCTTCGGATCGAAGCGGCCGAGGAACTGCTCGCCGAAATGGGTGAACCAGACGATGCCCTGCGCGTCGAGGATCACGTCGTGCGGCTGGATCTGCTTCCGCGGCAGGTCGTACTCGGTGATGATCACGTGGGTCGCGCGGCCCTTCGGGCGCGGCAGGGTCTTGAGCGGATAGGACCAGCTCTGGTCCTCCGAAAGGTTGACCGAGGCGAGATATTCCGCGATCGCGCGCATGCCCGGCCCCTGGCCGAGGGTGCGGCGCGCGTTGCCGATCAGGCGCTGGGGAAACTCGGGCGTGCTGCCCGGGTAGTAGCCGGTCATGCGGTCGAACACCTGCACGAACTCGTCGGCATCGTGGGTCGAGCGCGCGATGCGGTCGACGTTATGGCAGCCGATGCAGTTGAGCAGCGCCTTCTTCTGCTTGTCGCTGCCCGGGAAGCTCGCGAGCCATTCCGCATTGCTGAGCTGGGCCGGCAAATTTTTCGTCGGCTTGAGCCGAAGGTCAAGCGTCGCCGCCTGGCCGGCCGCGACCTGCGCGGTCGCCTTGCCGTCGAGGTCGTAGCCGATCGCGCGGATCGTGAGCGTATAGGCGCCAGGCTCGAGCCGGTTCGCCGGGAAGCGGTAGTGGCCCTTGTCGTCGCTCACCACCGACACGGTGACGATCGAGCCCGCCTTCTTGGCGCTGACCACGACGCCTTCCATGGCGCCTTCGCGTTCCGAGCTGACCTGGCCCAGGATGGCGTCGGTCGATTGCGCCGACGCGCCATCGATCGAACCAATAAGCGCGGCAACAAGTATGCCCAGAACGGCCCGGAGAAGATTTCGCACGTGCATGACGACCTCCCGGAAGCAATGTTTCGGAATTATTGATCGGCGAGGCTAAACCTTCGCCCGCGCGCCTTCAAGAATACGTCATTCCCGCTTTTTGCATTTCCGGCCGGCGCGCGGATGTGGCATATCCCGCTCCCAACCCCGTCATGCGCGGCTTGTCCCGCGCATCCACGTCTTAGCCAAGACGCAAGGCGTGGATGGCCGGGACAAGCCCGGCCATGACGGCAAACAGGAATCCTTGTCATGATCGACCTGCATTATTGGACCACGCCGAACGGCCACAAGATCACGATGTTCCTCGAAGAGGCCGGGCTGGAGTACAAGATCATTCCGGTGAACATCGGCAAGGGCGAGCAGTTCAAGGCGGACTTCCTCGCCGTGTCGCCCAACAACCGCATCCCGGCGATCGTCGACGACAAGCCGAAGGACGGCGGCAAGCCGATCTCGGTGTTCGAGTCGGGCGCGATCCTGCTCTACCTCGCCGAGAAGACCGGCAAGTTCATCCCGGCCGACGCGCGCAAGCGCTACGAAACGATCGAGTGGCTGTTCTGGCAGATGGGCGGCCTCGGGCCGATGAGCGGGCAGAACAATCACTTCGCCCACTACGCGCCGGAGAAGATTCCCTACGCGATCAAGCGCTACGTCGACGAGGTCAACCGGCTCTACGGCGTGCTCAACAAGAAGCTCGCCGGGCGCGACTTCATCGCCGGCGACTATTCGATCGCCGACATGGCCTGCTATCCGTGGGTCGTGCCCTACGAACGGCAGGGCCAGAAGCTCGAGGATTTTCCCAACCTCAAGGCCTGGTTCGAACGCATCAAGGCGCGCCCCGCGACCGTCAAGGTGTACGAGCTCGCCAAGTCGATCAACACGGCGCCGGGCATCACGGAAGAGTCGCGCAAGATCCTGTTCGGACAGACCGCGTCGGTGGTGCGCTAGAGCGCTTTCCGCTCGACTTGATCCAGTCCCGTCATCCTGAGGCGGCCGAGCGAAGCGAGGCCCTCGAAGGACGACGGCCCCTGTGGTGCCACTTGCGCGCTTGTTGCACCTCCTCGGCCGATCGTCCTTCGAGGCTCGCTTCGCTCGCACCTCAGGATGACGGTGCGAGGGTGATCCGGTAGTCTTGCGCGTCCACTACAGAGAGTTTCCATGCCTTCCGGGTACAAGCTGGTCACCTACGCGTCGGCCGACGGCCCGCGCGCCGGCCTCGTCATCGGCGACGCCGTCCACGACGCCGTCGCCCTTACGGGGCAGGCCGGCTACGCGACGGTGCTCGATATTCTCGAGGACTGGGACGCGGCGGCCGCGCGGCTCAAGGCGGCTGCGTCGAGCGCCGGCGCTGCGGGCGGCGTGGCGCTGGCGCAGACCATCCTGCTCGCGCCGGTGCGCTGGCCGTCGGCGATCTACTGCGCGGGGGCGAACTTCACCGACCACATGCTGGAGATGGCGAAGGTGCAGAACATCGCGCCGGAGCCCGATCCGAAGAGCGTGGGGCTCAAGCCGTGGCATTTCATCAAGGCCTCGCGCACGCTCGCCGATCCGGGCAAGACCGTCATCCTGCCGAGCTACTCGAAGATGGTCGACTGGGAGGTCGAGCTCACCGCCGTGATCGGCAAGGCGGCGCGCAACGTCACGGTCGAGCGCGCGCTCGACCATGTCGCGGGCTACACGATCGCCAACGATCTCTCGGCGCGCGACCTTACCAAGCGCGCGCAGGTGCCCAACTCCTCGCCGTTCAAGTTCGACTGGCTGGGCCAGAAGAACTTCGACGACGCCTGCCCGCTCGGCCCGTGGATCGTGCCGGCCGAGGACATTCGCGATCCGCAGAACGTCGGGCTCAAGCTGTGGGTCAATGACGTGATCAAGCAGGATTCGCATACGTCGAAGATGATCTTCTCGCTCGCCGAGCAGATCGCGCACATCTCGTCGCGCCTGACGTTGCACCCCGGCGACCTGGTGCTGACCGGCACGCCGGCGGGAGTCGGGCTCGCATGCAAGGAGTTTCTCAAGGCCGGCGACGTGGTGAAGCTGTGGGTCGAGGGGGTCGGGACGCTGACCAATACGATGGGGTGATGGCGTGAAGCGCAAGGCCGCCGCGCGCAAGACCGGGCGGGCGCCGAAACGCCCGAAGATCGGCCGGATTTTCACCGGCGATGAGGCGCTGCACGAGCTGTTTCGCGAGCAGGCCGCCGCGCTGCTCGACGATGCGGAGATCGGCGAGGAGGAGAAGCAGAGCATCCTCGCCGCGATGACCTGCCCGTGCTGCGGGGCGGGGACGATGTCGTTCAGCGTCAGCCTGAAGCCGAAGCGGGGGAAGTTCGTCGCCGAGGAATCGAGGATGGGAATCGCCTCCGCTCCACCCATGCTACGGAGCCATCACACCTTGATCTTCTCGTCCTCGACGACGCGCTGCACGGCGGGGCGCTTGAGCATGCGGTCCTTATGCGCCGTGTAGTTCTTGAGCTCGCCCATCGGCAGCTCGTTGCGCATGCCCCAGGTGTAGAAGACGAACGCATAGGGATCGAGCACCGAGTACCGCTCGGAGAACCACTCGCGGCCGTCGAGCATGGCGTCGGTCTGCTTCATGTACCCGTGGAAGGTCTTGAGTCCCATGTCGGCGAGGCCGGGGAACGCGGACTTGTCGGCGGTGTAGCGCTCGGGCCGGCGCGTATGGGCATACGCGGGGTGCACGTTCACGGCAAAAAATCCGATCAGTGACAGCGCTTTCGCTTCCGCCGTCGCATCGGTCGGCCACAGGCCGAAGCGCTTGCCGAGATAGGGCAGGATCGCGGTGTTCTCGGCGAGCGGCTCGCCGCTGTCGAGGCGCAGCGCCGGCACGCGGCCGAGCGGATGGATCTTCAGATAGGTTTCGGTCTTCTGCTCGCCCTTGGCGAGGTCGACGCGCTGCGGCGTATACTTCTCGCCGCTCTCCTCGAGCACGATATGCGCCGCCATCGAGCAGGCGCCGGGGGCGTAGTAGAGGGTGAGCATGGGGGTCCTCCTGTTTCCTTTTTTACTCCGTCATGGCCGGGCTTGTCCCGGAAGTCGGGTTTACCACGACTTCCGGCAATCTATGAGTTGCCAACTCGGGCAAGCCCGAGTTGCGGTGCCATCCACGTCTGTGCGAGGACGCCGAAGGCCGACGAATCAATCCCGGTCCGTCATATGCCATGCTTGTCGTGGCCGCGAGATTGCTTCGTCGCGCTACGCGCTCCTCGCAAAGACGTGGATGCCCGCCACAGGCGAGCGAAGCGACGCCGTTCTTCGAAGGCTACGCGCGGGCATGACGCGAAGGGGCGCCGTCACTTCACCGTGACGGTGATCGGCGTCGACATCACGGGTGGCACGTGCGGGATGTGGCTCCAGTCGCCGAGCACGAGTTGCAGCATGTGCTTGCCGGGCGGCAGCGTCACCATGGTCTCGGTCTGCCCTGCGCCGAAATGCACGTGCTTGGCATCGACGGGAACCGGCGCCTTGAGCTGCTCGGGGGTCAGCGTCGTGTCGATGATGAGATGATGGTGGCCGGTATTGGGCTTCTCGACGCCCGCCGGCGCGACGCCCATGCCGGTCAGACCGAACTGGACCTTGAACGGGCTCGTGACGGTGTCGCCGTCCTTGAGATTGATGATGTAGACCTTGGCGCCGGCGGGCGACGGGGTCTCGGCGGCGGCCGGCATGGCGGCGAGCGCCGCACAGACGGCGGCAGCGATGGCGAGCTTGCGGGGCATGGGACTCATCCTGTCTGGTTCACGCGGGTGCTCCAGAAGCGTGCAAGAAGCCGGCGTTCGTGCGCGGGCGCCCCGTCGACGGAAACACCCGAGGCGCTCGACTATTCCGCGCCGCCGGCCGCGCATGCATCTTACGCGTTGCCCAGGCGCGCGTCTGCCGGCACCGACCGCAGGCTGCGCCATGATGCGAGCGCGAGCCCGGCCGCGGTGGCGATCCAGGCGGCGAGCGCTATCCACACCATCGCGTGGGAGACTGCCCGCAGCGGCGGAAAATCCGCGGCAAGCGACAGGCGCAGGCTCGCGAGCGCGTACATGCCGAGCGGAAAGACCAGGCTCCACAGCATCGGCGTGTAGGCGAGCGGCACGCGGCAGACGCCGTGCTTCCAGATGCCGAACAACACGAGCAGCGGGATCCACCACGTCGCCCACGCCCACGCGATGAGGGTGACGCCGTCGATGAACGGCCGCATCGAGGCGAGGAACGGCATGCCGGTCTCCGACAGGATGAGGGTCGAGCCCGCATTGGTCGCGATCGCGGCCGCGCCCATCACGACCCAGAGCAGCGGCGTGATGTCATCGGGCGAAACGTCGACGAAGAAGATGCGTTGCGCGAACAGCACGATGAAGATGCCGTACAGCGCGAGGCCGACGCCCCACAGCATATGGATGAGCACGAACACGGTCGGACCAAGCGCGCCCAGCCCGGGCGCCACCACGGTGCCGAGGATCACGAGCAATTCGGTGCCGACGATCGCGATCAGCCAGCCGCCGTGCACGACATTCGCGCCGTGCGCCGTGTTGAGGAAGGTGAGCACGCCGAAGCTGAAGTAGACGAGCGCGAGCCAGAGGATCAGCGCCGCCACCCACAGCGCGAACGCGACGGCGGGAAATCCGCGCAGGTGCACCGCGATGCCGAACACGTCGGTGCCGGCCACGATGGTGAAGAACGAGAAGACAAGGCGCGGGTCGAGCAGGTCGGTCCACAGCGCGCGGCCATGGCGGAGGGCGCGCACGATGGTGAGCGCGATCAGCCACGGATAGGCCGCGAGGTTGGCGGCGAACAGCGCGTCGGACACCGCGCGCCGGCCTTCGAGGAAGAACGCGTTGGAGATGATGCCGGTCGCCATGACGAGGGCGAAGCAGCCGGGATAGAGCCCGGCGACCTCGCGGTCGAGCCAGGCGCGCAGCGTGGGGCGCGGCGCGGGCGCGGGGACATCGAGGATGCGGCTGCGGTCGGCCATCGGCGCGCACGTTAGTCAAACTCTCACCAGCGGGCGAGGCGCAGATGAGCGCAGGCGCGCCGGCGAGCATCGGCTTTGTTCTGCCGGGCTGCGCGGACCTCGCGGCGGCGGCGACGGCCGCGCCTCGCGTGCCGCGCCGAAATCGGGTTTGTTCCGCCAAAGTCCAGGCAGCCTCGCGGCGGCGGCGACCGCGATCCACGGGTCGCGTGTCGCGCCAAAGCCGGGTTTGTTCCGCCAAACCCCGCGCAGCCCCGCCGCGGCGGCGACCGCGGCCCATGGATTGCGGCGTGGCGGCGCCGCCGCCGGACGCTCGAGAGCATCGAACGCGCGGATTGCGGATTTCCGCCGCGACAGCGCGCGCCGCTCGTAGCGCTCGAGCCGCATCAGCCGGGCGGTCGGGTCGGCGGCGGCAAATCCTTCGATCATGATCTGCGTGCGCGCGCGGCGGATGCGCGCGATGTCGACCTGCGCCTCGGCGATGCGCAACGCGGCGGCGCGGCGCGGCTCGGTCGCGTTCTCGCCGGCGATCCGTCCCGCGAGGTCGGCGGCCTCGGCCGCGAGTTCCGGATCGGCGAGCACCGGCTGGTTGAGCCCATGACGCAGCGCATTGCGCGCGCTGCGCTGTTTGCCGGCGGGCGTGCGCGGCCCGGTGCTGCGCGCCGCATTGGCGCGGTTGGCGGCGTGCACTCTTTCATTGACGCATGGTGTTGCTGGCGAATGGGCATCAAGCCCGGGATCAGGCTCGTCGCAATCGCGTGTGAGGTGAGCACGACGGTTGGACCCTCTCCCCCGCTTGCGGGGGAGAGTTGGAGAGGGGGAAGCCACGGGCACCGAGCAAGTGGCTTCCCCCTCCCTACCCTCCCCCGCAAGCGGGGGAGGGGGAGAGCGCGGAGCAAGCGGGGGAGGGAGCCCGACCTCCGTGCTCAGCTCACATGCGCCGGCGCTGCTCATTCCGTCTCGGCCCCCGCCGCGGGCACCAGGCTGAACTCCCCCTCCTCGACCGGCGGCGCGGCGTCGCGCTCCGCCTCCTCGGCGGCCTTGCGCACCCGCTCGGCGGCGCGGCGGTTGTCGATCGCATGGAGGGCGGCGGCGCGGCGCACCTCGGCGGCGGCGAGCATGCGCTCGATGCGGTCGAACTGGTCGATGCGCGCCGCGAAGGTGGCGGTGGTCACGTCGCCCATGTCGAGGCCGGCGGCGGAGAGCTGCGCGTTCACCGCGTTGACGGCGACCGGATCGCGCGCCGCCCAACCCATCAGCTTGGCGCGACCCACGATCGGAGCCTCCAGCCCGCGCATGACCTCCGCCATGCCGTCGCTCGCCCCGACCCTGAACAGGCCGGCCTTGAGGCGGCGCAGCCGCACCACGTCCCAGGTCAGGTCGGCGACGTCGCGCGCCAGGATCTCGTCGATCACGTTGGTGGGCGCGACCGCCGCCCTGATGCGGGCGGCGAGCCGCGCGTAGGTCGGGGCATCGTCGCCGTCCACCAGGCTCGGGCCCGGCAGCGGGACGGCGGATGAATCTTCGATGGTCAAGTCGCGTTTCGATGTCATGTGCGCTCCAATGGCTCGGTTGATGTCTTGCGTCGGCTCCGGCGGCCCGGCCCCGACGGTTCAAGTCCTGCGTTCGCTTGCACCTGCCACTGTCTTGACCTATGCTGGCGCGCGGCGCAACACTAATGATGTCGAATCCGTTTCTATTGTGTATCATCAATCAAACCAGCGAGGGCGACATGGCGCAAGGCGGACGGCGCGCGGGGGCGGGGCGCAAGGCCAGCGGCAAGGTGGCGATGCTGGTGCGGGTGAGCCCGAAGGTGCGCGGCGCGATCGAGCGCGAGGCGCAGCGCAGCGGGCGCTCGCTCTCGGCGCAGGCCGAGGCGATCCTGCTGGAGGCGGCGCTGGAGCGCTCGCGCGGCGAGCGCAAGTCGCGCGCGCTCGCCTACCTCATCACCCAGGCCGGCAAGGTGATGGAGGCTGCCGCCCGCAACGAGGGCGCGGAGTTCGACTGGCAGGCCAGCCGGTTCGACTTCGAGGCGCTGGCGGCCGCGATCATGCGCCTGCTCGAGCGGATCGGACCGCCGGGCGCGGTAGAGCGGTCACGCTACGCGCAATATCCGACGCCGGCCGACCTCGGCCGGACCGCCGCCGAAACCGTGCTGGCGATCGCGACCCTCGACAAGGCGCGGGCGCACGAGCTCGCGGCCTGGCGCAACGCGCCGATCGGCTCGCCGTTCTATGGGCTGCCGCAGGTGGCGGAGGATCTGGGGTTGGGGTGAGGGGGGAGGCGTGACGAGCAAATACACGCGCCGCCCGCACATGCGCGCGGGCGCGATTGCGCCATTCGGTGGGGACCTGACGGCTAGCAGGACACGCCCCGGTGCAATGGCGCTGCACCGAGTGCGGCAAGCGCGACGTGGAGTTGCAGCACCCGTCGTGGGTGGCTCCGACACCGGATGGGCGCCGATGCCAGTCAGCCAGATGGCTGCGGTACCGCCTATCGCGCGCCTTAGAGCATCATCATGATGTGCTCCATCGCCAGCATGCCGCGGATCAAATGAGCGACTGGCGTCTTGAAATCCGGCAAGAGCCTTCACGTCCGCGGTACTCCACACGACCAGGTAGAGGCCAGGCAGCTTCGTCAAATCAAGGTCGCCCGGGACTCGCCACTCGCGTTCATGGGTGAAATCGATAAACGGCGGCTCGAATCGCACTTGCCGCCACTTCTGGTGGGCCGGAATCCAATCACCCTCGGTGTCGGGCAGGTAGACGACGGGACGTCCGCCTGCCTCGTATACCGCGTTCTTGCTGACGACAATTCCGTAAAATCGATATCGCGCTTTCGGCTCAGACGGCGGTTCGGCGACATGATGTATGGCGGCGAGTGAGATCTCGGACAAGCATACCGCCGGACGGCCGCCCTTGACGTAACCAGCATTCCCGCTGCCACGAATGCTGCCCGATGATAAATCTCCTTCAGCACATCGAACGCTGGAACGAGCCGTTTGAGTGTTCGCGTCGCGAAGTCCCTGAAGACCATTCGTAACGTTCGCGGGTAAGGTGGACGAGCGAATGGCTGAAATCGGGTCGCCGGATGGAAGTGGAAGAAGTCATTGCGATTTTGATCCCGGCTTCGGGTGGCGTTGTTCAATTCTCATCGTTTTCGGCCTCGCTTTGGCGCGAACGCGAATGCCGCTCCGATCAGCGCAATCAACGGGGCTACGAACGGGATGCTCCGCTGCCATGGCTGGCGGAAAGTGCTGCGCGGCTAAGGATGAGCATTCTTCAGGACAGCACGATGAAGACGATAGCGCCGACGACTTGCAACATGGTCCCGGCCTCCTGCCCCGGCCCTAGCCAGCCTTCCCCTCCGTATCGATTACAATAGCCTCAGCCTTGCGATGCGACAACTTTCTACCATCTCCTCCACAGACGACGACGAAGTCTTAAGGACGCCAATGCGTGCCTTTTCGTTCTACCGCCTTTCCTTTCCTCGTGCGCCAGATCAACGTGGAGGTACCAGCTTCCTGGCTTCGCTCCGTCCAAGGCTGCCTACACTCACAGAACTCGACCACCGGATACCTGCAGCTGCCAAGTCGACGTCAGCATGGCAGACCATGGAGCACAAACTCATGAGGATGCCGTGAGTGTCCTCGATGAATACAGAAGCAGGTTGAGGAA
>CAVPGG010000269.1:0-13914 GCA_963703755.1 uncultured Pseudomonadota bacterium
CCGCGCAACGAGCTCATCCCGATCGAGGCGATCCGCACCGGCGAGACGCGCGTCCTCTACCACGATCTCTTCAGCAATGGCGTCGTCTATCTCGATCTCGCCTTCGACCTGCGGCGGCTGCCCCCCGATCTCGTGCCTTACGTGGACTTGTTCGGCCAGGCGCTGCTCGAGACCGGCGCCGGCGCGGATGACTTCGTGCGGCTGTCGCAGCGAATTGGCCGCGCGACCGGCGGCATCCGCACCGCGACGTTCAGCTCCGTCATGGCGGACCACAAGGGAACGACCGCGTGGTTCGTGCTGCGCGGCAAGGCGCTGCCGGGGCAGACCGGCGAGTTGCTGGCGATCCTGCGCGATATCCTCACCAGCGCGCGGCTCGACAATCGCGAGCGCTTCCGCCAGCTCGTGCTGCAGGAAAAGGCGTCCTTCGAGGCGAGCCTGGTGCATGCGGGCCCCGCCTATGTCGAGGGGCGCGTGCGCGCCTGCTACGACGCCATCGGCTGGGCAAGCGAGCAGATGGGCGGGCTCACCTACCTGCCGTTCCTGCGCAAGCTCGCCGAACGGGTCGAGTCCGACTGGGACGGCGTCGTCGCGGCGCTCGAGCGCATCCGCACCATCCTCGTCGACCGCGGCGCCATGCTCGCCAACGTGACCGCGCAGGCTGCGCACTGGACGGCCGTGCGGCCACGGCTCGCCGATTTTCTGGCGAGCCTGCCGCGCGGCGCCGCGGCGGCGGCGCCGGCATCCTGGCCGATCGCCGACTGGCCGCGCCGTGAGGGTTTTGTCATGCCCTCGCAGGTCAATTTCGTCGGCAAGGGCGCCGACCTCTATGCGCTGGGATTGAAGCCGTCCGGTGCGAACCTGGTGATAGAGCGCTATCTCGACACCACGTGGCTGTGGGATCGCGTGCGCGTCCAGGGCGGCGCCTACGGCGTGCGCTGCAGCCTCGACCGCCAGAGCGGCGTGTTCACCTACTCGTCCTATTGCGACCCCAACCTCACGGCGACGCTCAACGTCTATGACCGCAGCGCCGACTTCCTCGACAAGGTCGCGCTCGATGACCGCGAGCTCACGCGCGCAATCATCGGCACGATCGGCGCCCTCGACTTCTACCTGCTGCCCGACGCCAAGGGCTATGTGTCGATGCAGCGCCACCTGATCGGCGACGACGACGCGTCGCGACAGCGGATGCGCGAGGAGGTTCTCGGCACGACGCGCGCGGACTTCCGCCATTTTGCTGCCGCGCTGGCGCGCTTCCCGGCGGCGAGCCGCACCGCCGTCCTCGGCTCCGAGCCGGCGATCGCGGCCGCCAATGCGGAGCGGCCGGATCTGCTCGCCGTGTCGCGCGTGCTGTGACGCCGGCCCGGCCTCGGGTCGCGTCGTCTGATCGACCTGGATGTTGGCGGCCCATCGCCATATGCTGGCGTGACCGCCGCCCGACCCGGAGGACAATCCCATGGCCGCCGCGCAAGCCCGCCCGCTCGTGCATCCCGACATCAAGCCCGTGACCGACCCGGCGCTCGCCTCGCACTATCTCGACGTGCCGAACATGCCGTGGGAGCCGACGAAATTTCCCGGCATCCGCATCAAGGTGCTCTACAGCGACGATGACGGCATCACGACCGCGCTGTTCCGGCTCGATCCCGGCGCCGTCGTGCCGCTGCACGAGCACACCGCGCTCGAGCAGACCTACGTGCTCGAAGGCACGCTGCAGGACCACGAGGGCGTCGCCGGCCCCGGCCAGTTCGTCTGGCGCCCGGCCGGCAACCAGCACGAGGCCGTCTCGCCCAACGGCGCCGTCCTGCTCGGCTTCTTCCTCAAGCCCAACCGCTTCGCCTACGGCGAGAAGTTCTTCACCGAGGAGCAGGCGAAGTAGCGGCGAGCGAACGGCGCGCCCGAGGCGCATCACGCGCCCGACAGAAATACGTTCTGGAAGCGTTGCTTTCCTGCGAAACGATAGATGTCGAAGTCCCGATCGATGCTCGCCACGCGGGATAAGTTCAGGCGCTCCGCCAGCGCGACGAGCGATACGTCGGCGAAGTCGGCCGGCAGGTCGCGATATTTCTCGATCAGCTCGATGATGCGCGGCAAGTCCGCCGCCGTTTCTCCGTCGATATCGATAAACTGCGTCGCCCACCTGAGCAGATCGCATTGCGCCTCCACGGAGAACCGCAGTAGCCACATTGTCTCGGTAAGGATGGGCAGATTCGTGATCAAACGATCGCGGCAAGTGCGGAGGAACTCGACCGCCCGATGATGATGGCGATCATCGCGGTCGAATAATGCGACCAGTGGACCGGCATCAACGACGATACTTGGCACGAAGCATCTCGCTCAAGATCGTCTTGCGATTGCTGCTGAGATCGTCCCGACCGCTTCCGTGCTTGCCGAAGAGCTCCTTGCCTCCCTCGTAGGCGGAGGTCGTCCGCGCCGGTTCGCGCTCGAGCTTCTCGCTGATCGCGTCACGCACGAAATCGGAGAGGGCGTTACGGCGCCGATCGAGACGGGCCCTCAGCGCGGCCTCGAGTTTCGGGGGCAGGCGGATCGTGATGGTCACCGAACTATCCGGTATTGTTGTAATACACAGCGTAATACAAACGCGAGTTGCCCGCAAGTCTCGCGACCTACGGCAGCATTTCTTTCATCACCGCATAAAGCTTCGCCTGCCCCTCGAACCCGATCCCCGGCCGATCCGACAGCGTGATCGCGCCGCCCTCGACCTTGGCGTCGTCCGCAAAGCCGCCGAACGCCCCGAACACGCCCGGATAGGACTCGGCGCCGCCGAGGCCGAAGCCGGCCGCGATCGCGAGCGACATCTGGTTGCCGCCGTGCGGAAACAGCGAGGCGCGGCGCCAGCCTTCCTGTTCCAGCATCGCGATGGTTTGCGCGTATTGCGCGATGCCATAGGCCTGCGGCGGATCGACCTGGATGAAGTCGCGGTCGGCGCGCATGCCGCCGAAGCGCACGAGGTTCTGCACGTCCTGCGTCGAGTACAGGTTCTCGCCGGTCGCGAGCGCGCCGGGGTAGACCGACGCGATCTCGGCATAGAGCGAAAAGTCGAGCGGGTGGCACGGCTCCTCGAACCAGCGCAGCCCGAAGGGCGCCAGGCCCTTGGCGTAAGCGAGCGACTCGGCGCGATCGAACTTGCCGTTGGCGTCGACCGCGAGCTGCGCCTCGTTGCCGAGCACCTGCATCACCGCCTCGATGCGCCGGCAATCGTCGGCGAGCGGCATGCCGCCGACCTTCATCTTCACCATGGTGTAGCCGGCATCGAGATGGCGGCGCATCTCGTCCTGCAGATCCTTGGTGGTCTGCCCCGGCCAGTACCAGCCGCCGCCGACATAGCAGAACATCTTCTTCGGCACCGTGCCGTCGCGGTACCGCTCGGCCAGCACCTGGTGCAGCGGCTTCTGCGCGATCTTCGCCACCGCGTCCCACACCGCGACCTCGATGGTGCCGATGCCGATCGAGCGCTCGGCATCGCCGCCGATCTTCTCGCGCTGGCGCATCACGGCGAGGATCTTCTCCGGATCGAGATTGTCCCCCGACGCATCGAGCAGCGATGCCGGATCGGCGCGCAGGATGCGCGGGATGAAGCGCTCGCGCATCTGGTGACCGACCGCATAGCGGCCGGTCGAATTGAAAGCGAAGCCCGCGACCGGCTTGCCGTCGCGCACCACGTCCGTGATGACCGCGACCACCGAGGTGGTCATCTCGGAGAAGTCGAAGCTCGAGTTCTTCAGATCGGACTTGAGCGGGATCGCCCGCTCGCGAATGTCGACGATGCGCATGGCTGGACGTCACGCCGCCGCCACAAAGGCGCGTGGCGCGCGCGTGCCCTTGATCTGGGTGCGATGCATGACGCGGCGCGTCGCGCCGTCGAACGGGTCGCGCCGGTGCATGGTCGAGCGGTTGTCCCACAGCACGAGGTCGCCGACGCGCCAGTGATGCTCGTAGGTGAACTTTGGATCCGTCGCCGCCGCCCATATCTCGTCAAGCAGCGTGTCCGATTCAGACTGCGAATAGCCCTCCACATACGAGTTGCGCCGCCGGCCGAGATAAAGCGCCGGCACGCCCGTCACCGGGTGCGCGATCGTGGCCGGATGCCAGGCGCCCGGCGCCTGATGCGGATCGTCGGTCGGCGTCACGCCTTTGCGCAAATAACCGCCGCTGTTGTAGGTGCCGTCGTGCTTGATGCGTCGGCCCTTGAGGCGCGCCTTGAGCGCGTCGGGCAGCGCCGCCCAGGCGGCCTGCATGCTGAGGAAATACGTGTTGCCGCCGCTCGGCGGGATTTCCAGCGCGTAGAGCATGGAGGCGTCGGGCGGCATGTCGGCGTAGCTCATGTCGGTGTGCCACACGGCCTCGCCGGCGCCGAGCGCGCCGATCGGCGCGCCCTTGTCGTCGAGCACGTTGGAGACGACGTAAACGTCCGGGTAGCCGGGCGGGCTCTGGCGGCCGTGCTCCTGGATGGGCGGCGGATCGAGCGCGCCGAAGCGGCGGCTGAACGCGAGCAGGTCGTCGTCGCTCAGCCTCTGGCCGCGGAACAGCAGCACCGAGTGGCGCGCCCAGGCCTGCTCGATCTGCGCGAACTCGCTGTCGGCGAACCGGCGCAGATCCACATTCGCGATCTCGGCCCCGACGACAGGTGTGAGCGGTGTGATGGTGATCGACATGCGAGTCCTCCGACGCGCGAGCCCGCCGACCATTTACTCGATCCTGAGGTTGGCGGCACGCACCACCTTACCCCATCTCTCCATCTCGCTCCTGATGCGGGCGCCGAATTCTTCCGGCGTGTTCAACACCGGGTTGAAGCCGATCTTCTCCAGCCGCTCCCTGATTTCCGGCAGCGCGCCGATGCGCCGCATCTCCTTGTTGAGCTTGTCGACGATCGCGGCCGGCGTGCCGGCCGGCAGCACGAATCCCGTGGGCGTGTCGGCCTCCTGGCCCGGGACGCCGGCCTCCGCGATGGTCGGCACGTTCGGCAGCAGCGGCGAGCGCTTCGTGGCCTCGATCGCGAGGCCGCGCAGCTTGCCGTCGCTGATCAGCCCGATGGTCGGCGGCAGCGCCGTGAAGCCGATCGGCGGCTGGCCGGCGAGCACGCCGTTGACGGCGAGCCCGGCGCTGTTGAACGGCACCATCACGAGATCGAGGCCGAAGGTCTGCTTGAACAGCTCGGCCGAAAGATGCGGCGTCGAGCCCATCGCCGGCTGCGCGTAGGCGTATTTGCCCGGATTGGCCTTCACGAGCGCGATCAGCTCCTGCAGCGTCTTTGCCGGGATCGACGGATGGACGAAGATCACGTTGGGCGACACCGCCGCGAGCGTGAGCGGCGTGAAGCTCTTGATCGGATCGTAGGGCACCTTCGCATAGAACTCGGGTTGACCATGAAGCCGGTGCTCACCACCAGGATGGTGTAGCCGTCAGGCGCTGCTCGTGCGGCCTGGGCGGTGCCGATATTGCCGCCGGCGCCGGCGATGTTCTCGACGTAGAACTGGTGGCCGAGAGCTTCCGACAGCTTTTGCGAGAAGATGCGCGCGATCACGTCGGTCGGCCCGCCCTGCCCGAACGGCACGATGACGCGCACATTGTGGTCCGGATAGGTCTGCGCCGATGCGGCGCTTGCCGCCAATGCCGCAAGCCCGACAAGCAGGCGAACCATCGCTCTCACGGCGCTCTCCCTATGGAATATTTTGGTGTGCTATCATCGCTCCATCCGGTGGCGCAGTAAACCCAGCCCTAAAACAATGTCCCTCCGCTGCGCCGTCATGTCCCTCCCCGCCTCTCGCTGAAGAAGGAAATCTCATGCCGGGCAAGACCTACACGCGCCAGGACCTGCGCGACGCCGCCGAGAAGTACAAGAACTGGGGCAAGTGGGGCCCGGATGACGAGATCGGCACGCTCAATTTCACCAGCGCGGCCGACATCATCGCGGCGGCCGGCCTCGTCAAGAAGGGCAAGGTGATCTCGCTCGCGCTCAACTTCGATCACACCGGACCGCAGGGCGCGAAGAGCAAGTATCCGACCATGGGGCGCACCAACCCGATCCACACCATGCTGCGCACCGGCACCGATGCGTATTCGGGCGTGCTCGACAAGCGCGGCATCCGTGCCGCCGACGACATGGTGACCATGCCGCTGCAATGCGGCACCCAATGGGACGGGCTCGGCCACGTGTTCTATGAGAACTACATGTGGAACGGCTACGACTGCCGCGAGGTGACGAGCAACGGCGCGCAGAAGTGCGGCATCGAGAAGACCAAGAACAAGATGGTCGGCCGCGGCGTGCTGCTCGACGTGGCGCGCCACAAGGGCGTCGACTGCCTCGACGACGGCTACGGCATCACGTGCGCCGATCTCGACGCGACCGCCAAGAAGCAGAATACGCAGATGAAGCGCGGCGACTACGTGATCGTGCGCACCGGCCAGATGGAGCGCTGCGTCAAGGCCGGCAGCTGGGACGGCTATCCGGGCGGCGACGCGCCCGGCTTCGCGTTCGAGACGCTGGAATGGATCAGCCAAGTCGAGCTCGCGGCGCTCGCCTCCGACACCTGGGGCTGCGAGGTGCGCCCGAACGAGACCGAGCCCGGCATCAACCAGCCCTGGCACTGGATCACCATCCCGATCATGGGCATGACCATGGGCGAGATCTTCAACCTCAAGGAGCTCGCCGACGACTGCGCGGCCGACAAGACCTACGAGTTCATGTTCGTCGCCCCCGCGATCCCGATCACGGGGGCGGTGGGCTCGCCTGTCAATCCACTCGCAATCAAGTAGCCCAACACTCCTCCGTCATGCCCCGCGAAAGCGGGGCATCCAGTAAACACAATCGTTTAAGTGGCTACTGGATCACCCGCTTGCGCGGGTGATGACGCCGAGTGTGGAGAGGCGCATCAACAAGCACACAGGTCTCTACCCATGCAGATCGGACACAACCGCAAGAAGATGACCGGCGCGCAGTGCCTCGCCGACATGCTCAAGGGCTACGGCGTCACGCACGTGTTTCATGTGCCGGCCGTGCTGCGCACCACTTATGCGGAGATGGAGCGCCGCACCGACATCAAGCGCCTGCATGTGCACGGCGAGAAATCTGCCGCCTACATGGCGGACGGCTATGCGCGCGCCTCGGGCAGGCCCGGCATCTGCATGGCGCAGGTGATCGGCGCGCTCAACCTGGCGGCCGGGCTGCGCGATGCATACCTTGCTCATTCACCGGTGATTGCCTTCACGGGCGGGCGCGAGGCGAAGACCAAGTTCAGGAAGGTCTACCAGGAGGTCGACGACGTGCCGGCGTTCGAGCCGGTGACCAAGTTCAATGCGACCGTCGACGACGTCGCGCGCTTTCCCGACATGGTGCGCCAGGCATTCCGCGCCGCCACCACGGGCACGCCCGGACCCGTGCATCTGCAATTCCGCGGCAACGAGGGCCAGATCGACCTCGACGAAGCCGAGATGGAGCCGCTGGTCGAGGAGATGTTCGCGCGCGTGCCGCCGTTCCGGCCGCAGCCCGACCAGGCGAGCGTGCTGGCGGCTTTGAAGCACTTGCAGGCCGCCGAGCGCCCCGTGATCGTCGCCGGCGGCGGCGTGCGCGCCTCGGGCGCCGCCCGCG
This sequence comes from uncultured Pseudomonadota bacterium, assembly GCA_963703755.1. Taxonomy (GTDB): domain Bacteria; phylum Pseudomonadota; class Alphaproteobacteria; order Rhizobiales; family Xanthobacteraceae; genus JAVDCA01. The sequence goes on from CAVPGG010000269.1 coordinate 7,604, forward strand.
AGCTCGTCGCGCTCGCCGAAGCGCTGCAGATCCCGGTCGCGACCTCGCTCAACGGCAAGGACTCGATCGCGGGCACGCACCCGCTCTCGGTCGGCGTGTGCGGCACCTATTCGCGCGAGAGCGCGAACCGGGTCGTCAACCGCGCCGACCTCGTCTGCTTCATCGGCACCGAGACCGGCGGCATGACCACGCACTTCTGGGCGGTGCCCGAGATCGGCCGCCCCTCGATCCAGATCGACATCGACGCCGAGGCGCTCGGCCGCAACTATCCGTTCGTCGCATGCGTCAACGGCGACGCCAAGGTGACGCTGGCGAAAATGCTCGAGGCCGCCGATCGCGCGAGCGCCGCGAAGCGCAAGCCGTGGATCGCGGAGGCACAGAAAATCTGCGGCGAGTGGCGCGACAAGTACAAGTCCGCGCTCACCTCCGACGCGGTGCCGATCCGGCCCGAGCGGCTGTGCTATGAGCTGTCGCAGCATGTGCCCGACGACGCGATTGTCGTGGTCGACACCGGCCACGCCGGCATGTGGATGGGCGGCATGTACGACCTGCGCACCCCGACGCAGAGCTACATCCGCAGCGCCGGTCATCTCGGCTGGGCCTTCCCGGCCGGGCTCGGCGCGAAATGCGGCTGCCCGGATCGGCCCGTGGTGACGTTCACGGGCGACGCCGGCCTCTGGTATCACATCGGCGAGCTCGAGACGGCGGTGCGCTGGAAGATCAACGCCGTCACGGTCGTGAACAACAACGGCGGCGGCAACCAGAGCAAGCGCGGCTTCGACCGCGTCTACGGCGGCAAGCAGACCGAGCAGGCGCGCGAGCTGTGGACCTTCAACAAGATGAACTTCGCCCGCATCGCCGAGGACATCGGCGCCCTCGGCATCCGCGTCGAGGACGCCAAGGCATTCCCGGCCGCGCTCGCCCAGGCGCTGGCCGCCAACCGCCCCGCGCTGATCGACGTGGTGACCGACATCGAGGCCCTGGCGCCGACCGCGGTGACCTAAGCACTGAACTCGTGTCCCGGGCGCGGTGCAGCGCGCAGCGATGCACCGCAAAACCGGGACCCACGGCCCGCCCCCATCGGCATGGGCCCCGGATCGGCAGTGCACCACCGCGCAAGGGCGCGGCGCTGCACTGCATCCGGGGCACGAGTCACCGCCCTACCCGCTTCACCTGCGGCCAGTCCACCTCGTCCTCGGCGACCACCCACTCCTCCTTGAGCGCGGCCGTCTCCCATTCCTGCCACGCCGGCAGCGCCATCACGGCGTCCATGTAGGCGCGCGCCGGCGCGCCGACCTCGACCGCGTAGGTGCGAAAGCGCGACACGATCGGCGCATACATGGCATCGGCGGCCGTGAACGCGCCGAACAGGAACGGACCGCCCGTGCCGAAGCGGGCGCGGCAGTCGCTCCACAGGGCGTCGATGCGTTTCACGTCGGCGGCCGCCTCCGACGTTGGATGGCGCGTCTCGACCGGCCGCTGCATGTTCATCGGCATATGACGCCGCAGCGGCAAAAAGCCCGCATGCATTTCGTTCGCGATCGCGCGCGCGTGCGCCCGCGCCGCGCTGTCCGCCGGCCAAAGCCGCGCCTGCGGAAACGTCTCGGCCGCATATTCCAGGATCGCCAGCGACTCCCAGACATGCGTGTCGCCGTCGATCAGCACCGGGACCTTGCCGGTCCCGGAAATCCTGGCGAGCCGCGCCTTGAAGTCCGGCGCATCGAACGGGATCAACGTCTCGTCGAACGGGATGCCGGCAGCCTTGAGCGCGATCCACGGCCGCATCGACCAGGACGAATAGTTCTTGTTGCCGATGACGAGATGCAGCCCCATGACCTGCCTCCTATGACGCGCCCCTACGCTTGAAACCGCTTCACCTCGGGCCAGTCCACCTCGTTGTTCCGCATCACCCACGGTTCCTTGAGCGCCGCACCGAACCACTCGCGCCACGCCGGCAGCGCCATCACGGCGCCCATGTAGGCGCGCGAGGCGGCGCCAACGTCGATCGCATAAGTGTGGAAACGCGACACCACCGGCGCATACATCGCATCCGCGGCCGAGAATGCGCCGAACAGGAACGGCCCGTCGGCCGCAAAGCGCGCACGAGCACCGGACCAGATGTCATCGATGCGCTTCACATTGGCTATCGCGTCGCCCGACAGATCTCTCTTCGCGGGCGGGCGCCGCATGTTCATCGAGCATTCGCTGCGCAGCGCCGCAAATCCGGCGTGCATCTCGTGCGCGATCGCGCGCGCATGCGCCCGCGCCGCCGCGTCCTTCGGCCAGAGCCCGGCCGCCGGAAATCTCTCGGCGAGATACTCGAGAATTGCGAGCGATTCCCACACCCGGACGTCGCCATCGATCAGGATAGGGACTTTGCCGGCGGGCGAAAATTTCAGGATCTGCTCCGGGCTCTCGGGCTCGTAGAGCGGGATGACGGTTTCCTCGAACGGAATATTTGCGACCCGCAGCGCAATCCACGGCCGCAGCGACCAGGAGGAGTAGTTCTTGTTGCCGATGACGAGGTGCAGCCCCATCGCGCGCTCCGCTTTAGTCCGGCAACGAACTCATGCGCGGCACGGCTGGCGGCGGCAAGCGAATTTTGCTGATCATATCGATCAGCGATTACCGTGATGGAGCGCCGGGCGGCCTCGGTTGGGGGAACCCAAGGCCGCCCGGCCTCTGCACATGGCGCGAGGGGGATTACGCCACGTTGTCTAGTTTACGGCCGACCCGCCGCGCGGTTTCAGCCAGCTCGTCGGCGAGCCGCGCCGGATCGACGCGGTCCGCCGCCATCACGGCGCGGATGAGCGGGTCCTCCAGCGCTTCCGCGAGCGACATTTCGGGGAAGCCGGCGCCGATGCGCGCGTTCGGTGCGCGACACGCAAGCCGCATCATGCGAGCCCCGGATAGTCGACGTAGCCCTTATCCTCGCCCATGTAGAACGTCGCCTGGTCCGGCTTGTTGAGCGCGGCGCCGCGGCGATAGCGCTCGGGCAGGTCCGGGTTGGCGAGGAACGGCACGCCGAAGGCGACGAGGTCGGCGCCGCGCGCGAGCGCCGCATTGGCCGCCGCGAGGTCGAAGCCGCCGTTGACGACATAGGTGCCGCTGAAGACCTGACGTAGCAGCGGCGAGATGCGCTTGTCGCCGTCGGCGTGCGGATCGACCGCATGCAGGTAGCCGATGCCGCGCCGGTCGAGCTCGCCCGCCAGATACGCGAACGTGCGCCGCGGATCCGAGTCGCTCATCGAATTGAACGCGCCGTTGGGCGAGACGCGATACCCGACCCGCGCCGGCCCCCATACGCCGACCACCGCGTCGACCACCTCGAGCGGCAGGCGGGCGCGGTTCTCGACGCTGCCGCCATACGGTATCGGTGCGCTGGTTCGTGCCGTCGCGGGTGAACTGGTCGAGCAGGTAGCCGTTGGCGCCATGGATCTCGACGCCGTCGAAGCCCGCGCGCTTGGCGTTCTCGGCGCCGGCGCGGAATTGCCCGACGATGCCGGGCAGCTCGACCTGCTCGAGCGCACGCGGCGCCACCATCGGCTTCGGGCCCTGCGCCGTGAACACGGTGCCGCTCGCCGCGATCGCCGAGGGCGCGACCGGCAGCGCGCCGCCGTGGAAATCCGGATGCGAGATGCGGCCGACGTGCCAAAGCTGCAGGAAGATCTTCCCGCCCGCGGCGTGCACGGCGTCGGTGACCTTGCGCCAGCCCGCGACCTGCGCGTCCGAGTCGATTCCGGGCGTGCGGACATAGCCGACGCCCTGCGGGCTCACCTGCGTCGCCTCGGTGACGATGAGGCCGGCCGAGGCGCGCTGCGCATAGTAGGTCGCGGCGAGCGGGCTCGGCACATTGCCGTCGACCGCGCGGCTGCGGGTCATCGGCGCCATCACGATGCGGCTCTTGAGCGCGAGGTCGCCCAGGCGATAGGGCGAGAAGACATCGGGCGTTTCCGCCAGTTGCGGCTGGCGATCGACGACGGCGGCGGTGGACGGGCTGGCGGACATCTGGCTGCTCCTGGGGTTGGCGACGGGACGAAGCCCGTGACTTTGTCCATGGGCTGTGGTACCGGTCGGTAACATCGCTTATATAGGTACTGACCGGTAACACCCTGTCAAGAGGCAAAAATGAGCGCGCCCGCAAATCTGGCCGTAACCCATTCCAAAGCTGATGGAATTCCGCCCCGCGCGCGCATCCTGGCGGCCGCCGGCGAGCTGTTCTATCGGCATGGCATCCGCGCCGTCGGGGTGGAATCGATTGCGGAGGCGGCCGGCACCAACAAGATGACGCTCTACCGGCATTTTGCCTCGAAGGACGAGCTGGTCGCCGAATACCTGCGGCAGGAAGCCGGCAAGGCCGATACCTACTGGTGTGCGCTCGAGAGCCAGCACCCCGGCGAGCCGCTGGCGCAGATCCGCGCCTGGGTGGCGGCGATGGCCGCGCACGCCGCCGACTGCAACGAGCGCGGCTGCGCGCTCGCCAATGCGGCGGTCGAGCTGCCCGAGAAGGAGCATCCGGCGCGCGCCGTGATCGAGGAGTTCAAGCGCCGCCAGCGCGCCGAGCTGATCCGCCTGTGCGGCCGCGCCGGCCTCACCGAGCCCGAGATGCTCGCCGACGAATTTTTGCTGCTGATCGAAGGCGCGCGCGTCACCGCGCAGAGCATGGGCGCCGACGGACTTGGGCCCCGGCTCGTGCGTATGAGCGAGGCGCTGATCGCGGCGCATGGGGGAAAGGCGTGACTTTTTGCCGATTATTGTTGCGTCCCTGCGTCAATTGCCGTACTGGCGAAATGGGACACGTAGAGTTGCGCCCGGCGCCGAAACGGTTGCCGGGCTTTTTCGTGCGCCCAATCCACCATTGAAGCAACGAGGCGATAGGCGTCCGCTCACGTTACCCTCCCCTGCAGGGGGGGGTCGCGAGCGAAGCGAGCGGGGTGGGGTGGCTGCGCGTCCACACCCCACCCCGCTCGCCGTCGCTATCGCGACGCCGAGCGACCCTCCCCCTGCAGGGGAGGGTAAACACCCGCGTTGTTCTTGCCGCTTGTTCTTTGGCGCTCGTTGCTTGTTTTTTCTGGCGCGATTTCAGGACGTTCGCTTGTATTTGCCGCTAGCGCGCTTGTTCTTCGGTCACAAATTTTTCGTCATCCGATGCCGGCCGGCAGCCGGCAGTTCGAGATGCTGCGGCTATACTCAATTTAAGATAGCAATACAAACGCTCGTACAACCGATTTTGGATTTTGGCAGAACGAACCCGATTTTCTCTTGTTTTCAAGATCCGCGTGACTTGCCGGACGTGGAAAGCGCGCTACGATCCCGACAGCTCGATCCCGTCGTAGAGCCACGCCAGGCAGCGAAACAGATCCTCGTCCCGCCAGCGCGCGCACATGTCGTTGCGCACGTCACGGGCAATTCCCTCGGCGTGGTAGAAATCCCAGATCGCGCGCGACTCCAGCGCCAGCCGCGCGGTGCGCAGCAGCCGCGTCTTGGCATAGCGCGCGAACGCCGCCGCGAAATCCCCGCCCGCCTGCCCGACCAGCTCGCCCAGCACCACGCCGTCCTCGATCGCCATGCAGGCGCCCTGGGCAAAGCTCTGCAGCACCGGATGGGCGGCATCGCCGAGCAGCGTGGCGCGGCCCCTGCCCCAATGCCGGATCGGGTCGCGGTCGGCAATGATCCAGCGCCGGCCGAGATCCATCATGTCGGTCAGCGTCTTCATCACGGGATGCGCGTCGCGATAGGTCTTGCGCACCTCGGCCGCATAGGCGTCGGCGTCGAGCCGCTCCCCAAAGGTCGCGGTGCGAAACACCGCGACCACGTTGAACAGCGTCCCGTGGCGCAGCGGATAGTGCACGATGTGGAAGCCGGGCCCGCCCCACAGCACAACCTCGTCGCGATACGGCACGTGCGCCGGCAGCTCGTCGATCGGCACAATGGTGCGATGCGCCACATAGCCGATCGGTTTCGGCTCGCCCTCGTGCACGAACGTCGCGCGCACCGCGCTGCGCAGCCCGTCGGCGCCGACCAGCGCCGCGCCGTCGACGTGGCGCCCATCCTCCAGCGCGACGCGCACGCCGTCGTCGGTCTCGGCAAAGCCCGCGACGCTCGCGCCACCCTCCATCGCGACGTTCGGCAGCGCCGCGCAGGCCTCGATCAGCACGCGATGAATGTCCTCGCGGTGGATGATGATGTAGGGATGCGTGAAGCGCGCGCGCAGCGCCGGCCCGGTCGGGATGTGGGTGACCTCCTCGCCCGAGAGCGCGTCGAGCATCAGGATGTTCGACGGGATCGTCGCCTCGCGCATTACCGCGTCG
>CAVPGG010000270.1:0-7262 GCA_963703755.1 uncultured Pseudomonadota bacterium
AACAGGGGCCTCTGAAGAAGCCGACTATAAGATGTACGCCTGTAAGAGATGCACGCCTATGAGATGCACGTCCATGAGTCATCCGGCCAATGTATACCCAGAAAGCGGGCTTATCTTTGGTGACTTGTCTGTTGCTCCCGATAGCCATCGAAGTCGGAAGGAGTAGACCTCATCGCGTCGAGGTCGCCGTGGTTTTCACCAACCTGCTCGGAGCGTCCCGCGTAGCCCGACGCAACCCACGACGAATTTCGATGCGATATTGTGGTACGGATATGCCGCGGACATGATGGCGGGCGTGCACGCGTGCCGAGGCGGGCTGCGCCAAAGCCGGGATCGCGAGCGAGATGACCGAAAAAGCGAGAAGACGCATGATGTCGCTCCCTGCTGTCCTCCCTCCGTGCGGCCGCCTTTTGGGCCGAGAAATCCGGCCATGATCGGGCGAAAGCGTGCAGGCGCCGTGATGATGTCGTGGCAGCGCAAGTGAGTTCCGTAAAGTCGTACCGATCCAGGCAATGTCATTGCGAGCGCACGCGAAGCAATCCCGCTTCACTTGCTCATGCGTTTGCCGATCGGGATTGTTCGACGCGCTGCGCGCGTCTCGCAATGACGGCTGCGTCGTCAATTGACGTGGATATCGAGCTGTTTCACCAGCCGCCTGTATTTGTCGTAGTCGTCATGAAAAAGCTTCGCGAAGTCGCCTGCGCTGCCGCCGATCGGCTCCTGCGCGGCCTTGAGCAGGCTGTCGCGGATGGCGGGCTCGGCGAGCGCCTTGTTGATCTCAGCGTTGAGCCGCGTCACGATTGCGCGCGGCGTGCCGGCGGGCACGAACACGCCGAGCCATTGCGCCAGCACGAGACCTTTGATGCCCCCTTCCTGATAGGTCGGGATGTCCGGCAGGCTCGGCGAACGGGTCGCGGTCGACTGCGCGAGCAACCGGATGGTGCCCGCCTTGTAATGCGGGATCAGCGGCGTGGAGCCGAGCGACGCGACCTTGACATGTCCGGCGACCAGATCGTTGATCGCCTGCCCGCCGCCGCGATAGGGCACGTGCGAAAGCTTGATTCCGGCGATCTGCGCGAACCATTCCGCCACCATGTGCTGCTGCGAGCCGACGCCGGAGGTCGCAAAGCTCATTCCCGGCTCGCGCTTGGCAAGCGCGATGAACTCCGCGAGCGTGTTGACGCCGAGCGAGGCATGCACGGCCAGCACCACGGGCTGGCGCGAGATCTGGATCACCGGCACGAAGTCCTTCGCCGGGTCGAACTTGAGGCGGAAGATGTGCGCCGTGCTGGCGACCTGATCGGTCACGACCAGGACCGTATAGCCGTCGGGCGCGCTCTTCGCCGCCGCCTCCATCCCGAGATTGCCGTCGGCGCCGGATCGGTTCTCGACGACGACCTGCTGATGCAGCGCGCGCGCCAGATAGTTGCCGACGAGGCGCGCGCCCACGTCGGTCGCGCCGCCGGGCGGGAACGGCACGATCAGGTGGATGGTGCGGCTCGGCCATTCGTCGGCGCGCGCGGGCGCGGAGCTCGCGACCGCGCAGGCCAGCATGGCGAGACAGATCCCGCGCGATCTTCATGGCCGTGCTTCCCCTTTGTATTCTCCGTCAACTATCGTATCGCTGCAGTCCTCGCCCCACCACACGTCACACCGACGCACCATCCCAACAAGGCTCAGTAGCCGATGCCGTATTCGACCTATCTCCCCGAGCATATGGGCGGCGCTGTGCTCACGCCGCCGGGTCCCTTCGTCGCCGGCTCTTTCCAGGAGCTGACCATCGTCTACACGGCCGGCACCTTCGGCATCGACGACACCGGCATGCTGAAGATTTCCTGGCGTACGACCTCGGACATGAGCAAGCCGCAGTTCGACAAGCCGGCGGCGGCGAACTACACGACCGTCGAGGCGAGCAATGGCGCCAAGCTCGAGTACTGGTTCGACCGGCTCAACATCCGGCCGTGGGCGAACACCATCCTGATCCGCGTCGGGCGCGGCTATCTGCGCGAGGGCGACACCATCACGGTGCGGCTCGGCGACCGCCGCCAGGGCTCGCCCGGCTACCGCCTGCAGACCAACTGCGAGGCGCATGTCGAGTTGCGCACCTCGGTCGACGCGTTCGCCGCCTACGAGTTCTGCGAGCTCGCGCATCCGGCATTCGATCTCATTCCCGGGCCAGCCGTGCGCTGGAAGGCGATCTGGCCCTCGCTGGTGGTTGCGAACGAGCCGTTCCGTCTCGCCATCGTCGCCGAGGACATGTGGGGCAACCCGACCGACGACGTTGACCAGCGCATCAAGCTCGAGGCGTCGCGCCCACTGCGCGGATTGCCCGACAGCATCGTGGTCACGCGCGGTGCGAGCCCCTGCGTGATCGAAGGGCTGGTCGCCGACACCTCCGGCGACGTCGAGCTGCGGCTGATCGCCGAGAGCAGCGAGCTCGCGCGCGCCAACCCGATGCGCGTCGTCGAGGCGGCGCTGCTGCGCCGCTACTGGGGGGACCTGCATGGGCAGAGCGGCGAGACCATCGGCATGGGCAGCGCCCAGGCCTATTTCGAATATGCGCGCGACAAGGCATTCATCGATATCGTCGGCCACCAGGGCAACGACTTCCAGATCACCGACGCGTTCTGGGCGGAGCTCAATCGCCTCACCGCGGCGTTCGACGCGCCCGGCCGCTTCGTCTGCCTGCCCGGCTACGAGTGGTCCGGCAACACCGGCATGGGCGGCGACCGCAACATCTTCTTCGGCCGCGAAGGCCGGCCGATCCGGCGCTCGTCCAACATCCTGGTGCAGGGCGCGAGCGCGCCCGGCTCCGAGTGCTACACGGCGCACGACATCTTCCGCGCGCTCGAGGGCGAGGACGCGGTCGTCATCGCGCATGTGGGCGGGCGCTACGCCGACATCAAATACGCCCATGACGGCCGGCTCGAGCGTACCGTCGAGGTGCATTCGAGCTGGGGCACGTTCGAGTGGCTGCTGCACGATGCGTTCGACATGGGGTATCGCGTCGGCGTGGTCTGCCACAGCGACGACCACAAGGGCCGCCAGGGCGCGACGCGGCCGGGCGCCTCGACGTTCGGGGCGATCGGCGGGATCACGTGCTACTTCATGAGAGAGTTGACGCGCGACGCGCTGTTCGAGGCGCTGCGCCGGCGCCGTCACTACGGCACCACGGGCACGCGCATCTTCATCTCGCTGCGCGCAACCTCCGCGGCGCCGGTCACCGGGTTCACCGAGGACCCGAAGCTCGCGGCCGGGCGCGAGACCTCGGTGCGCGAGGCCGCCATGGGCGACATCGTGCGGCCCGGCAGCGTGCCGATGCGGATTGCCGCCGAGGTGATCGGCACGGCGCCGATCGAGCGCGTCGACGTACTGCACGGCAAGGAGGTCGTGAAGACCGTGCGGCCGTTCGCCGACGGCGATCTCGGCCGCCGCGTGCGCGTGCTGTGGCAGGGCGCCGAATATCGCGGGCGCGGCCGCGAGACCCTGTGGCAGGGCAAGCTCACGGTCACGGGCAACCGTATCGCGCGCTTCTCACCGGTGAACTTCCTCAACCCCGAGCGCAAGGTGAGCGAGATCGGCCACGGCACCGGGCTCGAATGGAGCTCGGTGACCACCGGCAACCTCGCCGGCGTCGATCTGTGGCTCGACGAGGCATCAGACGGAACGCTGCGGATCGAGACCAACATCGTGTCGGGCGAGGTCGATCTCGCGACGCTGCGCGACAGCGTGGTGGCGTTCGACGGCGGCGGGCTCGGGCGAAGGCTCAGCGTGTATCGCCTGCCCGAGGACGACTGGGCGCGCCGCGTCGCGCTCGATCATAGCGTGACGTTTCCGGGCGGCGCCGATCTGCCGGTCTATCTGCGCGTGACGCAGGCGGACGGGCACCAGGCGTGGACGAGCCCGATCTATCTGATCGAGTGAGCAAGCCCGTCATTGCGAGGCGCGCGATAGCGCGCCGAAGCAATCTCGCGCGGCAGAGTATGCGGATCGCGATTGCTTCGGCGTGCTTCGCACGCCTCGCAATGACGAAGGGAGAGGCTACGGCGCGGCCGTCCACGCCTTGTAGTCTTCAGGCTTCACGCTGCCGATCTTCTTCACGAAGGCGACGATCGACCAGATGTCCTTGTCGTCGACGCCGGCCTTCTGGAAGCTCGGCATGCCGGTCATGTTGATGCCGTTCTTGATCACCCAGAAGATCTGCCGCGGCTCGTCGCCGGCAACGTCCTTGAGATCGGGCGGATCGGGGTGCAGCCCTTCGGAGAACTTCGCCCAGTTCACGCCTGGCGCACCGTGGCAATTGGCGCAACCGGCCTTGGCGAAGGCGCGCGCGCCGGCCTGGATGACGGCCTGATCGTCGAGCGACACCGGCGGCGTCAATCCGGCCGAATAGTGGTTGATCGAGGCGTCGCGCACTTTCGGCAGCGCCCAGGCGACGATCTTGGGATCGTCGATCGCGGCCGCGACATTGTAGAAGCCGAGGAAGAAAAATCCGGCGGCGACGATCCCGACAACGATCGTCAGGAAGCCGATGATAATGAGCAGGACTTTCATGGAGGGAACTCCGGGATAGCGGAAATGGAGACAGCAGGCCGGACGCGATTATTCCCGGCCGAAGGCCAATTTTTTACGCCGATGCCGCGTCAACCATGAAGCGAAACGCAAGCCTCGACGCGGGAACCGAAGGCATCATAGCACGGTTTATGTCCTCATCAGGGAGCCGCCGGGATGGTCAGGTAAGATTTCCTACGAGGAGGCCGCCATGAATCAGGCCATTCATCAACTGGTGCAGCTGATTCTACAGGGTTTGACGTGGTTCCTGCGGACCATCGAAACGCTTTGGGACTGGTCCTGGACGCAGATTACCGGCGCGTTCAACACCTCATGGGCCCACCTGCCGGGATGGAAGATCGCCGTCGCCATCATCGCGATCGGGGTGCTGGCCGCCCTCCTGCTCACCATGATCCGGCGCGGCTTTGCGGCCTTCGGCCAGATCGCGCACGCGTTCTGGACCATGGCGCTCACGATGTTCGGCATTCTGACATTCATCGTGATCGCGGGCGTTTTCTCGCGCGGGTTCCAATGGGTCGTCGCGTCGGTACCGGACGACTTCTGGACGCGCATTCTTTAGGCAAATTCGAGCGAAGCCTTGCGGCACAAGCCGCACTGCCATCTGGCGGAAACCCTTGACGCCCCTGCGCGGTTGCTCCCGAGCTTCCGCGCTGCACGGCGCGGTGGTCATCGGGCAAGAAAATTGGGCAAGGAAATCGAACTCAAGCTCGAGGTGGCGCCGCGCGCGATCGGCCGACTCAAGCGCCTGCGCAAGCTGCATCGCAACGGGCGCGCGCAGGAGAAGGATCTGGTCTCGGTCTATTTCGATACTGCCACGCACAAGCTGCGGCGGCACGGCATGTCGTTGCGCGTGCGGCACATCGGCGACAAGCGCGTGCAGACCGTCAAGGCGAACGGGCCGTCCGCCGCCGGCCTGTTCAACCGCAGCGAATGGGAAAAGCGCATCAGCGGCGACGCGCCCGACCTGCGGGCGGCGCGCCGCACGGCGCTCGGCAAGCTCTTGAGCGAGAAGCTCGCACATGCGCTCAAGCCGGTCTTCGAGACGCGCGTCCATCGCACCATCGTCCCGCTCAACGGCGGCGCGAGCCGCATCGATCTCACGCTCGACCAGGGCCAGATCCGCCTCGGTCGCAAATCGGCGCCGATCAGCGAGGTCGAGCTCGAGCTCAGACGCGGGCGGCCGGCCGACCTGTTCGCGGTCGCGCGCAGGCTTGCCGCCGCGGTGCCGGCGCGCTTCGCGGTGCGCAGCAAGGCCGACCGCGGCTACGCGCTCGCCGGCGACGCGGCGATCGCCGCCGTGCGGGCGCAGCCGATCGGGCTCGATCCCGATATGTCGACCGGCGCCGCGTTCCACGCGATCGCGCTCGCCTGCCTGCATCACCTCGCCGCGAACGAGCCGGCGGTGCGCGCACAGGACGCCGAGGGCGTGCACCAGATGCGCGTCGGCGTGCGGCGCCTGCGCGCCGCGATCGCGGTGTTCGCCGACCTGCTCGACGACGACGAGACCGGGCGCATCAAATCCGAGCTCAAATGGCTCACCGGCGAGCTCGGCCCGGCGCGCGACCTCGATGTCTATGTCACCGGCAACGTCAAGCCGATGCAGCAGACGCTGCCACCACAACGCGCCGTCCAGGCGCTGCGCCACGACCTCGACACGCGACGCGCGCAGGCGTTCGCGCGTGCCAGGAAGGCGGTCGAATTGGCGCGCTACGGCGCGCTCGTGCTCGACACGCTCGGCTGGATCGAGGGCGGCGCGTGGGCGAGCGACGACGAGCTGATCAAGGCGCAGCGCCGGCGCAACGCCGGCGATTTCGCCTGCGAGGAGCTGGCGCGCCGGCTCCAGAAAGTGATGAAGAAAGCCGAACACGTCGGCAAGCTTGCCCCGCGCAAGCGCCACAAGCTGCGCATCGCTCTCAAGAAGCTTCGCTATGCCGGCGATTTCTTCGCTGCCCTGTTCGCCGGCCGCAAGCCGCAGCGGCGGCTGCGCCGGTTCGAGCGCGACCTCAGGCAGCTGCAGGATTGCCTCGGCGCGCTCAACGACATCGCGGTGCATGAAAAGATTGTCGGCGACTATGTGGGCCCGCGCGGCCGGCGGCGGCAGCGCGCATTTGCGATCGGCGTCGTCTCCGGCCGCGAGCAGAGCCGCGTCGCGCCGCTGCGCAAGGCGGCCGTGAAGGCGGCGCGGCGGTTCGGCGCAGCGCGGCCGTTCTGGGCGTGACGGCCCCGCGCGGCGATGCCGCGGGTTCTCCGATCAAATTTGCGGAACCACGGCCGTCACAGTTCCGCGCGCGCTACCAATGACCCTTGCGCCTGTTCCAGGCGTAGAGAACATCGGCGAAGCGATCGTAGACGAACCGCGCCACTGGCCGCACGACCGCATTGCCGGCGAGCGCGCCGAGCCAGCCCTCGCCCGGCGTGAGCCGCCAGACCGCGATCGCCACATCGGCGCCGACCAGCAGGCGCCCCTGCCCATCCGTCGCGTGCAGGCGCCGCCGCACGTCCTCGAGCGAGGCGCCGTGGGCGGCGAGCGCCTCCGGCTCGAGATTGATGTCACGGAACGCAATCGTGCCGGCCCGCACGGCAGCGAGCAGCTTGTTGCGCTGACGGTCGATGCCGGCGTCACACACCGGGCAGCGCGTGTTGTACCAGACGGTGAGACGAGGATCGGTCATCTGGCCGTTAGTCTAGTT
>CAVPGG010000271.1:0-9998 GCA_963703755.1 uncultured Pseudomonadota bacterium
TTGACGCAGCCTGTACATCTGCAACCTCCTGCGGCGGCGGGTAGCCTCCCTGCTGCGGCTGCTGATACCCGCCTGGCGTGCCCCCTCCGTACGGGCTGTAGGGACTGCTCACGTGCGTTACCTCCTACTTCCCCGGTTTAGAACATGTTTAGAACGGAGCCCCGATTATTTAGCGATTTCTAGGACTTTCGCAGCCAGAATTCACCTCATTGTGAGCAGCAAGCCGGCCTGCGGGGCCGGAGGGAACGCCGGGCGTCACTGGTGCCGGTGGTCGCCGTAGGAATTATCATATAAGCCTTGATAAAACCCTCACTTCCGCATAGCTCTGAAGCATGGAAAAGACTGGACGGGGCCTTTCTCTCTTCGGAAGGTTCTGTTTTCTCGCGGCACAAGGTTGGGCGCAGCGCTTATCTGATTTCCCTTCACCCCAAGTCCCAAGTTTCAGCGGCTCCTTTAGGCGGTGCAGACGAGGATTCGAGACAGTTTAGAACTTTCCGCGCCAGGGTGGAGACGCGCACCGTTCAGTCCGCGCCCGGCGCCGGCGGCCTGCGCACGATCCTGAACCTTCAAGAGGTCGGAGAGACCCGCTACTTCGACGCCGCGGGTTTCGCGGGCCGCACGGTCGGGCTGAGCGTGCCGGCCGCCAGCAACTGACGCGCCTTGACCGAAACGAAAGGCCCGCCATGCGGCGGGCCTTTTTTCGTGTGGCCGCCATGCCGCCTGTGAGTTGTGAAAGCGGACGCCCCGTTCACGATCCCGATGCCGGGTACTTCGAGTCGCAAACGAGAACGTTCGCCCTTCACACGAGGGGATTCGAGGATGAATCCGGGCCCCGCGAAGCTAACAAGGACATTGCAGCGAGCGCGATCGTTGCGCCCGCATCCGTGTCTCGCAAACAGCGTGCCAACCGTTCCAGGCTCGCCCGCGGGACTGCGGCGGCAGGGCGAACTACTTGAATTGCCTTGCTGAATTCTCCGCCCGCGATTGTCGGCGCCGATCGCAAGGCGCCAGCACCAGAACGGCCCGCCGGCAAACGGGGTTTCCGCCGTCGGCGACGATGAATTCGTCAGCAGCCGACTGGATTCAAATCAGGCACCGAAACGGTGTGGCGGATCACGCCACCAGGGCATCGAGCAGGGCCTGCGACGACGACACCGAGCCGAAGATGCCGCCCTGCGCCTTGATCATGGCGAGGCCGGCCGCGTGGAATTCGGGGAAATAAGACGCGCAGCAATCGGCCAGCACGATGCAGCGGTAGCCGCGGTCATTGGCCTCGCGCACCGTGGTGTTGACGCAGATCTCGGTGGTGACGCCGCACACCAGCAGGGTATCGATGCTGCGGTTGCGCAGCATCAGGTCGAGGTCGGTCTGGTAGAACGCGCCCTTGCCGGGCTTGTCGATCACCGGCTCGCCCGGCTGCGGGTAGAGGTCGGCGATGATGTCGTGGCCGGGCTCGCCGCGCACCAGGATGCGGCCCATCGGCCCGGGGGCGCCGATGCGCAGCGCCGGGTCGCCGCGAATGACCTTGTGCGGCGGCGCATCGCTGAGATCCGGGCGATGGCCCTCGCGGGTGTGGATGACCAGCACGCCGTGGGCGCGCGCGGCGGCGAGCACCGCCTGGCAGGGCGCGACGGCCGCGCGCAGCCGCGATACGTCGTTGCCGAGCGCGGCGCCGAAGCCGCCGGGCTCGAGGAAGTCGCGCTGCATGTCGATGATGACGAGCGCGCTGCGCGCAAGGTCGACGGTGAGCGGCGACGGCTCGGAGGCAATTTTCACGGGCTTCACGGCGCTGAGGTCCAATAGATCCGATGGCCCGCAACCACGCGTGCGAGCCCGATCGCGCCCGGCGGAATGGATTGTGACTAGCGCGCGGCTCCCTTCGGCGACAGGTCGGGCGCGCGCACCGCCGAGCCCTTCGGCAGGTCGAACATCCCGCTCGGCAGCGTGTCGATGAAGGCGAGCACCTCGGAGGTCTTCACCACGTCGGCGTATTTCGCGTTCATGTCGCACAGGTTGATGGCATGGCTCGCCTGCGAGCGGTCGAAGCAGCCCTCCTCGGCGAGCGTGATGCGGTAGTTGAGGCTGAAGGCGTCGAGCACGCTCGCGCGCACGCAGCCCGACGTGGTCGTGCCGGTGACGATCAGGCTGTCGCAGCCGAGCAGCGTGAGGTAGCTCGCAAGGTTGGTACCGAAGAAGCCGGACGGCTTCTGCTTGTAGATGACGATGTCCTTGGGGCCGGGCGCGATCGGAGAGACGATCTCGTTGCCGTCGATATTGGCCATTGCCGTCTTGGTGGCGCGGTCCTCGTCGGTGCGGTCGTTCTTCCAGCCCCAGCTGCCCGCGTCCCAGTTGTCGTCGCGCCGCACGCCGGTCGTGTAGACCACCGGCACGCCCTTGGGGCGGCACTTGTCGATCAGCGATCGGATGTAGGGAAGCGCCGTCCACGCCTCCTCGCCGCACGAGTTGCGCCACTTCTTGATCGACTCGAGGATCGGCTCGGGCTTGTCGCCGCAGAACGCCCAGTTCACGTCGATGATCAGCAGCGCCGGCCGCTTGCCAAAACCCTGGCGGGCGCCGTAGCCGGAGGTCGCGAACACCGCCTTGTCGCGTTCGGTGAGAAACTGGTTCCAGATCGGCTCGGACATCTCGATGACCCTTCCTTGGGACGCGCTATGGATGCTCGTTGATGATTTTGCTCAGAGGCTCTGCTTGACGCTTTCGACGAAGCTCATGTCGATGATCTCGTCGTACTTCACGTCGGACTTCAGGATGCCGGCCTCCATGACCACGGCCTTCCCGGTGTCCCAGGCGGCGCGGCTGATCATGCCGTCCCGGCTCCACATCTCGTCGGCGAACGAGCGGTCGAGCGTCGCCTTGAGATCCTCGAGCGGCATGGTCGGAAACTGCTTCTTGGCGATCTCGGCGGATTCGGCCTGGTTGGCATAGAGGAACTTCAGGCCCTTGATCATGCCGCGCACGAACCCGCGCACCACGTCCGGCTCCTTCTTGATGGAGTTGAGCCGGATGTTGATGGTGGAATAGGCGTAGGGGCCGAGCTCCCTGGGAACGTTGAAGAATGGCTCGCCCCAGATGCCTTGCCGCACGCCCTGCGTGATGAACGGTTCGGTCGAGCAACCGAGCTGGGCGCGCTTCCCCTGACGGCGGCGAGGATCGCCGAGTTCGCGGTCTCGACCACGGTGACGTCGGTCTTGGCGTCGAGATTCCACTTCTTCAGGAGGTAGCGGGTGATCGAATTCGGCGTGCCGCCGAAGCCACCGGTGGCGACTGCCTTTCCCTTCACGAAGCTCGTGAAATCGCGGCCATTCGGTGCGAGGCCCTTTTCGGCGCAGAAATAGACGTTGCCGCGGTCGACGCAATGCACGACGGCGCGAAGCTCGGCGCCTTTCGCCTTGGCGAACGCGCAATGCTCCGGTCCGCCGATGAACGCGAAGGCCTGGCCGGACAACACCGCGTTCGTGTGGCCGGCGCCGGTCTCGATGGTGACGATCTTCACGTTGATGTCGGCTTCGCCGAAGTAGTTCTTCGCCATCGCGATGTACATCGGGAGGTAGCCGGTCGAATGCACCGGCTCCGCGACCAGGATCTCGTGCTTGGCGGCGTGCGCAATGTAGGGGCTGGCAACGACCGCAGCTCCGGCGACCGCCGTCGTACCGAGGAACTTGCGTCTGTTCATAGCGGGCCTCCTGTTTGAACTATTGGCGCGTACCCTTGCGCAGCACGTTTTCCAGCCACGACACGACGGCATACATGATGACGGCGAGCGCGGAGAGCACGAACACGGCCACCCAGACGAGCGCAATTTCGTAGGTCGAGCCGGCATAGAAGATGGTACGGCCGAGCCCGTGCTGTGACGAGATGAACTCGCCGACGATCGCACCGGTCAGCGCGAGCCCGATGTTGACCCGCAGCACCGAGATGATCCAGGGCAGGCAGAACGGCACCACGAGCTTGCGAAATACCTGCCAGCGGCTCGCGCCAAGCGAATAGAACAGCTTCTCCCCGTCGGGATCGAGAGCTTTGACGCCGGCGTAGGTGGTCAGCGTCGAGACCACGACCGTGAGCGCAACGGCGATCACGACCTTGGACGTGACGCCCAGGCCGAACACCAGAATGATGAGCGGGGCGAGCGCAAGCTTCGGCATCGATTCAAAGCAGATGATGAAGGGCTGCGCCACCGCCGCATAGTTGCGCGACCACCAGAACGACAGGCCGAGCAGCGAACCCGCCGTCGTGCCGATGATGAAGCCGAGGATGGTCGAGCGGAACGTGAATCCGATGTCGGTCCACGCATCGCCTTCGGTGAAGAAGATGATGAGCGTCTTCCAGATCGCGCTCGGCTGCGACCAGAAGAAGGCATCGAGCCACCTGGCACGCGCCGCCAGCTCCCAGCCGCCGATCACGGCGGCCAGGATGAGCACCTGGGTGGCGATGACGGCGATGCTCGGCCAATCCTTCTGCGCCGGCAGTCGGCGCGCTGGCTTGGCGGGCTTCGCCTGTGCCATCGCCATGCCGGGAAGCTCCGTCGAGCGCGGTGCTTCCTGGACGGCCATCAGGCGGCCTCCTTCGAGCTTCGGCGCGGCGGCGATGAGGAGCTGCAGGCAGCGTTCCTTGATGGCGACGAACTCCGGCGAGAGCGTGACGCCGCGCTGGCGCGGGCGCGGCAGGGGGATCGGGATGCTGTCGAGGATGCGGCCCGGCCTTGTGCCCATGACGTGGATTTCGTCGGAGAGGAAGATCGCCTCGTCGACATCGTGGGTTACGAACACCACGGTCTTCTGGAAATCGCTCCACAGCGCCATCAGCCATTCCTGCATGTGGGCCTTGGTCAGCGCGTCGAGCGCGCCGAACGGCTCGTCCAGCAGGATCACGTCGGTGTCGAACAGCAGCGTGCGCAAAAGAGCCGCGCGCTGGCGCATGCCGCCCGACAGCGCGTTCGGATAAAGGTACTCGAACCCGGACAGTCCATACCTGCGCAACAGCGGCAGGGCGCGCTCGCGCGCCTCGCGTAGCGGCTTGCCCTGGATCTCCATGCCGAGGATGACGTTATCGAGCACGGTGCGCCAGGGCAGCAACAGGTCCTTCTGCAGCATGTAGCCGACGCGGCCGATCGTGCCGGTCGCGTCGATGCCGTCGATCAGCACGCGGCCGGCGCTCGGCTCCTGCAGCCCGGCGATGACGTTGAAGATCGTACTCTTGCCGCAGCCCGACGGCCCGATCAGGCTGACGAAGCGGCCGGCCGGCACCGCAAGCGTCACGCGCGCGAGCGCCTCGAACGCGCCGCCGGGCGTCGCGAAGCGCATGCTCACATCGTCGATGCGCAGCTTTGTCGGCGAGGCCACGCTGCCCTCCGTCCGAAGCCGTTGGTCCGATCAGCCCGCCCTGCTCCGCAAATAGTGTGCCAGCGCACGACGCTTAGCAACATCGCGCCAAACCGCGATCTCGCGCACGGCGCGACCGTAATCGCCTAAAAATTAGACGGAAAATGCTGAATTGTATGCAGCCGAAATCACCTGATGCGGCCGCCGGGGCGCTGCGGATCGCGGCCATAATCCAAGCCGCTTCAATCGGTTGAACCGAATCCACCCTGCGGCCTCGCGGCCCGCGGCGTTGGCACGAGCCTTGCGGAACTGCCTCCAGCAGCACCGCAGGAGATCGTCATGAAGCGTCGTGAGTTCCTCAAGTCGATGACGGCGGCCGCCGCCGGGACGGTGCTGCCGGCCGCGCCCACCGTGTGGTCGCCCGCCAAGGCGCAGTCGCGCCAGGAGACGTTGCTGATCGTCTCGGAGAGCGGACCGAACAAC
The DNA here is from genome assembly GCA_963703755.1 of uncultured Pseudomonadota bacterium. Lineage (GTDB taxonomy): Bacteria > Pseudomonadota > Alphaproteobacteria > Rhizobiales > Xanthobacteraceae > JAVDCA01. The sequence continues at coordinate 5,823 of CAVPGG010000271.1, forward strand.
CTCGACATCCATGGCGTCGGCACCAACGTGCCGGGCTACGAGGTGTCGTGGAATTGCTACGACCGGCTGATCAGCCACGAGATGAAGACGGTCAACGGCACGCCCTACTACGACCGCGACAAGTTCAAGATGGAGCTCGCCGACGACATGAAGATCGGCGACATGTCGGCGACCTTCAAGCTCAAGAAGAACGCGGTCTTCCAGGACGGCACGCCGGTCACCGCCAAGGACGTGAAGTGGTCGCTCGACCGCGCCGTCACGGTCGGCGGCTTCCCGACCTTCCAGATGGGCGCCGGCTCGCTCACCAAGCCCGAGCAGTTCGTCGTCGTCGACGACCACACGGTGCGCGTCGACTTCCTGCGCAAGGACCGCCTCACGATTCCCGACCTCGCCGTCATCGTGCCCTGCGTGATCAATTCCGAGCTGGTGAAGAAGCACGCGACCGACAAGGACCCGTGGGGCCTCGAATACACCAAGCAGAACACCGCCGGCAGCGGCGCCTACAAGGTCACCAACTGGACCGCCGGCACTCAGGTGATCCTCGAGCGCAACGACGCCTGGACCGGCGGCCCGCTGCCCAAGGTCAAGCGCATCATCTGGCGCATGGTGCCGTCGGCGGGCAACCGGCGCGCGCTGCTCGAGCGCGGCGACGCCGACATCTCGTACGAATTGCCGAACAAGGATTTCGTCGAGCTCAAGGGCGCCGGCAAGCTCAACATCGTGTCGACGCCGTACTCGAACGGCATCCAGTACATCGGCATGAACGTGAAGAAGCCGCCGTTCGACAATCTCAAGGTGCGCCAGGCCGTGGCCTACGCGATCCCGTACCAGAAGATCATGGACGCGGTGCTGTTCGGCCTCGGCAAGCCGATGTTCGGCGCGTCCGCCGACGCCAAGACCGAGGTCGCCTGGCCGCAGCCGCACCGGTTTACGACCGACATCGCCAAGGCAAAGCAGCTCATGGCCGAGGCCGGCTACGCCAACGGCTTCGAGACCACGATCTCGTTCGATCTCGGCTTTGCCGGCGTCAACGAGCCGATCTGCGTGCTCGCCCAGGAGAGCCTCGCCCAGATCGGCATCAGGACCACGATCAACAAGATCCCCGGCGCCAACTGGCGCACCGAGCTCAACAAGAAGGTGCTGCCGCTCTACACCAACGTGTTCTCCGGCTGGCTCGACTATCCGGAGTACTTCTTCATCTGGTGCTATCACGGCAAGAATTCGATCTTCAACACGATGAGCTACCAGTCGAAGGCGATGGATGCGCTCATCGACGGCGCAAGCGTCGCGGCCGCGGCGGGCGACACCGCGACCTACGACAAGGACGTGAAGGGCTTCGTCGATCTTGCTTACGCGGACATGCCGCGCGTGCCGCTCTACCAGCCCTACGTCAACGTCGCGATGCAGAAGAACGTCAGCGGCTACCAGTACTGGTTCCACCGGCGCCTCGACTATCGCGCGCTGGTCAAAGGGTAACGCGCGATGCTGCGGCAGATCGCCAAGCGGCTGGCGACCGCGATCCCGAGCCTGATCGGCGTCGTCATCGTGACGTTCCTGCTCACGCGCGTGCTGCCGGGTGACCCGGCCGCCTATTTCGCGGGGCCGGCCGCGACCCCGCAGGCGATCGCCGAGGTGCGCCACAAGCTCGGCTTCGACCAATCGCTGCCGCAGCAGTTCGTGCGCTACATCAAGGATCTGGCGCACGGCGACCTCGGCACCTCGCTCACCACCGGCCAGCCGGTGATCAACGACATCCGGTCGCGCCTGCCCGCCTCGGCCGAGCTCACCTTGCTCGGTCTCCTCGTCGCCATGGCGATCGCGGTGCCGCTCGGGATCCTCGCGGCGGTGCGGCAAGGCTCGTTCATCGACCACGCCTGCCGCGTGGTCGCGACCGCCGGCGTGTCGCTGCCGGTTTTCTTCACCGGCCTGCTGCTGGTCTACGCGTTCTACTTCCTGCTCGGCTGGTCGCCCTCGCCGATCGGCCGGCTCGACGTATTCTTCACGCCGCCGCCGCAGATCACCGGCTTCTACCTGATCGACAGCTTGATCGCGCGCGACTTCACGCTCTTCCGCGCCTCGCTCGCGACGCTCATCCTGCCGGCCGCGACGCTCGCGATCTTCTCGCTCGCGCCGATCACCCGCATGACGCGCGCCGCCATGCTGTCCGTGCTCGCCTCCGACTTCGTGCGCACCGCGCGCGCGAGCGGGCTCGCGCCCTACCGCGTCATCATCACCTACGCGTTCCGCAACGCGATGCTGCCGGTCGTCACCACGCTCGGCATGGTGTTCAGCTTTTTGCTCGGCGCCAACGTGCTGGTCGAGAAGGTCTTCGCCTGGCCGGGCATCGGCTCTTATGCGGTCGAGGCGCTGATCGGGTCCGACTACGCGCCGGTGCAGGGCTTCGTGCTCGCCATGGCGATCCTCTACGTGCTGCTGAACCTCGCGATCGACATGCTGTACGGCGTCATCGACCCACGCGTGAGGATCGAAGGATGAGCGGCGTCATACGCATCGAATTGCCCGCGGTTGCCGCCCCGGTTGCGCCGCCGAGGCAGACCTCGCTCTTCTCGCATGCGCGCCACGTGATCGGCGCCAACCCGGTCACCGGCTTTGCCTTTGCGCTGTTCGCCCTCATCGTGCTGTGCGCGATCCTCGGCCCACTGATCGCCCCGTACGATCCGCTGGCGAGCGACGTGATCAACAAGCTGCAGCCGCCCTCGATCCACCACTGGTTCGGCACCGACGAGTACGGACGCGACATCCTCAGCCGCGTGATCGTGGCAACGCGGCTCGACCTCGGCATCGCCATCTTCTCGGTCGCGCTCGTGTTCGCGCTCGGCGGGCTGTCGGGCGTCGCCGCCGGCTTCTTCGGCGGCTGGACCGACCTGATCGTCGGCCGCATCGCCGACACCATCATGGCGTTCCCGCTGTTCGTGCTCGCCATGGGCATCGTGGCGGCGCTCGGCAACACCGTGACCAACATCGTGATCGCGACCGCGATCATCAATTTCCCGCTTTATGCCCGCGTCGCCCGCGCCGAAGCCAATGTGCGGCGCGAAGCCGGGTTCGGAGGTCCTCCGCGAGCACGACGACGTCGAAGTCAGGCGTCTATTGTCCATCCTCCCCCGACTCGCTGGACGTACGCGGTCCGTTCATCATGACGGCAGTACCCAAAGCCAGGCCCCCCCAGGGGCGCGTTCCTCGCATCTGGGTAGACAGACAGCATGCGCAGCATGTCGGAAAGGGGCCATCTCCTTCGGCCTCGTCACGATCCCGGTCAAGCTGTATACCGCCACCGAGCAACGGGATGTTTCGTTCCGCCAGGTGCACGCCGAGGACGGCGGCCGGATCCACTTCCGGCGCCCTCTATCAGGTGGACGGCGAGGAGGTCCCGTACTCCGACGTGGCCAAGGGTTGCGGCCTGCCGGACGGCGAGATCGTCGTGATAACCGACGACGAGCTCGCCCATCTGCCGCTGCCCACGGCCCGCAGCATCGAGGTGCTGAACTTCAGCCCGGCCGACCATAGGGACTTCTCCTCTGCGCACTATATCATGGGAATCCGGCTTGCTGGCTGTTAGTTTATTCGGAAGCCTTCTTATATCGAAACTCACTCGACGCAATCAATTGATGATATGAGCCGAAGCGCGCTTCAGAGGGAATCGCATCGAGCGGATGCGGTTCATCGGGCTCGCGCTCGAATTGGCGGAGTATTTTGTAAGTGGTAGAGCGTTCTACAGGATCCGCCCAGCGACGAATCAAACCCTGCATCTCCGCCGGCCTCAGGAAATGTCCGTGCGCAGCCCGGCGGCGGTGGAAATGCTTTCGTTCAGAAGGGTACCGCCCATCGTCGGCGCCGGCGTTGAAGACGGCTTGGGCTAGTTCTACGCCTTGCTTCACCCAACTTCGCCTGGACGTGATCGATCCAACCGTTCAACATCAACCGGGCCACCGCGTACATGCGCAGCACCTCGTCCGGCGCCGCCCAGGGCCGATACCGGGAATAAGCCGATTTCGGTACATGGGAGCTTCGGTATGGATGAAGCCAGAGGTACAAATTAGATAAAGCCGCCGGTTTCCTTTTGAAGGTCCCGCAGCAGACCAATATGCTCCGCCAGGTCTCTGGCGGATTCAAGGTGCCCGTACATGATCGTCGAAGAGGTTGGAATGCCCAGCA
>CAVPGG010000272.1:0-5304 GCA_963703755.1 uncultured Pseudomonadota bacterium
GCTGCAGGCTCTGCGGGAATTGCGTGTGGTACTCGATCTCGCGCTGGCGCCAGTCGAGATGCGGCGACATCAGGTCGTCGATCTTGGCGTTGATGGCGAAATCGCGCGCCGTATAGACCGCCGAGCCGAGCGCCAGCGCGGCCGCGATGACGATCACGCTCCAGGGATGCCGGGCGCAAAGCCCGACCATCCGCACGATCGATCGCGTCAACATACTCGGCCCTCGCGTCTGGCAAGCCATTCCGAAACGGGGGTACGGATTCCGGAAAAGATCATGCTGTGACAATAATCTAACCGCGATGACAGGGCGAAAAAAAGGTCATCGCGTGGGGTCCTCGCGGCGCCGCCGCCCGGACGGCCCTATTTAGACCCTAACGCCCCCCGCCGCATTCGGTTTCAGTGTGTAGATACCCTCCTGCGCCCCCCACCGCCGCGCAAGCGCCGTGGCATGCACGCATCTTTGAGAGAGCGCGCTGAGATGCCGCGCGCTACCCTCCCGCCCGTTGGCGGGGAGGGTCGAGCGACGCGGCGAAGCCGCGAGCGAGGGGTGGGGGGGACTACGCTTGCTCTGAATTTGCAACAAGTCTGCATGACGTTGCTCCGAGCAAGCGGCGCCCCCCATCCGCCTTCGCCCTTCGGGCTTCGGCGGGACAGGCCCCCTCGCCCGCCGTAGCTTTAGCGAAGGCGGGTCCCCGCCACTCGCGGAGCCTGTCCTTGGGCTTGCCGAAGGCAAGACCCGAGGGCTCGCGGGGGGAGGGGAGCGGAAGCGCATCAACAACCCTCACCCCTTCCTCCGCCCGGAAAAATTCGGCGCGCGCTTCTCCACGAAGGCGCGCACGCCCTCGGCATAGTCGGGGGCGAAGCCGGCCTCGCGCTGCAGGTCGCGTTCGAGATCGAGCTGCGTGTCGAGATCGTTCGTCTCCGCCGCGTCGAGCGCGCGCTTGATCAGGGCAAGCGCCATGGTCGGCCCGCGCGCGAGCTGCGCGCACAGCGCCTCGGCGTCGGGCATCAGCCGATCGTCATCGACCGCCTTCCAGATCAGCCCCCAGGCCTGCGCGGTCTCGGCGGGCAGCGGCTCGGCGGTGAGCGCGAGCGCGCGGGCGCGGGCGGCGCCGACGAGGCGCGGCAGCAGCCAGGAGCCGCCCGCATCCAGTGCGAGACCGATCTTGGCGAAGGCCTGGATGAAGGTGGCGGAGCGCGCCGCGAGCACGATGTCGCAATTGAGCGCCATATTCGCGCCGGCGCCGGCCGCGACGCCGTTGACGGCCGCGATGGTCGGGAACGGCAGCGCGCGCAGTTGACGCACCAGGGGGTTGAGGAGGGTGTCGAGCGAGCGGCCGAGATCGCGCGGCTGGCCGTCCACCGGCAGCCGGTTGGCCAGGTCCGCGCCGGCGCAGAAACCGCGGCCCGCACCGGTCAGCATGAGGGCGCGGCAGTCGGCATCGGCCTGCGCCTCCTGGAACGCTGCGTGCAGCGCGCGATAGGTCTCCTCGATGAGGGCGTTGAGCCGGTGCGGCCGGTTGAGCGTGACGACGTGAAAGCCGGGACGGCGTTCGACGAGAACGATCGGTTGGTCGGTCATGCGGCCCTCCCCGGGCGAACGAACACGCACATTTTATGGGCTCTCAGGTCTCCCGCAAGCATCCGGGCGCTTGGCGAATGTCGCCGCAACCCCGATATTAGGGCGGATAACTCGTTCGCACGGAGCAGGCCTATGCACACGCCGACGCAGACCAAGCAGTTTCCGGTGACCCACACGGACGCGGAGTGGCGCAAGCTGCTCACCCCCGAGCAGTACGAGGTGATGCGCCGCCACGGCACCGAGCGGCCGGGCAGCTGCGCACTGAACTACGAGAAGCGCGGCGGGATCTTCACGTGCGTCGGCTGCGGCCAGACCCTGTTCAAGTCGAAGACCAAGTTCGAGAGCGGCACCGGCTGGCCGAGCTTCAACGACCCCGAGCCCGGCGCGGTCGAGGAATCGCACGACACGACCTATGGCATGCGCCGCACCGAGGTGCACTGCAGCCGCTGCGGCAGCCACCTCGGCCATGTCTTCCCCGACGGCCCGCCGCCCACCCACCAGCGCTACTGCATCAACGGCGTGGCGATGAACTTCAAGGCGGAGTGACCTTCTCTACCCTCCGCTGGAGGGGCCTGGAGGGGGAGGGTCGAACGCCGTCGTACCACGACGGCGTTCGGGGTGGGGTGACTGCCTTTCCGCAAATTACCGCCGCTCCCCCTCCCCGCCGAACATCTCCGCCGCGTCGTTGCGCCGGTCCAGCACGCGCAGCACCTGCACGTCCTCCGCGCGCGTGACCCGATAGAACACCACCAGCGGCCCGGCCGCGATCGCGCGCAGGCCGGGGCGCACCTCGTCGCGCGCGCGGCCCGCATAGGGCCGCTGCTGCAGCGTGCCGCAGGCGGCGCCGACGTCGCGCACGGTCTTGTCCGCTGTGAGCCGGCCCGCGATCGTCGCGTAGCGGCGCCAGGCCTCGGCGAGGTCCGCGAGCGCGAGCGGCGACCACGCCGGCGGCCGCCTATCCGCCGCCATGGCGCTCGTTTTCCCGCCGCAGGAAAGCCTCGACGTCGAGCGTACCGGCGTCGCCCGCGTCCAACGCGCGGCTGCCCTTGTCGATCTCGACGCGCAGCCGCAGCAGCTTCTCGATATGCGACAGCAGCTGCCGGCCCATGCGCTCCTGGTCGCTCTCGGGCAGGCTCGCGAGCGCCGCCACTGCGAGTTCGATTGTTTTGGCCATCTCTGGTTGATCCCCATCACGGTTTTACCGCGGATGCGCCGCCACGCAATATTTTTGCCCGCGCCGCGGAACCATCGGGACGAATCCTCCGTTGGCATCATGGGCCGGGAAGCGACGAGCGCATGGGGACAAATCGGTAAATTCGTAGCCGTGAGCCGCCGCTACCGTCGCGCGATGGTGCGCGGCGACGCGGCCGTTCGTGCGCGCAAGCGCGAGTGGAAGCGACAAGTGGAAGTGACAAGTCGAAGTGGATGGAGAATAGAATGGCGCCGAAACCCGCCGCCCGCCCGGCCGAAAAATTCCCGACGCCGGCGAAGATCGCGATCACGATCGTCGTCAATGGCGTCGCGCACAAGCTCGAGGTGGCGCCGTGGACCACCTTGCTCGATGCGTTGCGCGAGCATCTCGACCTCACCGGCACCAAGAAGGGCTGCGACCACGGCCAGTGCGGCGCCTGCACGGTGCTGCTCGACGGCCGCCGCATCAATGCGTGCCTCGCGCTCGCCGTGATGCAGGACGGCGCCGCCGTGACGACGATCGAGGGTCTCGCGACCGGCTCGACCCTGCACGCGCTGCAGCAGGCCTTCATCGAGCATGACGCCTTCCAGTGCGGCTACTGCACGCCCGGCCAGATCTGCTCGGCCGCCGGGCTGATCGCCGAAGGGCGCGCGACCAGCGCCGACGAGATCCGCGAAATGATGAGCGGCAACATCTGCCGCTGCGGCGCCTACCCCAACATCCTGGCGGCGATCCAGTCCGTGCTCGCGCGCAACGGCGGGGCGGGACAATGAACAATTTCGCGTTTTCGCGCGCCGCCAACGTCGCCGACGCGGTGCGCCAGCTTGCCGCCGAGCCGACCGCGCGCTTCATCGCCGGCGGCACGAACCTCGTCGACCTGATGAAGGAGAACGTCGCGGCGCCGACGCGGCTCATCGACATCTCGCGCCTGCCGCTCAAGACCATCGAGGACGGCAAGGACGGCGGCCTGCGCATCGGCGCGCTCGTGCCCAATTCCGACCTCGCGTATCACCCCGACATCGAAAGCCGCTATCCGCTGCTCGCGCGCGCGATCCTCGCCGGCGCCTCGGCGCAGCTGCGCAACATGGCGTCGACCGGCGGCAACCTGATGCAACGCACGCGCTGCGTCTACTTCTATGACATCGCCACGCCGTGCAACAAACGCGAGCCCGGCTCGGGCTGCGCCGCGATCGCAGGCATCAACCGCATGCACGCGATCCTCGGCACCAGCAAGAGCTGCATCGCCACCCATCCGTCCGACATGTGCGTCGCGCTCGCGGCGCTCGACGCGCGGGTATACGCGCTGGGCAGCGCCGGCGAGCGCACCATCCCGTTCGGCTCGTTCCATCGCCTGCCCGGCGACACGCCCGAGCGCGACACCAACCTGCATGCCGACGAGATCATCACCGCGATCGAGCTGCCGGCCAAGGGCTTTGCCGAGAACTACAGCTACCTGAAGATACGCGACCGCCTCTCCTACGCGTTCGCGCTGGTCTCGGTCGCGGCCGCGCTCGAGCTCGCCGGCGACAGCGTGAAGGAGGGCCGGCTCGCGCTCGGCGGCGTCGCCCACAAGCCGTGGCGCGACCGCGAGGCCGAGGACGCGCTCAAGAGCAAGCCGGCGACCCGCGAGACCTTTGCGCGCGCCGCCGACATCCTGCTGCGCGGCGCACACGGCTTTGGCGGCAACGACTTCAAGATCGAGCTCGCGCGCCGCGCCATCGTGCGTGCGCTCGAGCAGGCGGCGCGCGGCACGCCGCAATCGCCATCGGACAAGCGGATCGCATGAGGCGCGCCATGACCGGAACATTGCCTCGAACTCTGACCCCCATGCACACCGCGACCAACACCACCTATATCGGCGTGCCCGTCTCCCGCGTCGACGGCCGCCTCAAGGTGACCGGCGCCGCCAAATACGCCGCCGAGCACAACATGCGCGCCCTCGCGCACGGCTATGTCGTCGGCTCGCCCATCGCCAAGGGCCGCATCGGCCGCATCGACGCGCGCGGCGCGCTCGCGATCGAGGGCGTCATCGACGTGCTCACCCATGAGCATCGCCCGCGCCTCGCCGGCTCCGACGACAAATACCGGGACAACGTCGCGCCGCCCGGCTCGCCGTTCCGCCCGCTCTACGACGACCGCATCCTGTTCAGCGGCCAGCCGGTCGCGCTGGTCGTCGCCGAGGAGCCCGAGATCGCGCGTTTTGCCGCCGCCTTCGTGCGCGTCGAATACGCGCCGCTTGACCGCTGCAGGCAGACGGTCGAGGAGATCGTCGCCGCGCGCGCGGGACGCACAGGGCAGGCGGGGCACGGGACCGACCCTGCCGTCCCGGTCATCGACGACCGGGTGGGCCAGTGCAAGTACGGCGACTGGACGGGCAAGCCGCTGCAGGAGCTTGAGAAGGACCGCTCTGGCCGGTGGTCCAGGCGCACCCGAGTGCCGTCACCTTCCCCGGCGCGCAGGGCGAGTCCATGCTCGACATGCAGCACAGGGCCGTCTCCGCCGTCAGGGAATGGAACGCCAGCAATACATC
>CAVPGG010000273.1:0-4837 GCA_963703755.1 uncultured Pseudomonadota bacterium
CGGCAGCTGACAATCGGCGATCCTGTCGTCGTCGACTTCGGCGCCATGGTTGACGGCTACAGGTCCGACATGACAAGGACCTTCTTTGTCGGCGGAAACCCGTCAGACAAGATGCGCTGAGATCTACCAGGCTTTTATCGATACGGAACGGGCCGGCGTCGCCGCCGTCGGTCCCGGAGTATCGGGCGGAGATATCGACGATGTGTGCCGCCGCAGCCTGGCGGCCGCCGGGTTCGGAGATGCCTTCGAGCACGGAACGGGCCACGGAGTGGGTCTCGACATCGAAGCTTCGAATATCCGTGTGACTGCAGGGACCGAGACTACCCGTCACCGGTCACTGGTCCGGAGGACCAGCAGTTGTGTATATATATCTGTCGTTACCTACTTCTCATATATCAAGGAATTTCGAGTACAACCAATGTCTCCGCTGTTAAGAACCTGTGGTACCTGCATTGCTAACAGTTTTGGAAGGCGAAGCTGATATATTTACCCTCCTTGGAAACCAGCTTGTCGTTCTGCGTTTTTCCAATAGCCTTTAAAAGTTCCAAGACTCGACATTTCTTCCCCCCTCATTTTCCCAAAGATCGTGTTTGTCGCTCGGACAGTCGTACTTGATTGTTACACTCCAACGAGCAGCATATCTTTGGCGTTGAACCGAGACTGTGGACCAGCATCGTAGACTGTATCGCGACTCCAGTGAAACCTGCCGTCCTCCGAATCCGCAGCTCTGATTGTACCGCCCCGAATGCTAACAGCGCAAAATACACCCGACTCTGAAGCGAGAGAAACGAAATGGCCGGGTCCCCAGGTATCAAAGTAAATCTTCATCGGCCGCCCGTGGGCCTCCTCGATCGAGCGGATCGCACGCACCAGCGTGCGCATGCGCTCCGGCGACGTATGACTCATGTTGATGCGAAGACGTCCGCGCCCGCCTCGAACAGCTTCGCGATCTGCGCGGGCTCGGAGGAGGCCGGGCCGAGCGTCGCGACGATCTTGCTGCGGCGCTGGCGTCTCATCGCGCCGGGGCCGGTGGCGGGAAATGCGGCTGCGCCGGTCCCTGGCGGCCCGGCAGCGGGGCTTGCAGCGCCGGCACGCTCGGCCCGGTCTTGATCTCGCCCTTCTCGGTGAGCTGGACGGTCCAGTCCGCCTGCTCGCCGGTGTCGACCTCGAAGAAGCCGGTCCGATCGAAGCCGTGCGCGAGGCAATCGTGCGTCTCGCGAATGATGAATTCCTTGTCGCGCGTGCACATGAAAGCCTGGCCCGACCACTCGCCGCCGCGGTCGTAATCGACCGCATAGATATAATAATAGCGTGACGCGAGCGTTCCGCGCAGCACCACCTCGCAACCGCTGCGCCCCGGCAGGTTCCACCAGCCCTCGGTGGCCCAGCCGTCCTTGTCCTTGTAGCCGATTGCGACGCCGACCCGGCTCGACGTGTTGTTGCAGACGCGGAAGTCGGCAAGCGCGGGCCGCGTCGGCAGGAGCATTGCGACGCCCGCGAGTGCCGCAAGCACGCGGCTGCGCTGCGCCGTGCGCCACCACGTCGTCATGGTCGTCTGCTGCGTCATGCCCGGCGGTTGGGATTGTCGGAACGGATCACGGCCTGTCAACGACGATAGCGCGGAAATCATTAACATTGGTGGCGGTCGGCCCTGGCGTCAGCAGGTCGCCCAGACGCGCGAAAAACCCCGTGGAATCGTTGTCGGCGAGAAAGGCGGCAGGATCGAGGCCACGGCTTGCCGCACGGGCCGCGGTGGTCTCGTCGATGAGTGCGCCGGCCGGATCGTCGGCCTGCCCGCGTCCGCCGTCGGTGCCGTCGGTGTCGCCGGCGAGCGCCGCGATGCCGGGCGCGCCGGCAAGGGCGGCGGCGAGCGCCAGCGCGTATTCCTGATTCGGACCGCCGCGGCCGTTCCCGTGCAGCGTCACGGTGAGCTCGCCTCCCGACAGGATCACGGCGCGCCGCCCGGCCGCCTGGACCTCGCGCGCCATCCGCGCATGCGCGGCCGCCACCTCGCGCGCCTCGCCCTCGACGCGGTCGCCGAGGAAGATCGCCTCGTAGCCGGCGGCCGCGACCTTGACCTCGACGGCGCGGAACGCGTCGGCGGGCCGCGCCACCAGGCGGTACTCGGTTTGGGCGAAGACCGGGTCGCCGGGCTTCGGGCTTTCGTTCGCCGGATCATCAAGCGCGCGGATTGCCGCTGCCGGAAGGTCGAGCCGGCGACGCGCCACGATCGCGCGCGCGGCGGCGAGCGTGGTCGGGTCCGGCACGGTCGGGCCGGAGCCGATGACGGCGGGATCGTCGCCCGGCACATCGGAGATCGCGAGCGTCACCACGCGTGCCGGATGCGCATGCGCGGCGAGGCGTCCACCCTTGATGCGGGAGAGATGCTTGCGCACCGTGTTCATCTCGCCGATCGCGGCACCGGACTTGAGCAGCGCGCGCGTCACCGCCTGCTTCTCGGCGAGCGCGAGGCCAGGCGCCGGCGCGATCCAGTTGGCGGAGGCTCCGCCCGACATCAGCACCAGGACGAGATCGCCCTCACGCGCGCTATCGGCGAGGGCGAGCGCCTTCTCGGCGCCGTCGAGGCTCGTCTGGTCGGGGACCGGATGGCCGGCCTCGAGCACCGGCAGCAGGCGGGTCGGCCGTGCGTAGCCGTGACGCGTCACGGCGAGCCCGGCGATGCGGTTTGGCGGCACGTTCAGCGTCTTGAGATAGTGGCGTTCCGTCACCTCGGTCATCGATCCTGCCGCCTTGCCGGCGGCGAGCACGATGAGCCGTCCGCCCGCGGGGGGCGGCGGCAAGTGGGGCACGAGGCAGGTCGCCGGATGAGCCGCGGCGACCGCCGTGCGGAAGAGCTCTTCGAGGAATGGGCGGGCGTTCATGCAGGCGCGATTGATATCGCGAAGCGCGCCGCGAAGCCACCGGGCATCGCTGCGCCGACCGGCCCGCGCCCTGGAAAGCTTTGCCCGACGCGCTTATGTTCATGGTTCCCGTGGGAGACCCGTCATGGCCCTCGACGACAAGACGCGCACCGAGCTCGAAGCCGCGGTTTTCCGGCGGCTGGTCGACCATCTGCGCAAGCGCACCGACGTGCAGAACATCGACCTCATGAATCTCGCCGGCTTCTGCCGCAACTGCCTCTCCAACTGGATGAAGGAGGAGGCGGACAAGACCGGCGTTCCGCTCGGCAAGGATGCGAGCCGCGAGGCGGTCTATGGCATGCCCTATGACGAGTGGAAGGCGAAGCATCAGCCGGAAGCGAGTACCGAGCAGAAGGCCGCTTTCGACAAAGCGGCGCACAAACACTGAGTCGCGTGAGTCGCGTCACGTCAAGCCGCCGCCCGCTCGCGCAGTCGCCCGCGTGTAATATGTGGATGACGCGTGGCGCGCCTTGACCTTGCTTCGATCGCCCCCGAAACCAGAGGGGCAATCTGTCGATGCGAGGAGTGCCCATGGCCAGCGCCACTGCGACCGCCACCGAGACCACGCAAGCCGCGACGCGTTTCGCCAAGGATCAGCTCAAGGCCTTCGTCGAGCGCATCGAGCGGCTCGAGGAGGAGAAGAAGGCGCTCTCGGACGACATCCGCAACGTCTATGCCGAGGCCAAGGGCAATGGCTATGACGTGAAGGCGATGCGCGCGGTCGTGCGCCTGCGCAAGCAGGACAAGGACGAGCGGATGGAATACGAGGCGGTGCTCGAGACCTACATGCACGCGCTGGGCATGATCTGACGCACCCTGCGCCGAGCACCCCTTCTCACTGCAGCGCGGCGGTGTGCCTGGCGAAGCCGATCGTATTGACGAAGACCACGGCGCTGCCGCTAAAGCGGTCGGTCGTCAGGCCGGGGTTGGGATCGTCGCCGAAAGCCATCGTCACGACCGCGTCCGGCTTCTGCATCATCGGTGAGAGCTGGCGCATGTCGGGCGGCCCGAGCAGCGTCGCGGTCATGAAGCTCTGCAGGTTGGGCGCGAGGATCAGCGCGCGCAGCCAGAGATCTTCGAACGGCGTGCCCGGCTTCGGCGCCGGAGCTGTGGTCTGGACCGGCGGCGTGGGTTTCGCGGTCGCGACGACGCGCGGCTGCGGCAATGTCGCAGCGGCGCGCGGGATGGCGCCACCGACCGCGAGGCCGCGCGTAACCGGCCGTTGCTGCGGTGTTGCGCTGGCCTGAGCCGCATACGCCAACGCCAGCTCGGAGGTTGGACGATCGGCGGCGTCGGCGGTTCTCACCGGCCATGGCGCCGCGACAGCGCCCGTGGTGTCGCTCGGACGCTGGGCATTGGGCGCAGCCGGGGCCGGCGCGGGCCGCGGCGCTGCAGCCGCGACCTGCACGGGTTGCCTCGCGGCTGCCGGCGCGGCAGGTCCCCAGAAACCGCGGCTGGTGATCACGTCATTCGACGAGGCTGCGGCCTCGTCGCCGCCGCGCGCCGCCGATCCGCTGAGCTGGACCGGCCTGCTCTCGGCGGAAGCGAGGTCGAAGGTCGCGGGCGCTTTGGGCGTGAGCTTGGCATTGATGCGCGCCGTCGGCCGCGCGACCGGCAGCGGGACATGGGGGGCGTCGGCTTTCGCGGTCTTCTCCGCCTTGTCGTCGCGCGGCGCGGGTGCAAGCGCCAGCACTGGCGGGTTCGCGGGCTGGGCGGCGGCGTCGCTATTGTCCTCTTCCTCGTCCTTCGAGGTGAACAGCGCCGCGAACAGGTTGCGCTGCGGATGCGGCGCCGGCGCATCGATGCTGGCGTTGCGTGCGGCCTCGATCGAGGTGGGCGACGGCTCGCCCGACTTGCGGTTCTGGAGATCGGCGAGCGCGAGCGCATAGCCGGGCAGCGGGCGTCCGTCGGACGCC
>CAVPGG010000274.1:0-10926 GCA_963703755.1 uncultured Pseudomonadota bacterium
CACTCCGCCGTTGAAGCCGCCGAGCGGCGTCGCGATCGCGAGCGGTTCCAGCAACATGCGCAAGCCGCGCGGCGGCCGGCTGCTGATGATCGTAAACATGATTCCGCGGGCGCGTAGCGCGGCCACCGCCGCCTGGGCGCGCGGGGTCAGGATCTTGTCATCGGTCACCAGCGTGCCGTCAACGTCCGACACCACGGCAGAGATCTTCGTTGCGGGAATCCGCGGCGATGACGGCGGCTGCGGCCTGGGCAATAACGTCATGACGATTGTCCGGCGCCGCTTGCTTCGATGGGACGCCAGTGTCTCCCATCCCGCGCCAGCAGCGCCTCGGCTTCATCTGGGCCCGAGCTGCCCGCCGGATAAATCGGCAAGCTTGCCGCGTGGTCCGCCCAAGCGTCGAGCACCGGCGTCACGATGCGCCAGGAATGCTCGACGATGTCGGCGCGCATGAATAACGTCTGGTCGCCGATCATGACGTCGTAGAGCAGCGTCTCGTATCCGACGTTCGGCTCTTTCGGGAACCAGTCGTCGTAGCGGAAGTCCATCTTGACGGCTGCGAGATCCACAACCGGACCTGGGCGCTTGACTTCGAATTGCAAGGAAATTCCCTCGTCCGGCGCGATGCGCAGCACCAGCCAGTTGGGGCGCAGCGTGTCGACCGGCGTATCCTGGAACGCCGCGTAGGGCGCCTGCTTGAAGCAGATCGCGATCTCGGTGTTGCGTTGCGCGAGGTGCTTGCCGGTGCGGATGTAGAAGGGCACGCCGGCCCAGCGCCAGTTGTCGATCTCGAGCTTCATCGCGACATAGGTTTCGACGGTCGAATCCGAGGCGACATCGGGCTCTTGCCGATAGGCCTTCATCTGCCTGCCCAGCACCGTGCCGGCGCCATACTGGCCGCGCACGGCCTGCGCCGGCGTGACCGCGGGCATCGCGGCGAGGACATCGGCCTTCTTTGAGCGGATCGCGACGGCATCGAAGCATGTCGGCGGCTCCATCGCGACCATCGACAGGAGCGTGAACGCGTGGTTCGGGACCATGTCACGCAGCGCGCCGGTCGCCTCGTAGAACCTGCCGCGCAGCTCCACGCCCACGGTCTCCGCCATGGTGATCTGCACGTGATCGATCCGGTCGCGATTCCAGATCGGCTCGAACAGCCCATTGGCGAACCGGAACGCCATGATGCTTTGGACCGTCTCCTTGCCCAGAAAGTGGTCGATGCGAAAGATCTGGTCCTCATGCAGCGTGCGCAGGATGCGGGCATTCAGCTCGCGCGCGGAGTCCAGGCTATGGCCGAACGGCTTCTCGATCACCACGCGGCGCCAGAACCGATGCTCGCCGTTCTGGTCTTCATTCTGGTCGGTGAGCTTCGCCTTGCCGAGCTGCTCCACCACGGTGCCGAAGAACTGGTCGGCGACGGCGAGGTAGAAGATGACATTGTCTTGCGTGCCGTGGGTCTTCTCCGCCTCGCCCAAGGCGGCGCGGATCTTCGCGTACAGATCGGGCTTGCCGAGGTCGCCTTGAATGTAGGTCATTTTCGCGGCGAGCCGCTGCCACGCCGTCTCGTCGATCTCGTCGGCGTCGAATTCCGCGGCGCGATTTCCGACGAAGCTCTTCAGCATGGCGTAAAGATGGTCGCGCCAGCTCTCCGCCGTCTCCGCCCCGCGGGCGACGCCGATCAGCGCGAACCGCTCGGGCAGCACCTTCGTCCGCAACAGGTTGTAGAGCGCCGGCATCACCAGGCGCTTGGTCAGGTCGCCGGTGGCCCCGAAGATCACCATGGCGCAGGGATCGGCCGGCTTGGCCTGGTGCCGCGGCGGACACGCGATCACCTGGGTCGCCTGGGTCCCGGCGCTCGGATTCTTGTCCAGCATGACGCTACTCGGCAGCGTTCCGGGACGGATGACCCGGCTTCGCTTCGGGGTCGACGGACCCTTGTCCCTCGACGTGCCCGCCGAAACCCAAGCGCATGGCCGACAGCATCTTTTCGCCGAAGGTGTGCTCCTGACGCGAGCGGAAGCGGGCAAACAGCGCCGAAGACAGCACCTCCGCCGGGACCGCCTCCTCGATCGCCGCCTCGATGGTCCAGCGGCCCTCGCCGGAGTCCTGCACGAAGCCGGAGAAGGCCTTGAGCTGCGGGTCCTTCGCCAGCGCGGCAGCGCCGAGATCGAGCAGCCAGGACGAGATGACGCTGCCGCGCCGCCAGACCTCGGCGATATCCGGAATATTCAGCGTGAAGCGTTCGTCTTGCGGCAGGTCCTTGGAGTCCTTGTTGCGCAGGATGTCGAAGCCCTCGGCGTAGGCCTGCATCAATCCGTACTCGATGCCGTTATGCACCATCTTGACGAAGTGCCCGGCGCCGGACGGGCCGGCGTGGATGTAGCCGCGCTCGGCCCGGGAGTCGCCTTTCGCGCGGCCCGGTGTGCGCGGGATATCGCCCAACCCGGGCGCGAGCGCTGCGAAGATCGGCTCGAGGTGGTCGACCGCGTCCTTCGGACCGCCGATCATCATGCAATAGCCGCGGTCGATGCCCCAGACGCCCCCCGAGGTGCCGCAATCGACATAGCGAATGCCCTTGTCGGCGAGTTTCTTGGCGCGGCGGATGTCGTCCTTGTAGAACGAATTGCCGCCGTCGATGATGATGTCGCCGCGCTCCAACAGGCCGCCGAGACGCTCGACGGTCTCTTCGGTGATCCGGCCGGCCGGCAACATCACCCAGAGGGCCCGCGGCTTGCCGAGCGCCTTCACCATCTCGGCCAGCGATGCGGCGGCGCTGGCTCCCTCCTTGGCCAAAGCGTCCCGCGGCTTGGCATCGGTATCGAACACCACGCATTGGTGCCCCGCTTGCATCAGGCGGCGAACGATATTGCCGCCCATACGCCCCAAGCCGATCATGCCAAGTTGCATCGGTCTTCTCCTGCCGCGTGCTTATGCGAGCGCCCGCCGAACGGCTTCCTTCAGAGTCGTCAATCCGGCCGCGACGTGCGCGCCGAGATGGACGCGCAGAACGCGTCGGCCGCGCTCGGCCAACACCTCGAAATCGCCGCGTGCTTCCGCCGCCTTGACGACACCGAAGGTATATTTCTGGTCCGGAACCTCAAGATCAACCGAGTCGTCGCACGTGATCTGCAGAAACACTCCCGTGTTCGGCCCCCCCTTGTAGGCCTGCCCGGTCGAATGCAGGAACCGGGGCCCGAAGCCGAGACAGGTGGCCACGCGCTTGCGGTCACGGATCAGAAGACGGATCTCCTGCAGCGCATCATGATGCTGCTTGTTGCGTTCGACATAGGCAAGAAGCGCACAATAGTCACCATCTCGGATCCGCGTAAGATGCGCGGCGAGAACGTCCACGAGCGAGTTAGCGGTCCCGAGAGCCTTGCGGTTCTTCGTATCGGCAAAGAGCCTAAGACCGGACTCCTGCAGGAGCGCGGTTTCCGGCGGCAGCTTCCCGCCGCGTTCGTATGCGCGGGTGAGCTCGCGTGTCTTGTCCTTGCTGGCCTCGACATCCGGCTGATCGAACGGGTTGATGCCGAGGATCGATCCCGCGACGGCCGTTGCAAATTCCCAGCGGAAGAATTCCTGCCCGACGTGATAGCGGTCCGTGACGGCGACGCGCACGACCGGATGGCCTGCGCGCTCGATCGCGGCCACGGCCTCGTCCTGTCCGGCATCCACCTCGTTCGCCAGCCGCAAATAGACGAACAGACGGTCTTGCCCGTAGACCTCCGGCACCCCGAGCGGCTCGGCATCCACCGGGATCAGCCCCTTGCCCTGTTTGCCGGTCGATTCCGCCACCAGCTGTTCGAGCCACGCGCCGAAATCCGCGATGCCGGGCGAGGTCACGATGGTGACCTTGTCCCTGCCCGACTTTCCCAAGACGCCGAGAATGGTCCCGAGCACGACGCCCGCATTATCGGCCGGCGGCACATTGGCGGCGCAGGAGCGCACCATCTTCTGCGCTGCTGCGAGCAACCTGCCGATGTCGAGCCCGATCACGGCGGCCGGTACCAGGCCGAAATTCGACAGCACGGAATAGCGTCCGCCGATGCTTGGCACCCCAAATGCGATGTGCCGGAACCGATCGCGCTCGGCGATCGTCTGCAACGTCGATCCGCGATCCGTGATGGCGATGAAGCGTGACCCCGCATGCTCGGCGCCGACCGCCCGTGTCGCGCACGCGAAAAAATATTGCTTCAGGATATTCGGCTCGAGCGTGCTGCCGGACTTGCTCGACACGATGAAGAGCGTGCGCGCCGGGTCGATTTTGCTTTCGACCGTTCGGACCTGCGCCGGATCGGTGGAATCGAGCACCAGAAGCTCGGGACGACCGCTTTGCCGTCCGAAAGTCCGCGCAAACACCTCCGGCCCGAGGCTCGATCCCCCCATACCGAGAAGCACGATGTGGGAAAAGGCCTGCTGCCGAACATCCTCAGCCAAGCTCGCGAGAGCGTCAGCTCGCTTGCGCTCTTGCGTGGCGATATCGAGCCAACCCAGCCATTTTGCCTCGTCGGAGCCGGTCCATACGCCTGCGTCGCCCGCCCACAGCCGGCGTATGATCCCATCGTGCCGCCACGACTTCGAGCTGGGCGGTCACCATCTTGTCGAGCTCGGCAGGGAGTTTGAACGTCAGGCTGTCGAGCTTCTCGCCGAGAAGGACCGCGCGCTTGCGGGCGACGGCGCCGAGCAACTGATCGAAGGCATCGGCGAAGAGCTGCACGCCTTCGCCCACAAGCTTGGTCGTGACCGCGTCGATCGAGATGCCGGAGCGCGCGAGCGTTGCCATCATCTTCTCGGCTTCACCGACATTCTCCTCGAGACTGGGCCGCACTTTGCCGTGATCGCGGAAGGCGTCCATGGTCGCCGGCGGCACGGTATTGACCGTATCGGGGGCGATCAATTCCTCGACGTAGAGCACGTCGCTGTATTTGGGATTCTTGGTGCCGGTACTGGCCCAGAGCAGCCGCTGCACGCGTGCGCCTTTGGCCCTGAGCTTCTCCCACCGCGCCCCCGCAAACAGACGCTGGTAGCGCCGGTAGGCAAGCTTTGCGTTGGCGATGGCGACCTTGCCGCGCAGCGCGGTCAGCGCCGCGCGCTCGACTGAACCCTGGATATGAGAAAGTCGCTCGTCGATGAGCTTGTCGACCGCCACATCGATGCGGCTCACGAAAAAGCTGGCGACGCTGGCGACCTTGGCTGGGTCGCCGCCTTGCCCGACGAGATGCTCAAGCCCGGCGAGGTAGGCCGCGACGATGTCCTCGTAGACCGGCTGCGAGAATAACAGCGTGATGTTGACATTGATGCCTTCGCCGATGAGGTGGCGGATCGCCGGCAGGCCGGCCGTCGTCGCCGGCACCTTGATCATCACGTTCTCCCGGCCGACCGCGCGCCACAGCCGCCGCGCCTCCGCGATCGTCGCGTCGGTGCTCGTCGCCAGATAAGGCGACACCTCGAGGCTGACATATCCGTCCCGGCGTTGCGTCGTCTCGTAGACTTGGCGCAGCGCGTCCGCCGCGTGCTGGATGTCCGCGATCGCGAGATGCTCGTAGAGCGCCATGACGTCGCAGTCGCTTTGACTTTCGGCCGTCTGCAACGATGAATCGTAATCGGCGCTGCCCGCAATGGCCTTTTCGAAGATGGAGGGATTGGAGGTCACGCCCGTCAGTCCGTCCTCCTCGATAAGCTTCTTGAGGCCGCCCTCGGCAATGAAGCGTCGAGACAGAAAATCGAGCCAGACGGCCTGTCCGAAGTCATGCAGGCGCTCCAGCGGATTCAAAGACGGCTTTGTTTGGCGTTGCGCTGTCATTGTCACGTTTTCCCTGTGTGCCGTGCGATCTGCTCCCGCGCGGCCGCAAGCACGTGTGCCGTCGTGAAGCCGAATTTCGTGAGCAGGTCCTTGAGCGGAGCCGAGGAGCCGAATGTGTTCATGCCGACTTTGGCGCCGCTCGACCCGACGTAGCGGTCCCAGCCGATCACCGAGCCCATCTCGGCCGATACGCGTGCCGTCACATCAGGTGGAAGCACGCCATCGCGATATAACTGATCCTGCTGCTCGAACAGCTCCCAGGACGGCATGCTGACGACGCGCGCCGCAATGCCCTCCCGCTTGAGCTGCTCGTAGGCTTCGACGCAGAGCGCAACCTCGCTGCCGGTACCGATCAAGACCACCTCGGGTTTGCCGCCTGGAGCATCGGCGAGGACATAGGCGCCGCGGCTCAAGCCCGCGGCCGGCGCGTAGTGTGTGCGGTCGAGCGTCGGCAGCGCCTGACGGCTCAGCACGAGACAGGCCGGCTGGTGCCGGAGGCGGATGATCACGCGCCATGCTTCGACGACCTCGTTGGCGTCGGCCGGGCGCAATGTGATCAGGCCCGGGATGCTGCGCAGGGCGACGAGTTGCTCGATCGGTTGGTGCGTCGGTCCGTCCTGGCCTACGCCGATGGAGTCGTGCGTGAAGACATAGATGACCGGGAGCTCCATCAGTGCGGCGAGGCGGATGGGCGGCTTCATGTAATCGGAAAAGATGAGGAAGCCCGAACCGAACGGGCGGACTTGGACAACGCCAATCCGTTGAGGATCGCACCCATGCCATGCTCGCGTATTCCGAAATGCAAGTTGCGCCCGCCGGGACTGTCGGCTTCCAGATCACCCGCCCCCTCGAACGTGAGCCGGGTCTTGGTGGACGGCGCGAGGTCGGCCGCGCCGCCGATAAGCCAGGGATGACGCGACGCGATGGCGTTGAGCACCTTGCCGGAAAAGTCTCGACTGGCGATGCCCTTTGTGTCGGCGGCGAAGACGGGCAGGCTCGCGTCCCAGCCCGCCGGCAGCTCGCGTTTCTGCATGCGCTCGAGCTGGTCGGCGAGCTCCGGATACTTGTCGCGGTACCCCTCGAGCAGCGCGGCCCATGCGACGCGAAGCTGCAGACCCCGCCGGCCGACCCCGCCGCGCACATGCTCGTACACGCCGTCGGGCACGAGAAACTTGGCGTCCTCGGGCCATCCGTAGCTGCGCTTGGCCAGGCGGATCTCCTCCTCGCCGAGCGGCTCGCCGTGGGCGGCGCTGGTATCGTGCTTGTGGGGAGCGCCGTAGCCGATATGGCTATCGACGATGATGAGCGTCGGGACCGTGTCGGTGCGCCGAAAACTCTCGATGGCCTCGGCCAACCGCTCTTGATCGTTGGCGTCGCCGACCTTTTGCACGTTCCAGCCATAGCCAAGAAAGCGCGCCGCGACATCCTCGCTGAAGGCCAGTCGGTATGTCCCTCGATCGTCACGCGGTTGTTGTCGTAAATCCAGCAGAGATTGCCGAGCATCTGGTGACCGGCGAACGACGCCGCTTCGCCGGAGACGCCCTCCATCATGTCGCCGTCCCCGCACAGTGCATAGACATCGAAGCCGAACATGGCGAAGTCCGGCCGATTGAAATGCCGAGCAAGCCAGCGGCCGGCGAGTGCCATGCCGACGCTGTTGCCGCAGCCCTGCCCCAGCGGCCCGGTCGTCGTCTCGACGCCCGAGGTCAGGTGGTACTCGGGATGCCCCGGACACTTGCTGCCGAGCTGTCGG
Organism: uncultured Pseudomonadota bacterium; assembly: GCA_963703755.1. Classification (GTDB taxonomy): domain Bacteria; phylum Pseudomonadota; class Alphaproteobacteria; order Rhizobiales; family Xanthobacteraceae; genus JAVDCA01. The sequence goes on from CAVPGG010000274.1 coordinate 7,554, forward strand.
AATCGTTTGATGTCATCGAGCGCGACCGCGGGTTCGCCGAGCGTTTCGTATTTGGCGTCGACCGCCTTCACGCCGGTGAGATGAGGATCGCGTAGAGCAGCATCGAGGCGTGCCCGTTGGACAGCACGAAGCGATCTCGATTGGGCCAGATCGGATCCTCGGGATCGAACCGCAAAAAGCGTTGCCAGAGGGTATAAATTACCGGCGCCAACGCCATGGGCGTGCCGGGGTGGCCGGAATCGGCCTGCTGCACGGCATCCATCGCCAAGGTGCGAATTGTATTGATGCAACGCTCGTCAAGCGCGCCTTGCGGCACCATATCCTTTTGCCCTTCCCCAAGGATCACGGGGCGCTGCGAGGCAGATGCTCGAATCCGCGAACTCGTTGGCGCGCCCGTGCCCCCCGGCAAAATGGTCGAATCTTCCGAGGGAGCTCCGGACGCCATCATTCGTCTCCATCATGGTTCATTCGCTAAAAAATTGGCGCTTTGGTGGATTGCGTGAAATCAAACCGCGGCATTGAGCAACTCGCGATAATTGACAGGCTGAGGCCGCCCGCGTCACCCCTCGACGGTAACGCGCGCCGACTGCTTAAGTTGCGTCGAGTACGCGCGTCGTTCGCGACGGTCCGGCTTGACCGACAAGCTGATGCACATGGGCGACATTGTGCCGCTGACCGACGGCTACGGAGGCGGCCCGCAAGCGGAATGCGGATCGAGCTTGCTGCGGCGGCCTATTCGTCCGTCGAATTGTACGATCCGCATCCCGTGCAATGGATGACAAGATTGTGGACCTGGCCCTGCTCCGCGTGCATCAGCACCGCGCCGCAGTCGCCGCAGACGTAGTCCACGGTGTTCGTGCTGGCGATCAGGACAGGCGGTGCGCTGACAATGTGCTGCGCCCAAGGTGTCGGAACAAGCTTCAATGCGACGCGCGGATGCGCCTGGTTGCTCATGATGCTCTCCCATGCACGCGGGAGTACAAGCACTCTCAGTCGCCGAAGCCTGATACGGGATCGGTCGGCGATGGGTTGATCTTCGGTCTCTCGCGCTCCGAAATCTGAGCAAAAGAGGACACTGGTTCCATTTGTCACCCCCTGTGGATAACATCCAGAATTTGAAGCGTGATAACTTTTCTTCAAATCGTCATCACGATTTAACTCGTTGTGCGAGCATGATCTTTTGCTGGCCGGAGGTGCTACGACCGCGTGGCGGCTCCCATTGCGCGGGCGTGCCGGTGTAATGCGTCAGATCGGAGATGCCAATCCTAGCCGGATGAATCGGAACTTTGCTGCACTGCGTGCGTTAGCTCACGTACACGAAAGCCCAATTCATCATGAAAATCGCCCAGGTCGCTCCCCTCATCGAGAGCGTCCCTCCCCGACTGTATGGAGGCACTGAGCGAGTCGTCTCCTATCTTACCGAGGAACTTGTCGGGCTCGGCCACGATGTCACACTGTTTGCGAGCGGGGATTCCATTACCAGCGCCGATTTGGTTTCCTGCTGTACGCGCGCGCTTCGCCTCGATCCTGCGGTGCGCGACACCATTCCGCATTTCATGTTGATGATCGACAAGGTGCGCGAGCGCGCGGAGGAATTCAACGTCCTTCATTTTCACGTCGATCTGTTTCATTTCCCGCTGTTCCGCCCGCTGGCGGCCCGGACCCTGACCACGCTGCACGGCCGGCAGGATTTGGGCGACCTCAAGCCATTCTACAACCACTTCCGCGACATGCCGTTGATTTCGATTTCCGATGACCAGCGCAGGCCGCTGCCGCAGGCCAATTTTGTCGCGACGGTTCACCATGGCGTACCGGCCGGCCTGCATCGGCCGTCGTTCGCGCCGGGAAGCTACGTTGCTTTCCTGGGACGCATTTCTCCGGAAAAGCGCCCGGACCGCGCCATCAGAATTGCGCGCGCCGCCGGCATTCCGCTGAAAATCGCCGCCAAGGTGGACAAGGTCGATGAAGACTACTTCCGAACCGAGTCCTTCCCCTCATCGACGGGCCCGGCGTTGAGTTCATCGGAGAGATCAACGAGCGCGAGAAAACGAAATTCCTGGGCGAGGCGGCCGCTCTTTTGTTCCCGGTGGACTGGCCGGAGCCGTTCGGGCTCGTGATGATCGAAGCCATGGCGTGCGGCACACCGGTGCTGGCGTTCCGTTGCGGATCGATTCCCGAGATCATCGAGGATGGCGTCACCGGCCAGGTGGTCGACAGCGAGGAAGAAGCCATCGCGGCCCTCCCGGACGTCCTGGCTTGCGACCGCCGCGCGGTGCGACGGCGGTTCGAGGAGCAATTCGACGCGACGCGAATGGCCAGGAATTATGTGAGTGCCTACCGCGGCTTGTTGAGCAAGCGCACGAACAAGGACGAGCGGCGGAGCATCCTGCCGCCGCAACTCAATCGCAACAACGGCAACGGCTCGATCCTCCATGTCGATTGAACATGCGGCGAAGCCAGGTGAGGGTCTCATGACGGATCATGATGCGAAGATCGAACAGGTCATCGGCGATTTGCTGGCTGCATTCCCCTTGGCATTCTCAACCGAACCGCGGGACATCAAGCCGTTGGCCATCGGAATCAGACAACAGATATTTGCGCGGTGCAGCTTTTCGCATTCGCACCGCATCGTCGGCGACGCCTTGTGGCGTTACACCAAATGTGCGGCCTATCTACGCACGATCATCGAGGGCGCGGTGCGTGTCGACCTCGACGGCGCGACGAGCGGCAACGTTACCGCAATGGAAGCCGCGCATGCCGCTGAGCGGATCGCGCATACCGCTGAGCAGATCATGGCGCGTCCCGCTGTCGCGGCCGGCAAGCCGAAGGACACGATCAAGCCGAATACGCCCGCAACGGCAAACATTTCCCAATCGCCCCCAAATCGATATGCGGCGAAACCAGGTCCTCGACGGCTTGGCCTTGCCGATCTCAGGCAGGCCGCGGCCGCCCGGCGAGCGCCAGCGTTGGCTGCGCCGCCAGCATTGGCTGCGCATTGACCCTGGAGGCCAGGAGCTGGGCCCGCGGCTTCTCGCGGCACCTGTTCTTGGCGACACCCGATCAGGAACTTTCCCGCATCCTGCGAGTTGTCAAGCTCCCCACGGTCATCCAGCCCTTTGAAAACCCATCGTGCTGAAAACCCATGATGTGGGTGGCAGAGGGTAGCATGTCGAAATTCAAAATCGGGATTGCCGTGATCGTTCTCGCGACCGTGCTGTCGGCCGCGTCCTACGCCGCGCCTCCAAAAGCCGGCGCCCGTGGCGGTGGCGGAGCGCCTCACGGCAGTGGGGCGGCGCGTGTCGGTGGCGGCGGCGGCGCGGCTCATTTCAGCGCCCGGCCGGCCGTGTCCCGCAGCGCCGGCCCGGCGATATCC
>CAVPGG010000275.1:0-5778 GCA_963703755.1 uncultured Pseudomonadota bacterium
GGCTGGGCTCGCACCTGCTGCCGAACGGCCACTACGTCGGCCAGTCGGTCGCGGCGTTCGCGGAGGAGATCGTCTGCCCGGTGTGCGGTGCGCACTTCGAGCATCCCGGCGCCGAATCCTTCGCCTTCAACTCCTATGGCGCGTGCCCGGCCTGCCGGGCCTGGGCGTGCGGTCCGAGGTCGACGAAGCCACCCTGGTGCCCGATCAGGACAAGACGATCGAGGCGGGAGCGGTGCTGCCGTGGAACTCCGGCGGGCGGCGGCTGTCGATGTATGCCGCGGGCGAGCTAGGGGTTCGCCTCGACGTCCGTACCAGGAGCTCACCGAACGGGAGCGGGACATCGTGCTGCACGGCCCGCCCGCGCAGCGCAAGGTGACGCTGCACTCGGGCCGGAACGAGCGGACCGTCCAGCTGTCGGTGAACTATGCCGGCAATTTCGGGACTGGCGCTCTTCCTCGCCCTTGGCCTGCTGAGCATCTCTTTGATTGCCGGAACCGGGTTCCTTTATCGGATCACGGGATGGAACTTCGATGACCTCGGCTCCGACCGGACGAGCGACGTTGTCATGTTCATCGGCGCATTCCTCGTCCTCTACGTGCTGACCGCGATCGCGGTGTTCTTCAACACGGCTTTGGTCTATTGCACGCTCGATGCCTATGCGGGAAAGGATACCTCGATCCGTTCCGGCCTTCGTGGCGCGATCAAGTGTCTGCCGCAAATCCTCGGCTGGGCCCTGGTGGCGGCGAGCGTGGGCATGCTGCTCAACGCGATCGAAACCGTCCTGAGCGAAAAGCTCGGCATCGTCGGCGAGATCATCGGGGCCCTGTTCAACGCCGGCTGGGCGGCGGCGACCTACCTCGTGCTGCCGGTTCTCGCGGTCGAGCGGACGGGGCCTGTGACGGCCGTTCGGCGTTCGTCGGCGATCTTGCGCAGCAAGTGGGGCGAATTGATCGCCGGCGACATTCGCATCAGTCTGATCGGCGTCCTGTTCGTCCTGCAGGCCGTTCTGGTCTTCGCCGCCGGCTTCGCGCTCGAGGACGCCTACCCGGGGGGCGCCGCGGCCTTCGCCGGCATCTTCCTGATGGCCGTCGGCGTCCTCTACGGCGTGGCCGTGGTCATCGTCCTGCTCGCGCTGAGCGCGATGTTCAAGACCGCCGTCTATCTCTATGCGACGACCGGCGAGGTGCCGTCCGGGCTCGATCGATCGCTCGTCGCGGGAGCGTTTCGGGCAAAAGCCTGAGGCCGCAGCGGCCGACAATCATGGCGACTACACGACCTGCTACGATGTCTGCGATCGCTGCAGGCGCTGATCGCGGTAGCGCCGCGCCCGCCGACCCAAAGCGTCCCGCACACATCACGCGCGCGCGGCCCTTCACTTGCGCCCGTCCATGCCTTGGCCCAGGCGAGATTGCCGGCATGGTCGAGATGGCCGTGGGTGATGAGGATCGCCTTGATGTCGCGCCGGTCGAGACCGAGGCGTCGCAGCTTCCAGCGGATTTCAAGGGGCTCGCCGACCAGGCCGGTGTCGAGCAGCACGGCTTCGCGGCGCTCGTCGACGAGAAGATGGCACACGCCCATCACGCCGCGAATGGTGAAGAGGCCGGGCGGCACGCTGGGCATGAGCACCTGGGCCGCTATCCCGTTTTCCGGAACTTGTGCAGCGAGCGCAAATCGTCCGGCCGCGGCTCCTTGAAGGTCTGCGGCCATGTCGTCCACGAGACCTCGCCGACATAAAGGTCGCCGCGGCTGTCCACCGCGAGGCCGTGCGGCGCCAGGAACTCGGTCGGACCGAGGCCCGGCCCGAGCCCGCCCAGCCGGGCAATGCGCTTGCCCGTATGGTCGACGATGGTCACGCGCGGGCCGAGGTTCGGCACATGGCGGTTGACCGGCTGCACCGGACCGAGCTCGCCGATGTAGCACACCGGGCATTTGCCGGGCGGCATGAACAGGCCGCACGGGCGGTGCAGGTTGTTCCACTGCAACTCGTACTTTCCGTTCCCGTCGAACATCTGCACGCGGTGATTCTCGCGATCGGCCACGTAGACCCAGCCGTCGGCGTCGCAGGTGATGTTGTGCGCGATGTTGAACTCGCCCGGATCGCTGCCGGGCTCGCCCCACGAGAGCAGCAGCTTGCCGTTCGGCGCGTATTTGTGCACGCGCGCGTTGCCGTAGCCGTCGGATACGTAGATGTCGCCCTGCGGCGACATCGCGGTGTGGGTGCAGCGATGGAACGGCTCGCCGCTCATGTACGGCGCCGGCTTGCCCGGGATGCCGAGCGTCAGCAGGACCTTGCCGTCGAGCGTGCACTGGCGCACCGAATGGTCGCCGTCGTCGGTCAGCCAGATCGTGTCGTCGGGTGCCATGAACACGCCGTGCGCGCGGGGAAACAGCCCTTCGCCGAACGAGCGCAGGAAACTGCCGTCGCGGTCGAACACCATCATCGGATGCTCGCCGCGATTGAAGACGTAGACGTTGTCGTGCCGGTCCACGCCGACGCCGCCGATCTCCTTGAACGACCAGCCGGGCGGAAGCTTTGCCCAACTCTCGACCGGCTCGTACGTGTAGTCGCCGCTGCCGACGATCGCCATGCCTTTAACCTCCCGTGCTTCGCTGCTGGCCGCGAAAGTTGATACGAGTCAGAGGGTCCCGCCAGCCAGGCGACAGGTAACCTAGCCGGCGCAGCGCGAAGGGGCTAAGCAAGAATTCTCTAGGCGGCGAGACGCGTAGGGCGTCCCCTTCAAACTCACTCCGCAATACGCAAGATCTCTTGCGCATCTGCGAAACATACGTGCCGAAGGAGCTCTTCTACGCGTTCGACGTGTCGTCTAATTCTTGCTCGCCTCGAAGCGAAATCCGGTAGGCAGGAGGCGTCGGCTGCGCGATCCATGCGCTCGCGAGGACTCCTTATCGATGAAGATTGAACCTGAATCAATGAAGATCGAATCTGACCTGTTGAAAATTTTGCCCGGGAAAGCCGCACCTCAGCCAGATCGCCTGATGGGAGCATTCGCTCAGCCGGCAAGGTGATTCCTCATGAATTAATGTAGTCGCCACCGGATTGTATGCATCACCGGCCGTCGCCACGACGTAAATCTTCTTGCCGGTTACTAGCGCTGTCGCTCCTGGCTGAACGGTAATAACGTCATGAACGTCTGCAATCAACCTGAGCGCCACGGGGCAATTATTTGTGACTCCATTGTAAGTAAAGCGGACATACATCTGAGCTTCGGCAGGTCTCACGCCAGACGCCACGACGAGTGCGATGAACAGCAAGTAAGCCGTGAGTCTCACGATTTTTCCTCCCTCGGACTTGATCGACGCCTCTCAGGCCAGCAGTTGCTCCGGAATACGCAACCAAAAGAGAATTGATTGCTCTCTCGTTGGCGGGGCGTCAGTTGTTGTGCTATACAAATATGAAACAATAAATTGTAACGGTCAAGCAACGTCCAGCACACGAACCTCCGTGCGGAGCTTTCCCCACCGGACAACCCGTCTCTCGTCGTTGCCGATGAGCGACCCGTACCGAGGGGCAGACAGCCCTTTGGCCGCCGTGTAGGCTACGCGCGAGAAAACCAAAGTCATAACGCTCCGCACGCGGGCACGAGCTGCAATGCGAAGCACGAGAGTAACAGCATGCGCGCGGCAGTTCTGACGCAAGTCAACAAGCCCCTCGAGATCCTCGATCTCGAGCAGGAGCCGCCGAAGGCGAACGAGGTGCGCGTGCAGGTCAAGGCAGCGGGCGTCTGCATGAGCGACTGGCACATCATGAACGGCGACTGGCCGCTGCCGCTGCCGATGGTGCTCGGCCACGAGGCCGCCGGCATCGTCGTCGAGAACGGGCCGGGCGTGACGGCGGTCAAGCCGGGCGATCATGTGATCTTCTCGTTCCGCCCGCATTGCGGCCACTGCCGCTATTGCTCATCGGGGCGCACCGTCCTGTGCATCGGCCACAACGATACCCCGCGCTGGGTCATGTACGACGGCACGACGCGCGTGAAGCTCAACGGCGAGCCCGTCAACCAGATGGCGCGGATCGGAACGTTCTCCGAGTTCGTCGTCTGCGCGGCCGAGCAGGTAGTCCGGGTTCGCAAGGATCTCCCCTTCGTGCATGCCGCGATCATCGGCTGCAGCGTCGCCACCGGCGTCGGCGCCGTCATCCGTCACGCGCGGGTGACGGCGGGCGAGAGCGTGCTGGTGATCGGCTGCGGCGGCGTCGGGCTCAACGTCGTGCAAGGCGCGCGGCTCGCCGGCGCGCGCACCATCATCGCGTGCGACCTGCTCGACAACAAGCTCGCCTATGCGAAGACGTTTGGCGCGACGCACACGATCAACGCCAAGCGCGACGACGTGGTCAAGCAGGTGCAGGCGCTCACCGACGGCCTCGGCGTCGACGCGGCCTTCGACGCGATCGGCGGCGAGACCACCGCGCTGCAGGCGCTCGACGCGGTCGCGCCGGGCGGACGCGTGGTGCTGGTCGGCATCCCGGCGGCCACGGCGCGCGCGCCGATCGGCCTTGCCAACATGGTGTGGGCCGAAAAGACGATCAGCGGCACCTATTACGGCTCGGTGCGCCCCGACATCGATTTCCCCATGCTCGCCGATCTCGACATGGACAAGCGGCTCAATCTCGACGACCTGATCAGCCGCACCTACCGCTTCGACGAGATCAACGAGGGCTTCCGCCTGCTGGTCACGGGCGCGGTCGCGCGCGGCGTGATCGTGTTCGATTGAGCCTGGCAAGAAACCGCATCTCACGCGGCGCTCGGATAGACCTTTTCGGATCTCAACACGTCGCGCGCATACGCCAGGCAAGCCGCAATATTATCATGAGAAAGCGCAGGATAGTTGTGCAGAATCTCGGCTTCAGTCCACCCGTCGGCCATAAGGCCGATGACGAAATCAACGGAGAGCCGGGTCCCACGGACGATTGGCTTGCCGGTCCAGGACTCCTGGATCGAGCACAATGCGCGGGGCGTCTGTCACACATGCCTCCTGCAATACGGCCGTAGCTCGCGTCGCGAGCGTAGGCTGGCCTGCCACGCCGAAGCTCGCGAAGCGAGCATAGGCTGGTCGGTGCTGTAGGGATTGAACCTACGACCTCCCGTGTGAAGGGGGACGCTCTCCCGCTGAGCTAAGCAGAGAGGGCCGAGCGTACTGTGTTATTCTTTCACCGTGGCCTGCATTGCCGCGATGGCCGCTTTGAGAGGAGGCAGCCTCTCGACCGCAACGGTCCAAATGACCCTGTCCGAAATCTTGTGATACTCGTGCCGCAAGACGCTGCCGATCCCCTTGACCTGGTCCCACGGAATTTCCGGACGGCTGGTGAGTAGTTCTGCCGGCAAGTGACGGCTCGCCTCGGAAATGATCTCAATTCCGCGCTGCACACCATGGCGGAGCAGCCACTCATTTTGAAAGTCCGCGAAGGACTTTTCGGAAATCGCCGTCTCGATCCCTCGATCGCCGTCAGCATTTCCTGCAAAACGGGACGGATCTTCCGTGCCATCAGAACACGCGGACCGCAGACTGCTCGATATCGGCACGCAGCATTGGGTGCAGGCTGTCGCGCGTCGTCACGTCGACGTCGACGCCGAGCTTCTTCTTGAGCAAAAGCTTTATCCCGACCAGCTCGAGCAGCGAGAACTTGCTGTCCGGGTCGTAGTCGATGAAAAGATCGAGATCGCTGCGCACGCTCGCCTCGTCGCGCGCGACGGAACCGAATAGATACAGCAACGTCGCACCGAGCGCCCTGATGGCGTCAGCGTGAGGCTTGAGCCTAGC
>CAVPGG010000276.1:0-6284 GCA_963703755.1 uncultured Pseudomonadota bacterium
CGACCTGGCGGGCGCGCCTCGACGAGCACCTCGGCCATTTCACCATCGAGGGCCTCGACCTGCGCGCCGCCTCGTTCCTGCCCGCCGCGCATGCCGTCTATGGCGTGACGCATCTCGCGGCGCTCATGCGTCTGCTGCCTGAGCGCGACCCGCACGAGTCCGTGTTCGAGGCGCTCGACGCGGCGCTCGATCAGCTCGGCGACCCGGCGACCGTCGCGGTGCTCGCGGCACGCTTCGAACTGCAGCTGCTCGCCGAGCTTGGCTTCGGCCTCGACCTTTCGGTCTGCGCCGCGACCGGCACGGCCACCGACCTCGTCTACGTGTCGCCCAAATCGGGCCGCGCCGTCTCGCGCGCCGCCGGTGAGCCCTGGCGCGACCGCCTGCTCGTGCTGCCGGCGTTTCTCGCCGACGCGGAGGCGCCCGCGCCAACGTCCGATGAATTGGCGGCTGGCTTCGCGCTCACCGGCTTCTTCCTCGGCCGCCATGTCTACGAGGCGCGCGGGGAGCCGCTGCCCGAGGCGCGCACGCATTTCATCGTGGCGGTGACGCGCGCGATCGCCAAGGTGGCGTGAGCGAGATGGTGCTGCGGTTTGTTCTTGCGCTTGCCTGGCAACGAGAAAGCCATGCTCAAACGGCATGGCTCAGGGGCAAATCACCAGTACCATTTGTGCCAGCGCTGCCAGTGCGCCCAATAGGGTCGCCAGCGATAGCCGTGACGATAGTAGTGCCAATAGGGCGGTGGACCCGCGTAGCAGGGGTACCAGCCCCAGCCGAGATCGCCGTAGCGCCAGCAGGCGGCCGGTCCGGCCGGAGCGACGGGTGGCGGCGCCACGGCCACGATCGGCGCGGTCGGATAGGGCGTCATGTCGGCGGCGCGCGCAGATCCGACCGGGAGCAGCATGGCCGCGAGCATCGAGAGGCTGAGCAGGGGGACCCGCATGGAGAATCTCCGCCACGGCATCTTTCCGGCGCGGCAATAAAAAAGCCTTAACGCTCGGGGAGCCACCCGGCACCGCAGCGCGGTGCCCGCCCGCGGTTCCCGCCGCGCGGGTTGTTCGGGCGTGGCGCGCGCTGTATCGAGGCACGCATGGGCAAGCAACTGATTCCCCCCGAGCCGACCGACGTGCAGCCGGTCGGCCTGCGCGAGGCGCTGGAAGAGCGCTACCTCGCCTACGCGCTTTCGACCATCATGCATCGCGCGCTTCCGGACGCCCGCGATGGACTGAAGCCGGTGCACCGACGCATCCTTTACGGCATGCGGCTGCTGCGGCTCGATCCCGGCACGACGCTGAAGAAATCCGCCAAGATCGTTGGCGACGTGATGGGCAACTTCCATCCGCATGGCGACCAGGCGATCTACGACGCGCTGGTGCGGCTCGCGCAGGACTTCAGCTCGCGTTACCCGCTCATCGACGGGCAGGGGAATTTCGGCAACATCGACGGCGATAACCCTGCCGCCATGCGCTACACCGAGGCGCGGCTCACCGAGGTGGCGCGCCTGCTGCTCGACGGGCTCGATGAGGACGCCGTCGATTTCCGCCCGACCTATGACGGCTCCGACCGCGAGCCGGTGGTGCTGCCGGGCGCGTTCCCGAATTTGCTCGCCAACGGCTCGCAGGGCATCGCGGTCGGCATGGCGACCTCGATCCCGCCGCACAATGCCGCGGAACTGTGCGACGCCGCGCTGTTTCTCATCGACAACCCGAACGCGCGCAGCAAGACGCTGCTCAAATACGTGGCGGGGCCGGATTTTCCGACCAGCGGGCTCATCGTGGATCCGCGCGAGACCATCGCCGAGGCCTACGTCACGGGGCGCGGCTCGTTCCGCGTGCGCGCGCGCTGGACCAAGGAGGATGCCGGCCGCGGCACCTATTCGATCGTCATCACCGAGATTCCCTGGCTGGTGCAGAAATCGCGCCTGGTCGAGCGCATCGCCGAGCTGATCAACGAGAAGAAGCTGCCGCTCGTCGCCGACGTGCGCGACGAATCGGCCGAGGACGTGCGCCTCATGATCGAGCCGCGCGCCCGCTCGGTCGATCCCGAGCTGCTGATGGAATCGCTGTTCAAGCTCACCGAGCTGGAAAGCCGCATTCCCCTCAACATGAACGTGCTGCTGAAGGGCCGCATCCCCAAGGTGGTCGGCCTCGCCGAAGTGTTGCGCGAATGGCTCGACCACCGGCGCGACGTGCTGCTCCGCCGCACCAATTTCCGCATCAAGGAGATCGACGCGCGCCTGGAAGTGCTGGGCGGCTACCTCGTCGCGTATCTCAACCTCGAAAAAGTCATAAAAATCATCCGCACCGAGGACGAGCCCAAGCCGGTGCTGATCAAGACCTTCAAGATCAGCGACGTGCAGGCCGACGCCATCCTCAACATGCGCCTGCGCAACCTGCGCAAGCTCGACGAGATGGAGATCAAGGTCGAGGACAAGGCCCTGCACACCGAGCGCAAGGGGTTGCAGGAGCTGCTCAAGTCCGAGAAAGAGCAGTGGAAGAGGGTCGGCGACGAGATCAGGAAGGTGCGCGACACGTTCGGGCCGAAGACGCCACTCGGCAAGCGGCGCACCGGTTTCGCCGAGGCACCCGAGCACGACGAGGCCGCGATCGAAGAGGCGATGGTGGTGCGCGAGCCGATCACCGTCGTGGTGTCCGAGAAGGGTTGGATTCGCGCCTTGCGCGGCCACGTCACCGACCTCTCCGGCGTGGCATTCAAGTCGGACGACGGCCTGAAGTTCGCGTTCCCGGCCGAGACCACGTCGAAGATCACGATCTTCGCCAGCAACGGCCGTTTCTACACGATCGACGGCGCGAAGCTGCCGGGCGGGCGCGGCCACGGCGAACCGGTGCGACTGTTCATCGATCTCGACCAGGATGGCGACCTCGTGTCGGTCTTTCCGCTCGTCGGCGGGCGCAAGTTCCTGCTCGCCAGCAAGACCGGCCGCGGCTTCGTGGTCGCCGAGGACGAATGCGTCGCCAATACGCGCAAGGGCAAGCAGGTGCTCAACGTGAAGGCGCCGGACGCGGCGCGTGCGCTCGCGGCAGTCGAGGGCGAGTTCGTCGCCGCGATCGGCGAGAACCGCAAGGTGGTGATCTTCGCGCTCGAGCAGCTTCCCGAGATGGCGCGCGGAACCCGGCGTGCGGCTGCAGCGCTACAAGGACGGCGGGCTCTCGGACATCAAGACCTTCAGGGGCGACGACGGACTGAGCTGGACCGATACGGCGGGACGCGCCTTCTCGCTGACGCTGAAGGAGCTCGCCGACTGGCGCGGCAATCGCGCCGATGCGGGTCGCATCGCGCCGAAGGGATTCCCGCGCACGAACAAGTTCAGCGGCGGCTAGCAGCACTACCCACGAGTGGATGCCGGCGTTTGCGGCGCGTGGACGCTGCGGCGCGCCGGGTGCGGGCCGTACAAGCGCTTGGCCTGCCAAGCGGCTACATTCCGGATGGCGGATTCGTGTCGCGCTGTCTATCGTGCAGGGGGCTTGGCCTCATCTGGCTGACTGGGGACCCATGCGCGACCTTGACGATATCGACCGCAAGCTTCTGGCGCTGCTGCAGGACGACGACCGATTGCCGCTCGCCGAGCTGAGCAAGCGCACCGGCGTCGCGGCCTCGACGATCAATGATCGGATCAAGCGGCTGGTCGCTCAAGGCGTCATCGCGGGCTTTCACGCAAGGCTTGACCCGGAGAAGGTCGGCCTCGAGCTGCTCGCCTTCATGCTCGTCGCCTGGAGCAATCCGAAGGTCGAGCCCGTGTTCCTGAAGAAGATTCGCGCCGCCAAACAGGTGCTTGAATGCCACCACGTGACGGGCGCCTGGAACTATCTGCTCAAGGTCCGGCTCAAGAATACCAAGGAGCTCGAATTCGTTCCTGTCCGGCACCATCAAGGCGGTGCACGGCGTCGAGCGCACCGAGACGCTGATCACCCTGTCGAGCGCCAAGGAGACGTGGGCGCTCGATGCGGCGGACTGATTGGCGCTCTTAAAACGTCGCATTGCGCATTGCGGTCGCGAACTCCGCGCTCGACGCGGGCCGGCCGGGCGCGGCCGCGCTCAGGTAATAATCCGGAAAGAAAAGGCTGATGGCGTAAATTTTGCGGAATATATTGAACCGTGGCGTTTATATTACGACAAACTGTCCAGAGAAGGCTGACGACAGGAGAATTCGATGAGGACGCCTGCGCTCAATAATCGCGGTTTTGCAGTGCTCGCCGCGATCCTGATGACGACCGCCGCCACCACGTTGGCTGAGGCCCGTATCGGGCTCAGCGTGAGCGGCCCGATGCAGCACGGCATGACGACGACGATGGCGCCGGGCTGGACCCGCGGCTACGGGACGCCCAAATATCCGCCTCCTTACGCGCCGCCGTGCTACTACGGCCATTGCCCACGCTCACCGAGCTCGGCCGATCAGGGCGGCGGCGGGACCGGTGGCTTCAGCCCGGGCGGTGGCTCGGGCACCAAGCCGATCAAGAAGCCCAATCTTCAGTGAGTCTCCGGTGTTTGTCGGTCCGGGCGCTCGGTCGTGCGACTGAGCGCCGAATGGCCGGCAATGTCCGCGCGGGCGAATCTGCCGGCGCTCGCGATCGGGCCAGCCCTACCCGCGTCCGTGCAAGAACTTCGCGAACGCCTTGAGCGTCGTCTCGGAGACGTGATGCTCGATGCCCTCCGCGTCGGCCTCGGCCGCCTCGGCGGGCACGCCGAGCGCGACGAGCACCTCGACCACGAGGCGGTGACGGGCGCGCACGCGGCCGGCGAGCGCCTGGCCGGCTTGCGTCAGGAAGACGCCGCGATAGGGGCGGGCGGTGGCGACGCCCTCGCGCTTGAGCCGCGCGATCGCCTTGATGGCGGTCGCATGCGAGACGCCGAGCCGGCGCGCGATGTCGGTCGGGCGCGCCTCGCCGGCGCTGCCGAGAAGATCGTCGATCAATTCGACATAGTCCTCCAGCAGCGCGGTCGACTGGGCCGAGCGGGCCTTGCCGAAGCGGCGCGCCTGTGCGGTCTCGGGCGGCAGCGCCGAGCCTTCCTCACGTCTTTTCAAGGGCTTGCGGGGCATCCCGCGCTCTCCACGCCGACCCGGCCGCGCCGCCGCGGCCGGTCCGGAACCCGATCATATTGCACGGCGCACATGTTGTAACCGGTATTGCGCATTGCGCCGCATTCGTTATTTTGTAGCCGAGGCTACATGTCGATGCGAGCGCTACATGAGCGCAGGTGAAACGGCGCAGACGCTGCAGTCCGGTCCGCGGTCGCTCTCCGAGCGCACCGTCGAGGCCGCGCGCGCGCTGCTGTCCGGCGAGCGGCGCGGCATGCGCGGCTACCTGGCGTTCGTGGGGCCGGCGGTCGTCGCCTCGATCGCCTACGTGGACCCTGGCAATTTCGCGACCAACATCCAGGCCGGTGCCAGATACGGCTACGCGCTGCTGTGGGTGGTGTTGCTCGCCAACCTGATCGCCATGCTGTTCCAGGCGCTGTCCGCCAAGCTCGGCATCGTGACAGGCAAGAACCTCGCCGAGCTCTGCCGCGAGCAGTTTCCGCGCCCTGTTGTGCTCGCGATGTGGATCGCGAGCGAGATTGCCGCCATGGCGACCGATCTCGCCGAGTTCCTCGGCGGCGCGATCGGGCTCTCGCTGCTGTTTGGCCTGCCGCTCATCGCCGGCATGGTGGTCACCGCGCTGATCGTCTACGGCATCCTGATGTTCGACCGCTTCGGTTTCCGCCCGGTCGAGCTGATCATCGGCAATCTCGTCGTCGTCATCGGGCTCTGCTACCTGGTCGAAATGTTCATCGCGCCGGTCGACTGGCGCGCGGCCGCAATTCACCTGGTCGTGCCGCAGCTCGCGGACTCGCAGGCGCTGCTGCTCGCCGTCGGCATCATCGGCGCGACCGTGATGCCGCATGCCGTCTACCTGCATTCGGGGCTCACGCAAGCGCGCATCCCGGCGCGCAATGCGAGCGAGACCCGCCAGGTCGTGCGCATCTCCAACACCGAGGTGATGCTCGCGTTGACGATTGCGGGCCTCGTCAACGTCGCGATGGTGATGATGGCATCGAGCGCCTTCCACGCCGGCCATGCCGACGTGGCCGAGATCGAGACCGCCTATCACACGTTGACCCCGCTGCTCGGCGCCGGGGCTGCCGTCGTCTTCCTGATCTCGCTGCTTGCCTCGGGAGTATCGAGCTCGACGGTCGGCACCATGGCGGGGCAGATGATCATGCAGGGCTTCGTCGGCTTCCGCATCCCGGTCTGGGTGCGGCGCGTCGTGACCATGATCCCGGCCTTC
>CAVPGG010000277.1:0-10893 GCA_963703755.1 uncultured Pseudomonadota bacterium
GGGTGGTATGACCCTTACCATCGGCGTGCTCTTCGCCGATATCCGCAACTCAACCGCCCTCGCCGAGACGCTCCCCCCGGACGAGATGGCCGAACGCCTCAATCGCTTCTACTCCGAGCTCACGCAGGTGATCGTCCAGCACGGGATCGTCGACAAGCTCATCGGTGACGAAGTGATGGGCCTGTACCTCCCGCCCCTCACACGCGACGGCCGCTACGTCGACGCGATGGTGAGTGACGCTCGCGCCATTCTGCGCACGCAGGGTCGCGGCTCACCCAAGGGCCCGCGGCTCGAGGTGGGCATCGGCCTGGACGTCGGCCCGGCGTACGTCAGGATCGTCGGCGAGGGCGAGATCCGCGACTTCACCGCAATTGGCGACGTCGTGAACACCGCGTCGCGGCTCCAAGGCGTTGCGGCGGGGGGCCAGATCGTGATGCCCGAGACTGTCGCGCGCACCGCCGCCGTCGATGGGGGCGAGGTCGTCACGCTCGACCTCAAGGGCAAAGCCGAACCCGTAACGGCACGCCGGATCACCGTCGCGAGCTAGCAGCGTTACGCTCACGCCGTTCATCGCCCAGTCCCAGGACATGCCGCTGCGAGCAGGGAGGCGCGAATGCCGGATCTCTCCACAAGCCTGCATGTCGATATGCTCAACGATGCCAAACGGAATGGTCAGCCCGAGCGAGATGGGCTTTACGGTATTCATTGGGGGGACCCGCAACGGTTAGACTGGCTGCGATTCGTCCAGGGACGAATTCGTTCTGCCTTTCGTCCATCCTGAATAAGTACGGCGTTGAGATCGGCCCCGGCGGAGGTCGATGGACCCGCTACTTGCTGACTCTCGCTCGGGCTCTATGTGGTGGATTTCCACCAGGAGTTGCTCGACGAGTTGGACTCGGAATTTCCGGACGCCGTGGCTATTCCCCATCGCAAGAACACTGGGACCGATTTCCCACTTCGTCGAGCTGGGATTCGGTCGACCTGGTGTTCTCGTTCGGCGTGTTCGTGCATCTCGACATACCGATCATTGCGAGGCTATCTGGGCGACGGAAAAACGATCAGTGTCCGACCCGGTGCCGATGTAAGTCATTCAGTATTCTGATAAAACGAAAGAATGGGCCAGAAAAACCTGACGTTCAGTGACAACGACCCGACCAGGATGTGCGCGATGATCACGGCCCGCGGTTATCGCATAAGTGCGCGAGGATCGCGAAAAGCTGCCACACAGTTCAATTGTCCACTTCACCAAGGACTATATCAACGTACGCGATTCCTTTGCGAAAGATTCCGCAAGGCATCGCTGAACCAACCGAGCGTTAAGCCAGCACCTGCGGGGGGCACATTCCACTCGTCCGACTCGGGCCGCGCTAGCGAGCCGCCGCCTTGTTCCTAGACGTTGAACCGGAACGACCACGTCGCCGTAGATCACCGGAGTAGCCATGGCTCAGTTGGTGGGCCTCGCCGGGGTTCGGGCCATTGCCAGAAAATCGAGACGCCAAAGATTCTGAAATGCCTTGCGCGCGAGATCCTCAATGACGGCGGCACCGTGCTGCCGGTCTTGTGGGTGATCAGCATGCGGTGGGCAGTGCCGTAGGCGACCGGCAGCGAAGCGGCCTCTGCGAAGGAGACGCCGTCCGGCATGGCGACGAGCTGGTCGGCGGCGACGAGGCAGTACTCGGCCATGCCGCCATCGAGCATCTCGCCCAACAGACCCTTCTTCTTGTTGACCGGGTTGACCAGCACCCGGTCGCCAACCTTCCAGCCGTTGACGTTGGCGCCCACCTGGGCGATCTCGCCCGCCATGTCGAGGCCGATGATCACCGGCATCGGCACCTTGATGCCCGGCATGCCGCGCACCGTGAACACGTCGTGGTAGTTGAACGAGGAGGCCTTGACGCGGATCACCACGTGGCCGTCGGTCGCCTGCGGCACCGGATAGTCGGCGGCGATCTCCAGATCCTGCAGATCGCCATGCCGGCGCAGCACCAGCGCTTTCATTGTCTTGGCCACGGGCTCGGGTCTCCTTGCGGCGTCCGCCTTCGTTTAATGGCATCGGCGCGGATTGCAAAGGCCTGCCTTCTTCAGCCTTCCCTGCAGGGGGAGGGTGAAGTGCATCCGTTGACGCGCCGACCCCTTGTTGCTTAGGTCAATGCGACAACATCAGAGCCCGCCCATGCAAGAAAACTTCCGCCAGTTTCTCGATCGCCTGCGCCAGGCGGGCGAGCTCGTCGACCTGCACCAGGCCGTCGACATCCGCCACATCGCGACGCTGGTGGACCAGGCGAAGACCGCCCTCTTCTTCCACAAGGTGATCGGTTACGACGTGCCGGTGGTCTCCGGCATCATCCGCTCGCGCGAGCGCGCCATCATGGGCATGGGCTGCGAGACCTATCGGGAGATCGAGGACAGGCTCAAGGCCGCGATCGAGGCGCCGATCGCGCCCAGGCACGTGAAAACCTCGCCGACCCGCGAGGTCGTCATGGAGGGCGACGAGGTCGACCTCTACCGGCTGCCGATCCCGATGTCCTCGATCTACGACGGCGGGCCGATGATCACGGCCGGCGTCGTGATCACGCGCGACCCCGAGCTCGGCATGAACAGCGGCATCTACCGCTTCATCGTCAAGGAGAAGAACCTCACGGGCATCGACATCGTCACGCCCAACAACATGCGGTTGTTCGCCCAGCGCGCCTTCGAGCGCAAGGAGCCGCTGCCGATTTCCATCTCGATCGGCACGCACCCGATCGAGATCACCGGCTCGGGCTATCGCGCGCCGCTCGGCGTCGACGAGATGGCGATCGCGGGCGGCTTGCGCGGCGCGCCCGTCGAGCTCGCGCCGTGCAAGACGATCGATCTGCCCTACATCGCGGATGCCGAGATCGTGCTCGAGGCGCGAGATCCTGCCCGTCGGCTGGACTTGGCCGGAAGGCCGCTTCGGCGAGTTCACGCGCCTGATGGGCGGGCTGCACTGGAACCCGCTGGTGCGCATCAAGGCGATCTCGATGCGCAAGGACGCGATCTACTACAACCTGCACATGCCGTGGGAGAACACCTGGCTCGCGGCGCCGACCCGCTATGCGGCGATCCGCCAGGCGCTCAAGACCGCGGGCATCCAGGTCAAGGACATCAACGTCACGCTCGGCGGCTGCGCGTTCTGGCATGCGGTGATCTCGATCAAGAAGCAGCCCGGCGAGGCGAAGAACGCGCTGCTGGCGGCGCTCTCGGTGATGGATTTGAAGCACGTGGTGGTAGTCGACGACGACATCGACGTGTTCGACCCGACCGACGTCGAGTGGGCGATCGCGACCCGCGTGCAGGGCGACCGCGACGTGATGATCGTCGGCAATGCGCGCGCAAAGCCGCTCGACCCGAGCCTGCCGCAGGGCTTCGGCGTGGTGCCGACCGGCGCCAAGGTCGGCATCGACGCGACGATCCCCGAGGGCATCCCGCGCGAGCACTATGAGCGCATCACCTACGCATATGCCGACAAGGCCAAGATCGACGACTACGTGAACGGCAAGGCGGACGACGCGGGCGAAGCCGGCGACCGAAGGCCGTCGCGGCGCTGGCCGAGAAAATCCTGCGACGACGATCGACAAGGCAGCCGCTCTACTACACCGACGTCGCCGAGCGATTCGCCCAATACGACTTCCGCACCATCGCGCGCGCGCTCGGCCACCTGCACGCGACCGAGAAGCTGTGGCAGGATTCGCGCGGCCGCATGTGCGTGCGCGGGTCGAAGTTCGCCGCGAAGCCGCCGGTCAAATAACTCTGCCTCATGGTGAGGAGCGCGGCCACGGGCCGCGCGTCTCGAACCATGGGCCAAGCGCGCGAGCGGCGCCGCATTTGTGCTCGGCCCATCCTTCGAGACGCACTCGCTGCGCGAGTGCTCCTCAGGATGAGGAGTCGTTTCTTGCGAGGTGGTCAACCAAATATCCGTCGCCCGAGCCCCTCGATCATTCGATTTAACTCTGCCGCGTCGCGCGCGATTCCGTAGACATAGCGGTCCGGCCGCGCCACGACGGCGGCGACGCCCTGGCTTGCCATCCAATCCGCGAACAGCGTGCCGCGCTCCGGAAAGCGGCGCATACCACCCACGTCGCCCATGGCGTCCGCGCCGATGACGATGCGCTCGCCGCCGAGGCGCTGCCACAACGCGAGCGACGCCGGCGTGAGCCATGACTGCGCCGCCTCCCCCGTCGTCACCAGCAGGAAATTCGGCGTGACCACGTCGTCGAGCAGCGTTCCCTCCCCTTCCGGGCCGACCCGCGGCTGGACGAACAGCGTGCCGGCGACGGCGCTGGAGGCGGCGTCGAGCACGCCCGTCGTGAGGTTCGGGACGTAGCGCTGGCGGATGGTCTCGGCCTGGCCGCTGCGCAACAAGGCGAGCATGGCCGCGTCGCGCGCCCGTCCCTTGTCGACATCGAGCTCGCCAATGACCTCGCCGGCCTTGATGGCGAAATTGATCAGGGCCTCGACGTGCGGCTTGCGCTCGCGCTCGTAGGTGTCGAGCAGGGCGTCGCTCGCGCCCGTGCGCAAGGCGAGCACCAGCTTCCAGGCGAGGTTCGCGGCATCGCGGATGCCGGCGCACATGCCCTGCCCCATGAACGGCGGCGTCTGGTGGCAGGCGTCGCCGGCGAGAAAGACGCGGCCGGCGCGCCAGCGCTCGGCGACGAGGGCGTGGAAGCGATAGACCGCCGAGCGCCAGATCTCGATCGCGTCGAGATCGACGAAGCGCGAGAGCTGGCGCGCGACGTTCTCGCGCGTGCCGAAATCCTCCGGACGCTCGGCCGGCAGGAGCTTGATCTCCCAGCGCCGCAAGTTGCCCGGGCCGACGATGAAGGTCGCGGGCCGCGCCGGCCAGCAATACTGGATGCACTTGCGCGGCAGCTCGACCGGACGGACGAGCCGAACATCGACCACCATCCACCACTCGTCGAAGGCGAGATCCTGCAGGCCGATGCCCAGCGCGCGGCGCACGATGCTGTTGGCGCCGTCGCAGCCGATGACGTAGCGCGCCGACAAAACGCGTTCGGGCGAGCCGTCGGCGGCCCGCACCGTCATGTCGACACGATCGGCCTGCTCGGTCAGCGCGACGGCCTGCGTCGCGAGAAGCACGTCGGCGCGCCCCGAGCGCGCGACGCCGGCGCGCAGCACCGCCTCGACGTTGGGCTGCACGAAGGTGCCGCTCGGCACCCAGCCGAGCGGGTACGGCGGCGGCTGCGGGTCGAAGATGCGGATCACGTCGTGGTCGACGCCGAGATAATGCGTGCCGGGATGCGGCGCCGTGAACGGCACGACCTCGTGCGCGACGCCGCAGGCCTGGAAGATGCGCATCACCTCGTGGTCGAGCGTGATGGCGCGCGGCTTGTCGTAAATACCCGGCGACTGGTCGACCACGGCGATGCGCAACCCATGCCGCGCGAGCAGGCCCGCGAGCGTGGCCCCGACGGGGCCGTAGCCGACGATGAGGGCGTCGTAGATGGTCGGGAGCATTTACCGCAGGACTCCGTCATGCGCGAGCATAGCCATTCGAAGAACGGCGTCGCTTTCGCTCGCCTATGCCCGCGCATCCAGGTCTTACGCAGCAAGCAAGACGTGGATGGCCGGGTCAAGCCCGGCCATGACGAAGGAATGATTGATCAATGCACGCTGATGCCGTTGGTGTGCGGCGTGAGCTCGACGGATCGGCCGGGACCGAGCGCCTTGAGCGCGCCCACCGGATCGACCAGGCCGGCGCCGTCCTCCTCGCCCTTCGGCCGCGCCGAGAAGGCGGTCGCGGTGTGCATCAGGATCGTGCGCACCTCGTCGGGCGTGATGGTCGGCTTGCGCTCGACCAGCAGCGCCGCGACGCCGCTTACATGCGCGGCCGCGACCGAGGTGCCGGTCGTCAACTGATAGGTGTTGCCGGGCGCCGGCACCATCACGTCGACGCCGGGCGCCGCGACCGCGATATACCGGCCGCGGTTGGCCATGCGGAAGGGCGCGTCGTTGTAGTCGCTCGCCGTCACCGCGATGACGCTCACGTCGGCGCCGGGATAGAGCGGCGGCGACTTCGGTCCCGCATTGCCGGCGGCCGCGATCAGGATGATGCCCTTGTCGTGCGCGATCTTGAGCGTGCGCTCCATCATCGGGTCGCGCGGGCCCGCGAAGCTCATGTTGATGATGCGCGCCTTGTGCGCGATCGCGTAGTCGAGACCTCTCAGGATCTGGTAGCTCGTCGCCTCCGCGCTCGACGCCTGCTCGTCGAACGCCTTGATGGCGATGAGCCGCACGTTGGGCGCGACCCCGAGCAGGCGATGGCGCGCCGCGATCGCGCCCGCCATGCCGGTGCCGTGCACGTGCGGATGGCTCGGGCTCTGGGTCGCGTCGAAGCGATCGACGATGACGCCCCGCAGGTCCGGGTGGTTCAGGTCGATCTCGGAGTTGATCACCGCGACGACGACGTTGCGGCCGCTCGCGATGTGGTGGACCGCGGCGAGATGCATCTTGTCGACCACGTACTGGGCGGCGTCGCCGGCCGGCAGGCTCTCGAGCGCGGCGGTGTCCGCATTGGCGAGGCCGGGCTCCTGCACGGGCTCGGCCTTCGGCGGGATGCTGTCCGTATGCTGGACCGGCGCCGGCGGGGCAATCGGTGCGCTCTGGCTCAGGTTGAACACGTAGTTCGGCTGCGCCGACGCGATGACGTGGTTCTTCTCCAGCGTGCGGATGAGGAGACGGATGTCCTTCCCGTTCGCCGCGCTGAACCGATAGATGACGCGGCCGTTGAGCCCGACGCTCTGCGAGGAGATCAGCTTGATGCCGAGCTGCTGCGCGATCTTCAGCACCTGGTCGAGCGAGATGGTGTCCGAGATCTGCACCACGATCTCGCCTCTGAGGAAGCGCGTCTCGCCGATCGGCGGCACGCCGCTGAAGTGCTGCTCGTCGTAGGTGCGGCCGAGGCCCGGCCCGGGCGGCGGCCCGGCGTTGGGCGGCCCGCCGTTGTTGTGATTGTTGCCGTTGCCCCCGTTCCCGCCATTGCCGCCGTTGCCAGCGCCGGTCGTCTGGTTCACGAGGATCGGCTGCGTGGTGTTGTTGTTGTTCGACGGCACCACCACGAGCTGGGCGGGCGGCGGCGTATCGACGATCGGGGTCGGCGACGGTGGCGTCGGGGGCGTAGTCCCCGGATTGAACACGCCGACCTGGAACAGCGAGCACAGCGCCGCGCCGCAGCCGGCAAAGAAGGCCGGCGGCGTCGGATAGGCCGGCGTGATGCTGGTGCTGGCGACCTGCTGGTAGCTCGTCGGCGGCCCGGTGTAGGTCGAAGGGGGGTCGCTCGAGATCATGCCCGGCAAGCTAAAGCCAGGCGGCGCGTTCGGAATGCTCACATTGCCGCCCGCGAAGCTACCAGTGATGCTGTTGCTGCCGCCGGTGACCGTGCCGGACGCGAAGGATGGATCGATGGTGCCGACATTGAGCGCGACGAAACCGCCGGTCACGTTGCCGCCACCGGTCGCCGTGACGGCGCCGCTGTCGGTCGAATCCTGCACGGCGCCGATATTGATCCCGACAAGGCCGCCCACGTAGCTGTTGAAGCCGCCGGTCACCGATGCGCGGGAACGCGAGTCGAGGATCGCGCCGCCGTTCACACCCACCAGCCCGGCGACGACGCTATTCGGGCCGCTGTCGGTCACCGCGCCCCAGCGAGCGAATACTTGATCAGGCCGCTGAGGTCGTTGACGCCGACGAGGCCGGCGATCACGCTGTTGTCGCCGCCGGTGACCGAGCCGCCGGCGCGCGCGTGGCGCACCGTGCCGCTGCTGATACCGACGAGGCCGCCGCCGACGCTGTTCGAGCCGACCATCACGTTACCGAACGCGGCCGAGTGCGAGATCAGGGCGAGCTGGTTGAAGCCGTCGCCGACCACGCAAGAACTGCAGCCGGTGTCCTTCGGCACGCTGTTGTCGCCCGCAAGGCCGCCCGCGAGGCTGTTGGCACCGGCGGTCACCGTACCATACGCGCGCGAGTGCGAGATGATCCCGCCGTTGTCGCCGACGAGGCCGCCGGCATCGAGATTGGCGACAGGCGTCACGCTCACCACGTCTGTCGAGAAATCGTGCGAGACGATGCCCCCCGTCCCGACCGCCCCGGTCGCGAAGGTGTGCGAGATGGTGCCCTCGTTGCCGCCAACCAGGCCGCCGATCGTGGTCGTGTGATCGAAATCACCGGCGCCACCACCCGGCCCGGCAGCTCCGATCACGTTGCCGGTCGCAAACGCGTTGCGGATGATGCCTTGGTTCTCGCCGACGAGCCCGCCGCCCGTCTCGCCCGGGCCGACCGTCACCAGCCCGCTCGCGCAGGTGAAGCCGGCGGTGCAGTCGCTGTCCGCCGAGGGCAGCCTGTGGCCGCGAATCTCGCCTTGGTTCTGCCCGACCAGGCCGCCCGCATTAGCGATCGGACAATCGGGCGAGCAGTCCTTGCTGCGTGCCGCCGTCGAGGTCACGTTGCCGGTGGCGTGCGAGTTCCAGATGACGGCAAGTGGCGCGTTGTCGCCGACGAGACCGCCAAGCGCGACGCCGCCGGCAGGGCTGCTGACGTTGCCGCTCGCCCAGGAATTGGCGATGCGCGGGCCCGAAAGCCCGATCGGCGGGCCGTCGGTGTTGAAGTTGGCGTTCTGGTTGGTGCCGACGAGCCCGCCCGCAAACGTATTGGCGCCGACCACGATGGTGCCGCTCGCCGAGGAGCGATCGATCGTCGCGACATTGAAGCCGACGAGCCCGCCCGCATTGTTGAAGCCGCCGTTGCAGTCGCTGCCGATGCACAGGATGCCGTCCCCGAGCGTGACGCTCACGTTGGCATGCGAGCGCGTGATGCGGGCGGACTGCGTGTCGGCCCCGAGGCTGCCGTTCTGGCCGACGAGCCCGCCCGCGGTGACGCCGGCGATGTCGAGACCGTTGATCGTCCCGCTCGCGGTGACGTTGCTGATCAGGCCGAAGTTCTGGCCTGTCAGCGTTCCGACGAATTGTCCCGGCAGCCCGGCATTCGGGTTGGCGGTGATGGAGACATCCGTCAGTGTCAGGTTCTTGATTGTGCCAAGATTGGCGCCGAACAGGCCAATGCTGTTCACCTGACTGTCGGTCGGCGCGATGGTGAGGCCGGCGATCGTGTAGCCGTGCCCATTGAAGCGGCCGCTGAACGGATTGCCGACGTTGCCGATCGGCACGAAGCCGGCGGCGCCGTTCGGGGCGAACACGTCGGATGGATTGGCGAGCGCGGCACCGAGGTCGATGTTGCTGGCGAGCCGGTAGTGCGCGCCGAGGTCGAGATTTGCGAGCTCGAGCTGGTGCGCGTTGGTAATCGTGGTCGAGTATTCGGAGAGCAGCATCGGCCGCGTCGCGCCCGTGCCATTGGGGTTGTTCAGCGAGCCGTTGGTGTCGACGATGACCCATCCGGAAGCGCCGGGGGTGGTGCCGAAGGTCCAGTTCGTGAAGTTCGACGTGTTGCCGAACTGCGCTGTCGTAAGTCCGGTAGCGCCGAACGAGCCGAGAATTGTCCCGCGGCGCCTTGCATCTGACCGGTCGTCTGCTTGTCCCAGACGGACGCGGTCACGCTCGCACCGGTGTCGTTGTATCCGACGAGGCCACCGACGTTGGTCACGCCGGTGACGTGGCCCGTCGCGTACGACTGCGAGACGGAGCCAGTGCCGGTCTGCGAGAAAGTCACGGAAAGGCCGGTGTTCTGCAGCCCGCCGTGCGGACCGACCGAAAACACGACTTGGTTTCCGGCCGCCAGGTTGAGCGTGGTGTTGAATGGCACCGTCTGGCCGACCGACGTGACGGCGGAGCTGAACAACACGTTGCCGTTCAGCACGACGGCGGCGGCGGTGCCGATGCGGTTCTGATCGCCGCGGAATGTCGTCGCGAGCGAATAGGTCCCGCTGGCGGGCGCGGTGAAGACGAGGTTGGAATATTGCCCGCCGATCCCGGCGACGAGACGCGAGCTGATTGGCGAGAAAGTCTATGTTGCCGTCCGCGTGGGCCGGCCCGTGATTGAACTCGGCCGCCGGCGACGTGCCGGCGTCGACCGACGGCGTGAGCCAATACTGGGCATTCGGCCCATTGACGCCATTCTGGACAGTTGTGCTGTAGAGCGTGACCGGGCCTGTGGGGCCAGACGAATAGCCGTAGGACCATACCCCATTGGGATTGGTCTGGTTGAGCCAGCCCTGCTCGAAGGCGGCGGCGGCATCATAGAGCGTGAACGTGTACGAGCCCGAGTTGAAGCCGATCAGCCCGCCGACATTCGTCGTGCCGGCGACCGCGCCGGTCGCGTAGGATTGATACACCGTTCCCGCGTTGAGACCGGAGAGGCCGCCCACATCGGTCGTGCCGTTCACGCTGCCCGCCGCGTAGCTCAGCATGATGGTGCCGGTGTTGACGCCGACGAGGCCGCCGACATTGGTCGCACCGTTGACCGTCGTGGACGCATAGGACTGCGTCAACGTGCCGTTGTTCTGGCCGACCAGCGCCCCGACGAAATTCTCGCCCGTCACGCTGCCGCCGAGCAGCCCGACATTCGTGATCACACCGCCGCCGCCGACATAGCCGAATAGGCCCGCGTAGTCGCCCGCCGGCGTACTTGTCGGCAAGTTTACGACCAGATTGCTGATGACATTGCCCTGGCCGTTGAAGGTGCCGTTGAACGGATTGGACGGCTGGCCGATCGGCACGAACCCGGCGTTGCAGTTGGAGCCCACACCTCGGACGGATTGGCGAGCGGCGCGCCGAGATCGATGTTGTTGGCGAGCGTATAGGTCGCGCTCGTGTTGAGCCCCATCAGCTGGAGCTGGTGCGCGTTGGTGATGTTGGTCGACCATTCGGACAGCAGCATGGGCCGCGTGGCGCCGGCCGCACC
>CAVPGG010000278.1:0-4324 GCA_963703755.1 uncultured Pseudomonadota bacterium
CCCTCTCCTGGTTCCATCTGCTGAAGGTCTGCGGCGCGACCGCCGCGAGCGCCTACCACTTCCTGATGCCGCCGCTCGGCATGTTGTTCGCCTGGCTGGTGCTCGGCGAGCAGGTGGCGCCGCGCGATCTCTTGGGGATCGTGCCGGTCGCGCTCGGCATCTATCTCGTCACGCGTCCTGCGGCCGCGCAGGTGAACAAACACGGGAGCACAGCATGAGCCTCCGCATCACCCCTGATCGGCGGGCCGACCGCGCTGATCGAGATCGACGGCTTTCGTCTCCTCACCGACCCGACCTTCGACGCGCCCGGCCGCTATCATCGGACTTGCGCCCCGGCAGATCGAGCCCTTCAAGTTTGTTTTAGGCAGTCTCGTCCACCTGTGCTTTGATCCCTCGATCGGCAATCGTCGCTTGCCTGATGGGACTCGTCGTCATCCCGCGGGAGTCGATCCGTGCGCGCTCTTTTGCTTGCACTGCTTTCGAGCGGCTTCATCGTGTGGGGCGGCGCTTGCGCGGCGGCGCAAACTTTCACCCGCGAAGAATTTCGAATTCCCGTGAAGGGCGCCGGAGAGAGGGGGCTTGAATCCCTGCTCATCCGACCCAACGAGCCGGGCCACTATCCTTTAGCGCTCCTCAGTCACGGATCTCCACGACAAGCAGCGGAGCGGCCTTCAATGACGCCCATGAGTTCTGCTGCCGCAAGCGCTTGAGTTCGCTCGCCGAGGTTGGGCGGCACTTATCGTCATGCGCCGCGGTTATGGCAATTCCGGGGGCGGATGGGCTAAGTCCTATGGCTCCTGCGCAGATCCCAAGTACAGAAACTCGCCGGCTTGGCATCAGCCAGCGACTTGCTGGCTGCTCTCGCCTACAGCGCCAAGTTGCCTTACATCGACAGCAATCGGGCCATAGCGGTCGGTGTATCGGCCGGCGGATTCGCGACAATTGCGCTTTCGGCCGAACAGCCGAACGGACTGGTCGCGGCTATAAACTTCGCGGGCGGGCGTGGCTCAAGCTCTCCCGATGAGGTCTGCCGCCCCGAGCGGCTCATCGGTGCATTCGCCGCGTACGGTGCACGCTCGCGTATACCAACGTTGTGGATCTACGCCGCGAACGATCATTTTTTTGGACCCGCAATCGCCCGCAAGGCAAAGGAAGCCTTTGCGGGGGCCGGCGGCCACGTCGAGCTTACGCTTGCGCCCGCGTTTGGCTCGGACGGCCATTTGCTGTTCTCCCCCGCGGGGATACCGGTTTGGACCCAATACGTAGATCCTTTCCTCGATGCCCAGCGGCTACGGCTCCGTTCGGAGCCGATGGAGGCTCCCAGATCCTCGTTAGTTGCTCCAGAGGGACTTTCACCCGGAAGCCGATCAGCATTCGCCGAGTATATTATCGCTGCTCCTCACAAGGCTTTCGCCGCATCCCCATCAGGTGCTTTTGGGTCGCGCACCGCGCGCCGGACAACAGAGGAAGCCGTTGCAGGCGCGCTCGAAAATTGCGAGCGGTACTCCCACGTGGGATGTCAGATCATAGCTGTCGACGACAGGACTGCCCAATAGATGCCCATCCATTAACCCTGGCAAAGCGGTCCACGTAGAATTACCTAGGTATATGCGTCGATCCAGCGGGATAACCGACGTTAACGGTCGGCCGGTGATGATAGTCGCAGCTCCCGTCCGGTGCAAAGCGCCGCGGTGGCGCCGACGTGAAAGGGATCCCGCCTTGCCAGAGACGCGCTGCGACGACACCGGACACGCTTCGCCGTTGGCCTTCATCATCGACGACGATGCCGGCATCTGCCGGGTCATCGCCATGTTCCTCGCCGAATTCGGCATCGCGGTCAGGACCTTTCACACCGCCAAGCCGGCGCTCGAGGCATTCGCCGGGCCGCACCCGCAGATCATCTTTCTCGACATCGCGCTTGCCGGCTCCGATGCGGTCCACGTGATCGAGGGACTGCGCGACACCAAGTTCGCCGGCAAGATTCAACTGATCACCGGCGGGAACCTGCTGCTGGTCGATGTTGTCGAGCGCATCGGCGCGCGCCACGGTCTTTCATTCCTGCCGCCCTTGATGAAGCCGTTCCGG
The DNA here is from genome assembly GCA_963703755.1 of uncultured Pseudomonadota bacterium. Lineage (GTDB taxonomy): Bacteria > Pseudomonadota > Alphaproteobacteria > Rhizobiales > Xanthobacteraceae > JAVDCA01. The sequence goes on from CAVPGG010000278.1 coordinate 2,086, forward strand.
CGCGAGGCGATCCGCAAGGTCATTGAAAACCTGGGGCTTTGCGCACCCGCCGGAACCTCGGCAGATGTCTCGCGCGCCGCCGGTTGAAGCCGGCGCCGGACGGACAACGCCGCGAATGCGGGCGGCCGCCAGTCCTCCGCGTTCCTTCGTTTGCGACAGCCTCACCGTGGCACGCGACCTGCCGGCGAGCGGTCAACACGTTGCAGAAATACCTTTATGATCGCGGCCTGAGTATTTGAACCTATATTGTTGTCAATGGAATCAGTGCTTTCGCTTTTCACGATTCTTTCACAGGAAATACTGCATTGATATGAGGAGAACGCTCAACGTGAGCGTCGGAACTCTTCTCCCATGGTCGCGCGCGCCCCGAGCTCTTGCACTGCCATCAAGCGCCGACCGTGGCGCATCGAGCGCGCCATGCATCGTCTTCCCGCAATCGAACGCGCGATCCTCGCACGCCCCGACCTTGCCGCCGCGGATGGCGGTCACGGGCGAATCGGGAATCCCGGCGAATGTTGAGCGACGGGACCGCGCGCGCGGATCAAGCCGCCTCCAGTCGTGTTGCGGCCCTGCCCAACGACGTGGGCGCAGCACCCGGGGCATCCTGGCTGCTCTGTCGCGCGGGGGCGCAGCGCTACGCCATCCCGATCGCGTATGTGATCGAGACGATGCGGATCCTGCCAATCGAGGCGATCGCGGGGGCGCCGCCCTATGTGCGCGGCCTGTGCGTCATCCGCGGCGCGCCGGTGGCGGTCGTCGATGCCGGATCGCTGCTCGGCGACCGGCCGACCCGCGGCGAGCGTCTTGTCGCGATCAGGGCCGGCAGCCGGACGGTCGCCCTCGTGGTCGAAACGGTCGAGGGTGTCCGCACGATCGGCCCGGACGCGTGCAATCAATTGCCGCCGCTGCTGCGGGATGCCGCGACCGCAACGATCGCCGCCGTCGGCATCCTCGATGCCGAGCTGCTGCTCTTTCTGCGCACGGCCCGCCTCGTTCCAGACGACCTGCAGGTTGGTCTCGCGGCGGGGGCGACGCCATGAATGGCCCCGTGACGCGGCGCCACCTGGAGCGCTTCCGCGCCGCGATCGTTCGCGAGATCGGCCTGCAATTCGACGATGCGAAGCTCGGCTTCCTGGGCGAGGTGCTGGAGCGCAGGCTCGACCAGCTCGGCCGCTCCGGCGCGGACTATCTGTCGGACCTCGAGCGCGAGCCGTGGCAGGGCGAGTTCACCACGCTGGCGCGCGCGCTGACGGTCGGCGAGACGTATTTCTTCCGCAACAGCGAGCAGTTTCGCGCCCTGGCGGAGGTCGCGCTGCCCGAGCGCATGCGGGTCCACGGCGCGGCCGCGAAAGGATCGCCCAAGATCCTGCGCCTGCTGTCGGCCGGCTGCGCCTCGGGCGAGGAAGCCTATTCGATGGCGATGGTGGCGCGCTCGACCGTCACGGACCCCTCCTTCGAGGTTCTCATCCGGGCGGTGGACATCAATCCGAACGTGCTGGAAAAGGCGGCGCGCGCACGCTACTCGTCCTGGGCGCTGCGCGATACGCCGCCCGACATCCAGCGCCAGTGGTTCTGCCCGGACGGCCGCGAGATGATTCTTGCGCCGGCGCTACGCGCGGCCGTGACATTCGCCTCGGGCAACCTGGCGAGCGACGATCCGACGCTGTGGCCGCCGGCCGCCTATGACGTGATCTTCTGCCGCAACGTCCTGATGTATTTCGCCCCGGAGCAGATGCGCGCCGCCGTCGCGCGCATCACGCATGCGCTTGCCCCCGGCGGCTTCCTGTTTCTCGGCCATGCCGAGACGCTGCGCGGCGTATCGGACGCGTTTCATCTGCGCCATACCCATGAGACCTTCTACTACGAGCGCAAGGACGCGAGCCCCTTCGCTTTCCGAGCGCCGATGGAACCCGTGGCGGGATCAACGTCCATCGCGGTGCCGCTCGCGCCGCTCGCCACCGGCTGGTTCGACGATATCCGCGACGCCACCGCGCGGGTCGCGGCGCTGGTGCCGATGGCGGCCGCAGCAAGCCCGTCGGCATGCCTGCCGCCCGCCTGGGAGGTCGCGCCGGCGCTCGACCTGCTGCGCCAGGAGCGGTTCGTCGAAGCGCTCGACCATGTGCGCGCCGGACCGCGGCGGATCGCGCCGGACCCGGACGTCCTGTTGCTGGAAGCGACGCTGCTGATCCACAGCGGGCTGCTCGTGGCCGCCGAGGACGCCTGCCTGCGGCTGCTGCTT
>CAVPGG010000279.1:0-35968 GCA_963703755.1 uncultured Pseudomonadota bacterium
GCGATTCTCAGTCAGACGTTGCGATTGAGTACCTTTTCCGCACCCCGGCGGCCCCAGCAGAATAAGCCTCATCTCCTCCTGCCCCGCAGTTTCCATTTCTTGATCAGCCCCTCGTACTGATGAGCCAACAGGTAGCCTTGCACTTGCGCCACCGTGTCCATGGTGACGCTGACGACGATCAGGAGCGAGGTGCCGCCGAAATAGAACGGCACCGAGGCCCACGAGATAGGAATCTCGGGGAACAGGCAAACGGCCGCGAGATAGGCCGCGCCGACCACCGTGATGCGCGAGAGCACATAGTCGATGTACTCGGCGGTGCGCTCGCCCGGGCGGATGCCGGGAATGAAGCCGCCGTGCTTCTTGAGATTCTCCGCCGTCTCGGTCGGGTTGAACACGATCGCGGTATAGAAGAACGCGAAGAACACGATGCCGACGACGTAGAGAATGAGGAACAGCGGCCGCCCGTGCGAGAGCTGGGCGACGATCTCGGCCAACCAGCCCGGCAGATGGCCGGAATTCGCGAAGTTGGCGACGGTCGCCGGCAACAGCAGCAGCGAGGAGGCGAAGATCGGCGGGATCACGCCCGAGGTGTTGAGCTTGAGCGGCAGGTGCGAGGATTGGCCCTCGAACATGCGGTTACCCACCTGGCGCTTGGGATACTGGATGAGCAGCCGCCGCTGCGCGCGCTCCATGAACACGATGAAGGCGATCACCACCACCACCGTGATGACGACGATCAGCAGGACGCCGAACGACAGCGTGCCCTGGCGGGAAAGCTCGAGGGTGTTGCCGAGCGCGCTCGGCAGGTTGGCGACGATGCCCGACAGGATGATCAGCGAGATGCCATTGCCGATGCCGCGCGACGTGATCTGCTCGCCGAGCCACATGAGGAAGATGGTCCCGCCCGTCAGCGTGATCACGGTCGAGATGCGGAAGAACCAACCCGGATCCGATACGGCCGCGCCGCTCGACGCGGTGGCACCCTCCAGCCCGATCGCGATGCCGTAGGCCTGCAGCAGCGCAAGGAAGACCGTGCCGTAACGCGTGTACTGGTTGATGACCTTGCGCCCCTGCTCGCCCTCCTTCTTGAGCTGCTCGAGAGTGGGCGAGACCGTCGTCATCAGCTGGACGATGATCGACGAGGAGATGTACGGCATGATGCCGAGCGCGAAGATCGCCATGCGGTTGATGCCGCCGCCGGCGAACATGTTGAGCATGCCGAGAATACCGCCGGACTGGGCCTTGAAAACGGCTTCCCAGGCGCTCGGATCGATTCCGGGCAGCGGGATGTAGGTGCCGAACCGATAGACCACCAGCGCGCCGAGCGTGAACCAGATGCGCTTCTTCAGCTCGTCGGCCTTGGCGAGCGCGGAGAAATTGAGATTGGCCGCCAGTTGTTCCGCTGCTGAGACCATCGGTCCACGCTCCCGGTTGCGCTCACCGCCCCATCACGGCCGGCCGATAGCCGTTCGAAGAACGGCGTCGCTTCGCTCGCCTATCGCCGTTCGAAGAACGGCGTCGCTTCACGCGCCTACGTTCGGCCATACCCGCCGGATGAAGTATTAGTCGCGGAGGCCCGGCACAAGAGCCGGCCGCGGACAACCAGTCCGCGACCCGCCCCGAATTCTCATGCGGCCTTTTCGCCGCCCTCGCGCTTCTTCGGCGCCAGCACCTTGACGGAGCCGCCCGCCTTCTCGACCGCTTCCGCGGCCGACTTCGACGCCCCGTAGACTTCGAAATTGAGCTTGGCCTTGATCTCGCCCGAGCCGAGCAGCCGCACGCCGTCCTTGACGCGGCGCAGCACGCCGGCCTTCACCAGGGCGGCCGCGTCGACGGTCTCCTTCGGGTCGAGCTTGCCGGCATCGACCGCCGTCTGTACCCGGCCGAGATTCACCTCGTTGAGGTTCTTGGCGAAGATGTTGTTGAAGCCGCGCTTGGGCAGGCGGCGATGCAGCGGCATCTGGCCGCCCTCGAAGCCCTTGATGCGCACGCCGGAGCGCGCGGTCTGGCCCTTGCCGCCGCGTCCGCCGGTCTTGCCCGAGCCCGAGCCGATGCCGCGCCCGATGCGCTGGCGGTTCTTGCGCGACCCCGGCCGGTCGGCGAGTTCGTTGAGCTTCATCGCTCTCTCCTTATCTCTCGACCACCCGCACGAGGTGCGCCACCTTGGCGATCATGCCGCGCACGGACGGCGTGTCCTCGAGCTCCGACACGCGCCCGATGCGGTTGAGCCGCAACCCGATCAGCGTCTCGCGCTGCGAATGATGCCGGCGCGCCGCGCTGCCGGTCTGCTCGATCTTGACGGTCTTTGCGTTCTTCGCCATGGCGGCTCTCGCAGCTCTCAACTTGCGTCAGTTCAGTCCGCCGCCGCCTCGGCGTCGGCGCCTTCGCGGCGGCGCGCCTGCAGGGCGGAGACCTTGATGTTGCGGCGCGCCGCGACCGAGCGCGGCGAGTCCTGGTGCTTGAGCGCGTCGAAGGTCGCGCGCACCATGTTGTAGGGGTTGGACGAGCCGAGCGACTTCGCCACCACGTCCTGCACGCCGAGCGTCTCGAACACCGCGCGCATCGGACCGCCCGCGATGATGCCGGTTCCGGGAGGCGCCGCGCGCAGGAAGACCTTGCCGGCGCCGTGGCGGCCCGCGACGTCGTGATGCAGGGTGCGGCCCTCGCGCAGCGGCACGCGGGTGAGGTTGCGCTTGGCCGCCTCGGTCGCCTTGCGAATCGCCTCCGGCACCTCGCGCGCCTTGCCGTGTCCGTGGCCGACCCGACCCTTCTGGTCGCCGACGACGACGAGGGCCGCGAAGCCGAAGCGCCGGCCGCCCTTCACCACCTTGGCGACGCGGTTGATCGCCACGAGCTTTTCGGTGAACTCGCTGTCCCGCTCATCCCTACGATGCTCGCGTTCACGTGCCATGACTGAGATCCGTTCCGTTTGCCGCCGCTACCGCGCGGTCAGAATTTGAGCCCGCCCTCGCGCGCGGCCTCGGCCAGCGCCTTGACGCGCCCGTGAAACATGTAGCCGCCGCGGTCGAACACGACGTCCTTGATGCCCTTGGCGGAGGCGCGCTCCGCCACCGCCTTGCCGACCGCCTTGGCGGCCTCGATGTTGGCGCCGGTCTTGAGCGACCCGCGCATGTCCTTTTCCATCGACGAGGCGGCGGCGATCGTCTCGCCTTTGCGGTCGTCGATGACCTGCGCGTAGATGTGCTTCGACGAGCGGAAGACCGAGAGCCGCAGCCGGTGGCCGGCCGTCGCCTTGATGCGGCGACGGATGCGCTCCGTGCGCCGCTCGGTCTGATTCTTGAGCTTCGCCATGGTCGGCTCCGTTACTTCTTCTTGCCTTCCTTGCGGAAGATGTACTCGCCCGCGTACTTCACGCCCTTGCCCTTGTAGGGCTCGGGCGGACGGAAGCCGCGGATCTCCGCCGCCACCTGCCCGACCTTCTGCCGGTCGATGCCGGAGATGACCACCTCGGTCGGCTTCGGCGTCGCGATCGTGATGCCGGCCGGGATCGGATAGACAACGTCGTGGCTGTAGCCGAGCGCGATCTGCAGGTTCTTGCCCTGCACGGCCGCGCGATAGCCGACGCCGTTGATCTCGAGCTTGCGCTCGAAGCCCTTGGTGACCCCGGCGACGAGGTTCGACACCAGCGTGCGCGAGGTGCCCCACATGGAGCGCGCGCGCTTGGTCTCGTTGCGCGGATCGACCTTGATGCTGCCTTTGTCGAGCTTCGCCGACACCTCGGCGGGCAGCACGAGCTCGAGGGCGCCTTTCGGCCCCTTCATCTTAACGGTCTGCCCGTCGACGCTCGCGGTGACGCCGGACGGGATGGTGACCGCTTTCTTGCCGATACGAGACATATCAATCGTCCCTTACGTGTTTCGCTTCACCCGAGCGTGATCTTTGCGCATGTTCTTATCGGCGAACCGGAGGCCACTTCGCCGGAACATGCGTTAGAACACCGTGAACAGGATCTCGCCGCCGACATTGGCGTCGCGCGCGGCGTGATCCGCCATCACGCCCTTCGGCGTCGAGATGATCGCGACGCCGAGGCCGTTGTTGATGCGCGGCAGCCCCTGCGCCGACGAATAGACGCGCCGGCCGGGCTTCGACACCCGCTCGATCTCGCGGATCACGGGTGCGCCATCGAAGTATTTGAGCTCGATCTCGATCTCGCTGCGCCCATCACCGTGCTCGACGGTGGCGTAGCCGCGGATGTAGCCCTCGGTCTTGAGCACCTCGAGCACGCGCTCGCGCAGCTTCGAGGCGGGCGTCGACACCTTGGACTTCGCCCGCATCTGCGCATTGCGGATGCGCGTGATCAAGTCACCGATCGGATCCGTCATCGCCATGGCCCGGCCCTCCTCACCAGCTCGACTTCACGAGGCCGGGAACCAGGCCTTTCGACCCGAGCTCGCGCAGCGCGATGCGGCTCATCTTGACCTTGCGGTAGAAGGCGCGCGGCCGCCCCGTCACCTCGCAGCGATTGCGGATGCGGTTCTTGGCGCCGTTGCGCGGCAGCTCGGCCAGCTTCAGCGACGCCGCGAACCGCTCGTCGAGCGACTTCGTCTTGTCCATCGCGATCGCTTTCAGGCGCGCGCGGCGGCCCGCCTGCGACTTGGCCATCCTGCGCCGGCGCTCGTTCTTCTCGATCGAACTCTTCTTAGCCATTCGGCTCTCCTTGCCCTTTCCGCGTCTGAAGTGGCGTCACGTCACTTCACTGCCGGAACGGAAAATTGAACGCGGCCAGCAGCGCGCGCGCTTCCTCGTCGGTGCGCGCGGTGGTGCAGACCGTGATGTCCATGCCCCAGATCTCGGCCGCCTTGTCGTAGTCGATCTCCGGGAAGATGATGTGTTCCTTGATGCCGATCGTGTAGTTGCCGCGACCGTCGAAGCTCTTCGGATTGAGCCCGCGGAAATCGCGCACGCGCGGCAGCGCGATGTTGATCAGCCGGTCGACGAACTCGTACATGCGTGCCTTGCGCAGCGTGACCTTGCAGCCGATCGGCTGGTTCTCGCGCAGCTTGAAGGTCGCGATCGACTTGCGCGAGTTGGTGATCACCGCCTTCTGGCCGGCGATCAGCGCGAGATCGGCCGCGGCCGATTCGACCTTTTTGCGGTCGTTGACGGCCTCGCCGATGCCCATGTTGAGCACGACCTTCTCGATCGCCGGCACCTGCATGGCGTTCTTGTAGCCGAACTTCTCGGTCATCGCCTTGCGCACCACCTGGTCGTAGTGGTTGCGCATGCGTACGGGTCCGCCGCCCGGGGCCGCCTTCGGCTTGCCCTTGACCGGACCCTTGTCGTCGCCCTTGTCGGCCGCCTTGCCCTTGGGGGCGCGCTCGGACTTCGCCTTCGGCGCAGCCTCGGCGCCGCCGGCGGCCGCGGCCTTGTCGGCCTTCGGCGCCTTGGCGGGCTTGTCGTCCTTCGGCGTCTTCTCGGCCTTGGGTTTCTTTTCGGTGTCAGCCATCGATCTCGGCTCCCGAACGCTTGGCGATCCTGATCTTCTTGCCGTCCGGCTGGACCTTGAAGCCGACGCGGGTCGGCTTGCCGTCCTTGGGATCGGCGAGTGCGACGTTCGACAGGTGGACGGCGAGCTCCTTGGAGATGATGCCGCCCTCCTGGGTGGTGGTCTGGCGCTGGTGGCGCTTGACCATGTTGATGCCGCGCACCAGGGCGCGGTTCTCGTCCGGGCGCACCTCGATCACCTCGCCGCTGCGGCCCTTGTCGCGGCCGGCGAGCACGATGACCTTGTCGCCCTTGCGGATCTTCGCCGCCATCACAGCACCTCCGGCGCGAGCGAGATGATCTTCATGTGGTTCTTGGCGCGCAGCTCGCGCGGAACCGGGCCGAAGATGCGGGTGCCGACCGGCTCCATCTGCGGCGTGATCAGTACGGCGGCATTGCGGTCGAAGCGGATGATCGAGCCGTCCGGCCGGCGCATATCCTTGCGGACCCGCACCACCACGGCCTTCATCACGTCGCCCTTCTTCACGCGCCCGCGCGGGATCGCCTCCTTGACGGAGACGACGATCACGTCGCCGACTGTCGCATACCTGCGCTTGGAGCCGCCCAGCACCTTGATGCACATGACGCGGCGCGCGCCGGAATTGTCCGCCACGTCGAGATTTGTCTGCATCTGGATCATGATGCTATCCCGGTCCTCTCTCGTTCACGCTCGAGCCGAGCGCTCACGTTACCTTTTGCTTCTTCTCGCCCCGGACGACCGTCCAGCGCTTGAGCTTGGAGATCGGGCGGTGCTCCTCGATCCACACCACGTCGCCGACCGCGTACTCGTTCTTCTCGTCGTGCGCGTAGTATTTCTTCGAGCGGCGCACGGTCTTCTTGAGCACCGGGTGCGTGAAGCGGCGCTCGACGCGCACGACGCGCGTCTTCGCCTGCTTGTCGCTCACCACGATGCCCTGGAGCTCTCGCTTCGGCACGTCGGCCTCCTTACTTCGACTTCGGCGGGGCGGCGCGCTTCTGCCGCGCCACGGTCCGGATACGGGCGATGTCGCGGCGCACCTCGCGCACCCGCGACGTATTCTCGAGCTGGCCCGTCGCGCGCTGGAAGCGCAGGTTGAACCGCTCCTTCTTGAGCTTCATCAGCTCGTCGTCGAGCTGATCGACGGTCATGTGCCGCAGGTCGTCGGGCTTGAGCATGGCGACGGCTTCCCTCACTCGGCGATGCGCTCGACGAAGCGCGTCTTGATCGGCAGCTTGGCGGCGGCGAGCGACAGCGCCTCCTTGGCGATCTGGACCGGCACGCCGCCGATCTCGAACATGATGCGGCCCGGCTTGACGCGCGCGACCCACAGCTCCGGCGCGCCCTTGCCGGAACCCATGCGCACCTCGAGCGGCTTCTTCGACACCGGCACGTCCGGGAAGATGCGGATCCACACGCGGCCGGCGCGCTTCATGTGGCGCGTCATCGCGCGTCGCGCCGCCTCGATCTGGCGCGCCGTGACGCGCTCCGGCTCCGTCGCCTTGAGGCCGTACTCGCCAAACGCGAGCGAGGCGCCGCTGGTCGCCAGGCCGTGGATGCGGCCCTTGTGCGCCTTGCGGAACTTCGTCTTCTTCGGTTGCAACATGGCAGTGCGCCTCTCTCAAGCCTATGCCGCGATCAGCCGTCGCGCCGCGGACGGCCGGCCTCGGCCTCGGCGAGCTTCTTGTCCTGCGCCATCGGATCGTGCTCGAGGATCTCGCCCTTGAAGATCCACACCTTCACGCCGCAGGTGCCGTAGGTCGTGAACGCCGTCGCGACACCGTAGTCGACGTCGGCCCGCAGCGTGTGGAGGGGCACGCGGCCCTCGCGATACCACTCCATGCGGGCGATCTCGGCGCCACCGAGCCGGCCCGAGCAGTTGATGCGGATGCCTTCGGCGCCGAGCCGCATCGCCGACTGCACGGCGCGCTTCATCGCGCGGCGGAACGCGACGCGGCGCTCGAGCTGCTGCGCGATCAACTCGGCGACGAGTTGCGCGTCGAGCTCGGGCTTCCTGATCTCGACGATGTTGATCACAACGTCGCTGTCGGTGATCGCGGCGACCTTCTTGCGCAGCTTGTCGATGTCGGCACCCTTCTTGCCGATCACGACGCCCGGGCGCGCCGACTGGATGGTGACGCGGCACTTCTTGTGCGGCCGCTCGATCACGATGCGCGAGACCGCCGCCTGCTTGAGCGCCTTGTGCAGCTCCTCGCGGATCTTCGCGTCCTCGTGCAGCAGCTTGCCGTACTCGTTCTTGCCCGCGTACCAGCGCGAGTCCCAGGTACGGTTGATGCCGAGCCGCAGGCCGATCGGATTGACCTTCTGACCCATGAACCTCTCCTTACGCCGCTGCCTCGACCTGACGAACGACGATCGTCAGGTGCGAGAACGGCTTCAAAATCTTGCCCGAGCGGCCGCGGCCGCGGGCATGGAAACGCTTGATCACCAGGCCCTTGCCGACATGCGCCTGCGCGACGACAAGATCGTCGATGTCGAGCTGGTGGTTGTTCTCCGCGTTGGCGATCGCCAACTCCAGGCACTTGAGCACGTCCTTGGCGATGCGCTTGCGCGAGAACTCGAGGTCCGCTTTCGCGGTCGCGACCTTCTTGCCGCGGATGAGCTGCGCCAGCAGATTGAGCTTCTGCGGGCTCACGCGCAGCATCTTGGCGACCGCCTTCGCCTCGTTCTCGGCGAGCGCGCGGGGATGACCTTTCTTGCTCATGCGATCACCTCACTCACGCCGCCGGCGCGCCCGGTGCAGGCGCGCGCTTGGCTTTGCGATCGGCCGAGTGGCCGTGGAACGTGCGGGTCGGCGAGAACTCGCCGAACTTGTGGCCGACCATTTCCTCGGTGACCATCACCGGGATGTGCTTGTGGCCGTTGTAGACCCCGAAGGTGAGCCCGACGAAATCCGGCAGGATGGTCGAGCGCCGACTCCAGGTCTTGATCACGTCGTGACGGCCGGATTCGCGCGCGACTTTGGCTTTCTTGATCAGATAGCCGTCAACGAACGGGCCTTTCCAGACAGAGCGCGCCATGTCGTCCTCGCTTACTGCGTCTTCTTCCGCGCGTGGCGGCTCGAGATGATGAACTTGCCGGTGGACTTGTTCTTGCGGGTCTTCTTGCCCTTGGTCGGGAAGCCCCACGGCGTCACCGGATGGCCGCCGCCCTTGGTTCGGCCGCCGTGCGGATGATCGACCGGGTTCATGGTGATGCCGCGGTTGTGCGGCATGCGGCCCATCCAGCGCTTGCGGCCGGCCTTGCCGATCGAGATGTTCATGTGGTCGGGGTTCGACACCGCGCCGATGGTCGCCATGCAGCGGCCGTGCACCAGGCGCTGTTCCGACGAGTTCAGGCGCAGGATCACGTAGTCGCCGTCGCGGCCGACGATCTGCGCGTAGGTGCCGGCCGAGCGGGCAAGCTGGCCGCCCTTCCCGATCTTGATCTCGATGTTGTGGACGATCGTGCCGATCGGGATGTTGCCGGCCGGCATCGCATTGCCGGGCTTCACGTCGACATGCTCGCCGGCGACGATCTGGTCGCCGACCGCGAGGCGCTGCGGGGCGAGGATATAGGCCTGCTCGCCGTCGTGGTACTTGATCAGCGCGATGAATCCGGTGCGGTTCGGATCGTACTCGATGCGCTCGACGGTCGCGGGTTTGTCGTGCTTGGCGCGCTTGAAGTCGATCGTGCGGTACGCCTTCTTGTGGCCGCCGCCGCGGAAGCGCGTCGTGATGCGGCCGAGATTGTTGCGGCCGCCGGTCGATATCTTGCCCTCGGTCAGCGCCTTGACGGGCTTGCCCTTGTAGAGGCCCGAGCGATCGACCAGCACCAGCTGGCGCTGGGCCGGGGTCGTCGGCTTGTATGTCTTGAGTGCCATTGATCTATCCCGACCTCAGAGACCCGTGGTCACGTCGATGCGGTGGCCCTCTTCGAGGGTCACGATTGCCTTCTTCAGGTCCGATTGCTGGCCGGGCCGGCCACGGAAGGCCTTCTTCTTGCCCTTGCGCACCAGCGTATTGACGCTCTTCACTTTCACGTCGAACAGCTTCTCGACCGCTTCCTTGATCTGCGGCTTGGTGGCGTGGCTCGCCACGCGGAACATGACTTGGTTGCGCTCAGACGCATTCGTCGCCTTCTCGGTGATGATCGGCGACAGGATCACGTCATAGTGGCGCGGATCGGTGATGCTCATTTGAACCGCGCCTCCAGCGCATCGACCGCGGCCTTGGTCAACACGAGCTTGTTGCGCCGCAGAATGTCGTAGACGTTGATGCCCTGGATCGGCAGCACGTCGATGTTGGGCAGGTTACGCGCCGCGAGCGCGAGCCCGGCATCGACCTGCGCGCCGTCGACGATCAGCGCATTGTCGAGGCCGAGCTTGGCGAAGCTCGCCTTGAGCGCCTTGGTCTTACCGCCCTCGATCGCGGCCTTGTCGACCACGAGGATGCCGCCGTCCTTGGCCTTGGCGGACAGCGCATGCTTGAGCGCGAGCGCGCGCACCTTCTTGGGCAGGTCATGCGCGTGGCTGCGCACGACCGGGCCGAACGAGCGGCCGCCGCCGCGGAACAGGTTGGCGCGCATCGAGCCATGGCGGGCGCCGCCGGTGCCCTTCTGCGCATACATCTTCTTGCCGGTGCGCCACACGTCGGCGCGGTTCTGCACCGCGTGGGTGCCGGCGCGCCGCTTGGCGAGCTGCCACCTCACGCAGCGCTGCAAAATGTCGACGCGCGGCTCGAGGCCGAAGATCGCGTCCGACAGGTTGACCGAACCCGCCTCCGTGCCGTCGAACGTGGTGATCTTGAGCTCCATCTCACGCCCCCGCTTTCGCCGCTTCGGCCGCGGCCGGCTCGGCCTTCGCTCCATCGCCCTCGGGCGCGCGGAACTTGCCGGGCTTCGGCGCTTCCTTCGGCAGCGGCTTCTTCACCGCGTCGCGCACCGTGATCCAGCCGCCCTTGGCGCCCGGCACCGCGCCCTCGACCAGGATGAGGCCGCGCGCGACGTCGGTCTGCACCACCTTGAGATTGAGCGTGGTGACGCGCTCGTCGCCGAGATGGCCGGCCATCTTCTTGTTCTTGAAGGTCTTGCCCGGGTCCTGCCGATTGCCGGTCGAGCCGAGCGAGCGGTGCGACACCGACACGCCGTGCGTCGCGCGCAGGCCGCGGAAGTTCCACCGCTTCATCGCGCCGGCGAAACCCTTGCCGATCAACGTCCCGGTGACGTCGACGAACTGGCCGACGACGAAATGGTCGGCCGTGATCTCGGCGCCGACCGGGATCAGCGCATCGTCGCTCACGCGGAACTCGGCGAGCTTGCGCTTGGGCTCGACCTTGGCGATGGCGAAGTTGCCGCGCTCGGCCTTGCTCACATTGTTGACCTTGCGGGTGCCGGAGCCGAGCTGCAGCGCGACGTACCCGTTCTTCTCCTTGGTACGATGCCCCAGCACCTGGCACTTGCCGAGGCGCAGCACCGTGACGGGCACATGCTCGCCGGTCTCGGTGAAGACCCGCGTCATCCCCAGCTTCTGTGCGATCACTCCCGAACGCATCGGAATATTCCTTTGTCCGCGCCTGCCGTCAGAGCTTGATCTCAACGTCGACGCCGGCCGCGAGGTCGAGCTTCATCAGCGCATCGACGGTCTGCGGGGTCGGATCGACGATATCGAGCAGGCGCTTGTGCGTGCGCATCTCGAACTGCTCGCGGCTCTTCTTGTCGACGTGCGGCGAGCGGTTGACGGTGAATTTTTCGATCCTGGTCGGCAACGGGATCGGCCCGCGCACCTGTGCGCCGGTGCGCTTGGCGGTCGCCACGATCTCGCGCGTCGACGAATCGAGAATGCGGTGGTCGAACGCCTTCAACCGGATGCGGATATTTTGACCGTTCATGGGCTTGTCCCTCTCGACGACAAAGGGGCGCGGCGAGCCGCGCCCCTTTGCGCCCTTACTCGATGATGGTCGCCACGACCCCGGCGCCCACCGTGCGGCCGCCCTCGCGGATGGCGAAGCGAAGCTTCTCCTCCATCGCGATCGGCACGATCAGCTGTACCTCCATCGCGATGTTGTCGCCCGGCATCACCATCTCGGTGCCTTCCGGCAGCGTCACGACGCCGGTCACATCGGTGGTGCGGAAGTAAAACTGCGGCCGGTAGTTGGTGAAGAACGGCGTATGGCGGCCGCCCTCCTCCTTGGTGAGGATGTAGGCCTCGGCCTTGAACTTGGTATGCGGCTTGACCGAGCCGGGCTTGCACAGCACCTGGCCGCGCTCGACTTCCTCGCGCTTGGTGCCGCGCAGCAGGCAGCCGACGTTGTCGCCCGCCTCGCCCTGATCGAGCAGCTTGCGGAACATTTCGACGCCGGTGACGACCGTCTTCTGCGTCGGCTTGATGCCGACGATCTCGACCTCCTCGCCGACCTTGATGATGCCGCGCTCGATGCGGCCCGTGCACACGGTGCCGCGACCCGAGATCGAAAAAACGTCCTCGACCGGCATCAGGAACGGCAGATCCTTCGGACGATCCGGCTGCGGGATGTTCTCGTCCACCGCCTTCATCAGCGCGAGGATCGATTCGTGACCGAGCTTGGGATCCTTGCCCTCAAGCGCCATCAGCGCCGAGCCCTTGATCACCGGGATCTTGTCGCCCGGGAACTGGTACTTCGACAGGAGCTCGCGCACCTCGAGCTCGACCAGCTCGAGCAGCTCGGGATCGTCGACCATGTCGACCTTGTTCATGTAGACCACCAGCGCCGGAACGCCGACCTGGCGAGCGAGCAGGATGTGCTCGCGGGTCTGCGGCATCGGGCCGTCCGCGGCCGACACCACCAGGATCGCGCCGTCCATCTGCGCGGCGCCGGTGATCATGTTCTTCACGTAGTCGGCGTGCCCGGGGCAGTCGACGTGCGCGTAATGGCGCTTGTCGGTCTCGTACTCGACGTGCGCGGTCGAGATCGTGATGCCGCGCGCCTTCTCTTCCGGCGCCTTGTCGATCTGGTCATAGGCCGTGTATTGCGCCTTGCCGGTCTCCGCCAGAACCTTCGTGATCGCCGCCGTCAGCGACGTCTTGCCATGATCGACATGGCCGATCGTGCCGATATTGCAGTGCGGCTTGTTGCGGTTGAACTTTTCCTTGGCCATCGGTCTCTCCGTTAACCGTTGCTTTGGCGGTCAGTTGAAACGAAAGGGGCTCAGGCGAACTTCGCCTGAACCTCCTGGGCGACATTGCTCGGAACCTGCTCGTAGTGGTCGAACTGCATCGTGAACGTAGCGCGACCCTGCGACATCGAGCGCAGATTGTTGACGTAGCCGAACATGTTGGCGAGCGGCACCATCGCGTTGATCACGTTGGCGTTGCCGCGCATGTCCTGGCCCTGGATCTGCCCGCGCCGCGAGTTGAGGTCGCCGATCACCGAGCCGGTGTAGTCCTCCGGCGTCACGACCTCGACCTTCATGATCGGCTCGAGCAGCACCGAGGCGCCCTTCTGCAGCGCCTCGCGCAGCGCGGCGCGCGACGCGATCTCGAACGCCAGCGCAGACGAGTTCGACCTCGTGGTAGGCGCCGTCGACCAGCGTCACCTTGAGATCCACCACCGGGAAGCCGGCGAGCACGCCGGCGCCGAGCACGGACTCCAGGCCCTTCTCGACGCCCGGAACGAACTCCTTCGGCACCGAGCCGCCGACCACCTTGTTCTCGAACTCGAAACCCTTGCCCGGCTCGAGCGGCTCGACGACGACCTTGACGCGGGCGAACTGGCCCGAGCCGCCGGTCTGCTTCTTGTGCACGTAGTCGACCGTGACCTGACGGGTGATCTTCTCGCGATAGGCCACCTGCGGCGCGCCGATATTGGCCTCGACCTTGTAGGTGCGCTTGAGGATGTCGACCTTGATGTCGAGATGGAGCTCGCCCATTCCCTTGAGGATGGTCTGGCCCGACTCCTGGTCGGTCGAGACGCGGAACGACGGGTCCTCGGCCGCGAGCTTCGCCAGCGCGACGCCGAGCTTCTCCTGATCGGCCTTCGATTTCGGCTCGATGGCGATCTCGATGACGGGATCGGGAAATTCCATCTTCTCCAGGATCACCTGCTTCTGCGCATCGCACAGCGTGTCGCCGGTGCGCGCCTCCTTGAGGCCGGCCAGCGCGACGATGTCGCCCGCATAGGCTTCCTTGATGTCCTCGCGGTTGTTGGCGTGCATCAGCAGCATGCGGCCGATGCGCTCCTTGCGGTCGCGCGTCGAGTTGACGACGCCGGTGCCGCTCGTGAGCGTGCCCGAGTAGATGCGGCAGAACGTGATGGTGCCGACGAACGGGTCGTCCATGATCTTGAACGCGAGCAGCGAAAGCGGCTCCTTGTCCTCCGGCTTGCGGACGACCTCGTTGCCCTTGTGATCGATGCCCTTGATCGCCGGCACGTCGAGCGGCGACGGCAGATAGTCGACGACGGCGTCGAGCAGCGGCTGCACGCCCTTGTTCTTGAAGGCCGAGCCGCACAGCACCGGATAGAACGCGCCGGTGATCACCGCCTTGCGGATCAAGCGCTTGATCGTCGCCTCGTCCGGCTCCTTGCCGTCGAGCCAAGCGGCCATCACCTCGTCGTCGAGCTCGACCGCGGCCTCGACCATCTTCTCGCGATATTCCTTGGCCTGGTCGACCATATCGGCCGGGATGTCGATGTCGTGATACTTCGCGCCGAGGCCTTCGTCCTCCCACACCACGCCCTTCATGCGCACGAGGTCGATGAGGCCCTTGAACTGGCTCTCGGCGCCAATCGGCAGCTGGATCGCCACGGGCTTGGCGCCCAGGCGGTCGACGATGTCGGAGAGGCAGCGGAAGAAGTCCGCGCCGATCTTGTCCATCTTGTTGGCGAAGACGATGCGCGGGACCTTGTACTTGTCGCCCTGGCGCCACACGGTCTCGGTCTGCGGCTCGACGCCCTGGTTGCTATCGAGCACGCATACGGCGCCGTCGAGCACGCGCAAGCTGCGCTCGACCTCGATGGTGAAGTCGACGTGCCCGGGCGTGTCGATGATGTTGAGGCGCTTCTCGCGCCAGAACGCGGTGGTCGCGGCCGACGTGATCGTGATGCCGCGCTCCTGCTCCTGCTCCATCCAGTCCATGGTGGCGGCGCCCTCATGGACCTCGCCGATCTTATGGCTCTTGCCGGTGTAGTAGAGGATCCGCTCCGTGGTCGTGGTCTTGCCGGCATCGATGTGGGCCATGATGCCGAAGTTGCGGTAGTCCTCGATCCGATGAACGCGGGGCATGGGGAATCCTTACCAGCGGTAATGCGAGAAGGCGCGGTTGGCTTCCGCCATCCGGTGCGTGTCCTCGCGCTTCTTGACGGCATTCCCCCTGTTGTTCGACGCGTCGAGCAGCTCAGCCGAGAGCCGCTCCGTCATCGTCTTCTCGTTGCGCTCGCGCGCCGCAATGATCAGCCAGCGGATGCCCAGCGCCTGGCGGCGGTCGGTGCGCACCTCGACCGGTACCTGGTAGGTCGCGCCGCCGACGCGGCGCGAGCGCACCTCGATCGATGGCATCACGTTATCGAGCGCCTGCTGGAACACCTGCACCGGATTCGACTTGGTCTTGCCCTCGATGATCTCGAGGGCGCCGTAAACGATCGTCTCGGCGACCGACTTCTTGCCCTGGTACATGATCGAGTTCATGAACTTGCTGACCACCAGGTTCCCGAATTTCGGATCGGGTTGAATTTCGCGCTTCTCGGCACGGTGACGACGGGACATCGTTTCTGCTCCGCTTACTTCGGACGCTTGGCGCCGTACTTCGACCGGCGCTGCTTGCGGTTCTTGACGCCCTGCGTGTCGAGCACGCCGCGCAGGATGTGGTAGCGCACGCCCGGCAGATCCTTGACGCGGCCGCCGCGGATCATGACGACCGAGTGCTCCTGCAGGTTATGACCCTCGCCCGGGATGTAGCCGATCACCTCGAAGCCGTTGGTGAGGCGGACCTTCGCGACCTTGCGCAGCGCCGAGTTCGGCTTCTTCGGCGTCGTCGTGTAGACGCGCGTGCACACGCCGCGCTTCTGCGGGCTCTGCTGCAGCGCCGGCACCTTCTTGCGCGCCCGCTGCGCCACCCGCGGCTTGCGGATGAGCTGATTGATCGTCGGCATTCGCCTTCACCCTCATTCGGGCCGAAGCCCGCATCCTTGGGGCGCACGGCCCCGGCAAAAGTTCGCGCTCGGTTCATCACCTGTGCGCAAACGACAATCGCGCCATTCGCCCCGCCTCGGGGGGATGACGTTCTTGTGTCGACAGAGGACCGCGCGCTTCTCCGAAGAGCCGCATCGCGGTCGTGCACGTCACGTCTGACAGTCCAGGCGTCAGAGGCAGCGTCTGAGCTTCTTGCATCGAGGCTGGTGCCGGAACCGGCCCAGCGTCAAAAAACCTTGCGGTCTCAATGACTTGGGCGATCCGGGAATGCCGTTCCGACGGGCGAAGCTCACCGCCTGCCGTAAAGTGTGGCGTATCTATCGGCGGTAGGGGGTGAAGTCAAGCGTTTGAGCCCGCAAAATCAGGCTTTTTCGCTGATCCGACGTGGCGTTGACGCATGCCACCGAAACGCAAAAGGGCCGCCCGTTGGGCGGCCCTTCGCATTCGTGGAACGCAGCCGCGACGAGCCCTACTCCGCGGCCGGCAACGCCACCGGCTGCTCGGCGAGCTTCGCCTGGCGCTCCTTCTCGCGCTCGTCGAGGATGAGCTGGTCGCGCTTGGTCGCGACCTCGCGCAGGCTGTTCATCACCGCGCCGGTGCCGGCCGGGATCAGGCGGCCGACGATGACGTTCTCCTTGAGACCGTCCAGCGTGTCGACCTTGCCGTTGACCGCGGCCTCGGTGAGCACGCGCGTCGTCTCCTGGAACGACGCCGCCGAGATGAACGAGCGGGTCTGCAGGCTCGCCTTAGTGATGCCAAGCAGGATCGGGTGGCCGCTTGCCGGCTTCTTGCCCTCCTCGACCACACGGGCGTTAATCTCATCCATCTCGATCTTGTCGAGCTGCTCGCCCTGGATGAGCTCGGTCTCGCCCGCGTCGTCGATCTCGACCTTCTGCAGCATCTGGCGGACGATCACCTCGATGTGCTTGTCGTTGATCGACACGCCCTGCAGCCGGTAGACGTCCTGGATCTCGTTGACGAGGTAGGCCGCGAGGTCTTCCACGCCCTTGACCGCCAGGATGTCGTGCGGCGCCGGGTTGCCGTCGACGATGTAGTCGCCCTTCTCGATGGCGTCGCCATCCTGCAGATGGATGTGCTTGCCCTTCGGGATGAGATACTCGCGCGCCTCCTCCTCGTTGCCGCTCGGCGCCTCGATGGTGATGCGACGCTTGTTCTTGTAGTCGCGCCCGAAGCGCACGGTGCCGGAGATCTCGGCGATCACCGCCGACTCCTTGGGACGGCGCGCCTCGAACAGCTCCGCCACGCGCGGCAGACCGCCCGTGATGTCGCGCGTCTTGGCGCTTTCGGTCGGGATACGCGCAATGACGTTGCCCGCCTTCACCTTGGCGCCGATATCGACCGACAGAATCGCGTCGACCGCGAGCAGGTAGCGCGCGTCGCCGCCGCGGCTGAGCTTGAGGATCTTGCCGTCCTTGCCCTTGATGATGAGCGAGGGCCGCAGATCCTGCTGGTTGCGCGCCGAGCCGGTGCGCCAGTCGATGACCACGCGCTTGGCGATGCCGGTCGCCTCGTCGACCGCTTCCGACATCGACACGCCGTCGACCAGGTCCTCGAAGGCGATCGTGCCCTCGACCTCGGTGAGGATCGGCCGCGTGTACGGATCCCACTCGGCGATGCGCTGACCGTGCGTGATCTTGTCGCCGTCCTGGACCTTGAGGCGCGAGCCGTATTGCAGGCGGTGCACCGCATGTTCGGTCTCGCCGTCCTGGTCGAGGATGATGACCGCCATGTTGCGCACCATGACGATGTTCTCGCCGGCCGAGTTGGTCATGACGTTCTTGTTGCGCATCTTGATGGTGCCGTCGAAGTTCGACTCGATGAACGACTGCACCGAGATCTGCGCCGCGCCGCCGACGTGGAACGTGCGCATCGTGAGCTGCGTGCCCGGCTCGCCGATCGACTGCGCCGCGATCACGCCGACCGCCTCGCCCATGTTGACCGGCGTGCCGCGGGCGAGATCGCGCCCGTAGCACTTGCCGCACACGCCGTTCGTCGTCTCGCAGGTGAGCACCGAACGGATGCGCACCTCCTGCACGCCCGCCTGCACCACCCGATCGACTTCCGGCTCGGTGAGCAGCGTGCCGGCCTTGATGATCACCTTGTTGCTCGACGGATCGCGCAGGTCCTCGGCCGTGGTGCGGCCCAGGATGCGGCTCGCGAGCGAGGCCACCACGTTGCCGGCGTCGATCACGGCGCGCACCTTGATGCCGGCCACCGTACCGCAGTCCTCGGTCGTGATGATGCAATCCTGCGCGACGTCGACCAGACGGCGCGTCAGGTAGCCCGAGTTGGCGGTCTTGAGCGCGGTGTCGGCAAGACCCTTGCGGGCGCCGTGCGTCGAATTGAAGTACTCGAGCACCGAGAGGCCTTCCTTGAAGTTCGAGATGATCGGGCTCTCGATCAGCTCGCCGGAGGGCTTCGACATGACGCCGCGCATGCCGGCGAGCTGGCGCATCTGCGCCGCGGAGCCGCGCGCGCCGGAGTGCGCCATCATGTAGATCGAGTTGATCGGCACTTCGCGCTTGCCGTCCGCCTGCTTACGCACGGCGGAGATCTCGCGCATCATCTCCTCGGCGATGCGGTCGGTGCACTTCGACCAAGCGTCGACCACCTTGTTGTACTTCTCGCCTTCCGTGATGGTGCCGTCGTTGTACTGCTGCTCGTATTCCTTGGCGAGCGTGCGCGTCTCCTCGACGATCTTCCACTTCGTGCTCGGCACGACCATATCGTCCTTGCCGAACGAGATGCCGGCCTTGAACGCATTGTGGAAGCCGAGCGCCATGATGCGGTCGCAGAAGATCACCGTCTCCTTCTGACCGCAGTGGCGATAGACCATGTCGATCATGCCGGAGATTTCGCGCTTGGTCATGAGCTTGTTCACGGCCTCGAACGAGACCTTGGGCGAGCGTGGCAGCACCTGCCCGATCATGACGCGGCCCGGCGTGGTGTCGTGCCAGGTGCGCACCGTCTCGCCCTTGTCGTTCACGCCCTCGAAGCGATACTTGATCTTCGAGTGCAGCGTGATGACCTTGGCGTTGAGCGCGTGCTCGATCGTCGCCATGTCGCCGAACGCCTTGCCCTGGCCGGGCTCGTTGTCGCGCATGAGCGAGAGGTAGTAGAGGCCAAGCACGATGTCCTGCGACGGCACGATGATCGGCGAGCCGTTCGCCGGGTGCAGGATGTTGTTGGTCGACATCATCAGCACGCGCGCCTCGAGTTGCGCCTCGAGCGACAGCGGCACGTGCACGGCCATCTGATCGCCGTCGAAGTCGGCGTTGAAGGCCGCGCAGACGAGCGGATGCAGCTGGATCGCCTTGCCCTCGATCAGCACCGGCTCGAACGCCTGGATGCCGAGGCGGTGCAGCGTCGGTGCGCGGTTGAGCAGCACGGGGTGCTCGCGGATCACCTCGTCGAGGATGTCCCAGACCTCCGGCTTCTCCTTCTCGACCAGCTTCTTCGCCTGCTTGACCGTCGTCGACAGGCCCTTGGCGTCGAGCCGCGAGTAGATGAACGGCTTGAACAGCTCGAGCGCCATCTTCTTCGGCAGGCCGCACTGGTGCAGCTTGAGCTCGGGGCCGACCACGATGACGGAGCGGCCCGAGTAATCGACGCGCTTGCCGAGCAGGTTCTGCCGGAAGCGGCCCTGCTTGCCCTTGAGCATGTCGGCGAGCGACTTCAGCGGACGCTTGTTGGCGCCCGTAATGACGCGGCCGCGCCGGCCGTTGTCGAACAGCGCGTCGACCGCCTCCTGCAGCATCCGCTTCTCGTTGCGGATGATGATGTCCGGCGCGCGCAGCTCGATCAGCCGCTTGAGGCGGTTGTTGCGGTTGATGACGCGGCGATAGAGGTCGTTGAGGTCGGACGTGGCGAAGCGCCCGCCGTCGAGCGGCACCAGCGGCCGCAAATCCGGCGGGATCACCGGCACCTGCGTGAGAATCATCCACTCGGGCTTGTTGCCGGACTGGATAAAGGCCTCGATCAGCTTGAGGCGCTTGGCGAGCTTCTTCGGCTTGAGCTCGGAAGTCGACTCGGCGATCTCCACGCGCAGATCCGCGGCGAGCTTCTCCAGATCCATGCCCTTGAGCATCTCGCGGATCGCCTCGGCGCCGATCGACGCCGTGAAGCTGTCCTGGCCGAACTCCTCCTGCGCCTTGAGGTACTCGTCCTCCGACAGGAGCTGGCGCTCCTGCAGCGGCGTGATGCCCGGCTCGAGCACGACGTAGTACTCGAAGTAGAGAATGCGCTCGAGGTCCTTGAGCGTCATGTCGAGCAGCAAGCCGATGCGGCTCGGCAGCGACTTCAAGAACCAGATGTGCGCGACCGGCGCGGCGAGCTCGATGTGGCCCATGCGCTCGCGCCGCACCCGCGACAGCGTCACCTCGACGCCGCACTTCTCGCAGATGATGCCCTTGTACTTCATGCGCTTGTACTTGCCGCACAAGCACTCGTAGTCCTTGATCGGGCCGAAGATGCGCGCGCAGAACAGGCCGTCACGCTCGGGCTTGAACGTGCGGTAGTTGATCGTCTCCGGCTTCTTGATCTCGCCGTAGGACCACGAGAGAATCTTGTCCGGGCTCGCGATCGAGATCCGGATCTGGTCGAAGACCTGCGCCGGCACCTGCGGGCTGAAAAGATTCATCACTTCCTGGTTCATTCATCGTCTCCTGGCATGCCGGCCGCCAACCGGCAGCAAAACCGAACGTCGTCCATCTCTCACGCGTCGCGCTCTCACGCGTCGCACATGGGCTCGCGCGCGCCGCGCGAGCCCGCCTTGATCACTCCGCCGCCTCCGCGGTGCCCGGGCCGCCCCGCTGCTGCTCGGGACGTTCCTGCTTGGAATTGTGCAGGTCGACATTGAGGCTGAGCGAGCGCATTTCCTTGACCAGCACGTTGAACGATTCCGGAATACCGGCCTCGAACGTGTCGTCCCCGCGCACGATCGCCTCGTACACCTTGGTGCGGCCCGCAACGTCGTCCGACTTCACGGTCAGCATCTCCTGCAGCGTATAGGCGGCGCCATAGGCCTCGAGCGCCCACACCTCCATTTCGCCGAAGCGCTGCCCGCCGAACTGCGCCTTGCCGCCCAGCGGCTGCTGGGTGACGAGGCTGTACGGGCCGATCGAGCGCGCGTGGATCTTGTCGTCCACGAGGTGGTGGAGCTTGAGGATGTAGATGTAGCCCACCGTCACCTTGCGATCGAACTGCTCGCCGGTGCGGCCGTCGTGCAGCGTCACCTGGCCCGAGTGATCGAGCCCGGCGAGATCGAGCATCTCCTCGATGTCCTTCTCCTTGGCGCCGTCAAACACCGGCGTCGCGATCGGCACGCCGTGGCGGAGGTTCTCGCCAAGCTCGACGAGCTCCTCCTCCTTGAGCGACTTGATCGTCTCGTCGTCGCCGTAGACCTTGCGCAGGGTCTCCTTGAGCGCCTTCACGTCCCGGTTCTTGCCGTAATAGGCATCGACCGCCTGACCGATCTTGAGGCCCATGCCGGCGCAGGCCCAGCCGAGATGGGTC
The DNA here is from genome assembly GCA_963703755.1 of uncultured Pseudomonadota bacterium. Taxonomy (GTDB): domain Bacteria; phylum Pseudomonadota; class Alphaproteobacteria; order Rhizobiales; family Xanthobacteraceae; genus JAVDCA01. The sequence continues at coordinate 21,182 of CAVPGG010000279.1, forward strand.
TCAAGGATCTGCCCGACATTCATGCGGCTCGGCACGCCGAGCGGATTGAGCACGACGTCGACCGGCGAGCCGTCGGCGAGGAACGGCATGTCCTCGGCCGGCACGATCTTCGACACCACGCCCTTGTTTCCGTGGCGGCCGGCCATCTTGTCGCCCGGCTGGATCTTGCGCTTCACGGCGACGAAGACCTTCACCATCTTCATCACGCCGGGCGGCAGCTCGTCGCCGCGCTGCAGCTTCTCGACCTTGTCGAGGAAGCGCTGTTCCAGGCCCTTCTTGCTCTCCTCGTACTGCTTGCGGATGGCCTCGATCTCGGCCATCAGCTTGTCGTTCGGGGAGGCGAACAGCCACCACTGCGAGCGCGGATACTCGTCGAGCACCGCGCGGGTGATCTTCGAAATCCTTCTTGAAGCCCTTCGGGCCCGCGATGCCCTGGCGGCCTTCCAGCAACTCAGCGAGCCGGCCGAACACGTTGCGGTCGAGGATCGCCTGCTCGTCGTCGCGGTCCTTGGCGAGGCGCTCGATCTCCTCGCGTTCGATCGCGAGCGCGCGCTCGTCCTTGTCGACGCCGTGCCGATTGAACACGCGTACCTCGACGACGGTGCCCTGCACGCCCGGCGGGACGCGCAACGACGTGTCGCGCACGTCGGAAGCCTTCTCGCCGAAGATCGCGCGCAGGAGCTTCTCTTCCGGCGTCATCGGGCTCTCGCCCTTCGGCGTGATCTTGCCGCACAGGATGTCGCCGGCGTGCACTTCCGCGCCGATGTAGACGATGCCGGCCTCGTCGAGGTTTTTCAGAGCCTCTTCCGAGACGTTCGGGATGTCGCGGGTGATTTCCTCAGGACCGAGCTTGGTGTCGCGCGCCATCACCTCGAATTCCTCGATGTGGATGGACGTGAACACGTCGTCCTTGACGATGCGCTCGGACAGGAGGATCGAGTTCCTCGAAGTTGTAGCCGTTCCACGGCATGAACGCGACGAGCACGTTGCGCCCGAGCGCGAGCTCGCCGAGGTCGGTCGAGGGACCGTCCGCGATGATGTCGCCCTTCGCGACCGAGTCGCCCACCTTCACCAGCGGACGCTGGTTGATGCAGGTGTTCTGGTTCGAGCGCTGGAACTTCATCAGCCGGTAGATGTCGACGCCCGACTTGGTCGGGTCGAGATCCTCGGTCGCGCGGATGACGATACGCGTCGCGTCGACCTGGTCGACGGTGCCGGTGCGGCGCGCCGCGATCGCGGCGCCCGAGTCGCGGGCGACCACGCCTTCCATGCCGGTGCCGACGAACGGCGCCTCGGCGCGAACCAGCGGCACTGCCTGGCGCTGCATGTTCGAGCCCATCAGCGCGCGGTTGGCGTCATCGTTCTCGAGGAACGGAATAAGCGCGGCCGCGACCGAGACGAGCTGCTTCGGCGACACGTCCATGTAGTCGACCTTGTCGATCGGCACCATCAGCACGTCGCCGGAGTGCCGGCAGACGATGAGGTCGTCGGTGAAGCGGCCCTTGGCATCCATCGCCACGTTCGCTTGCGCGACGTAGTGGCGTCCTTCCTCCATCGCCGAGAGGTAGACCACCTCCTCGGTGACGCGGCCATCCTTCACCTTGCGGTACGGCGTCTCGACGAAGCCGTACTTGTTCACCCGTGCGTAGGTCGCGAGCGAGTTGATGAGGCCGATGTTCGGGCCTTCCGGCGTCTCGATCGGGCAGATGCGGCCGTAATGTGTCGGGTGCACGTCGCGCACCTCGAAGCCCGCCCTTTCACGCGTGAGTCCGCCCGGGCCAAGCGCCGAGAGACGCCGCTTGTGCGTGATCTCGGAGAGCGGGTTGGTCTGGTCCATGAACTGCGAAAGCTGCGAGGAGCCGAAGAACTCGCGCACCGCCGCGGCGGCCGGCTTGGCGTTGATCAGGTCCTGCGGCGCCACCGTGTCGATGTCGACCGAGCTCATGCGCTCCTTGATGGCGCGCTCCATGCGCAAGAGGCCGATGCGGTACTGGTTCTCCATCAGCTCGCCGACCGAGCGCACCCGGCGGTTGCCGAGGTGGTCGATGTCGTCGATTTCGCCCTTGCCGTCGCGCAGATCGAGCAGCGTGCGGATCACGCCGATGATGTCCTCCTTGCGCAGGACACGGATGGTGTCCTCCGCCTGCAGGTCGAGGCGCATGTTCATCTTCACGCGGCCGACTGCCGAGAGGTCGTAGCGCTCGCTGTCGAAGAACAGCGAGTTGAACATGCTCATCGCGGTGTCGAGCGTCGGCGGCTCGCCCGGACGCATCACGCGGTAAATGTCGAACAGCGCATCCTCGCGCGTCATGTTCTTGTCGACATGCAGTGTGTTGCGGATATAGGGGCCGACATTGACGTGATCGATGTCGAGCACCGGAATGTCCTTGTAGCCGGCCTCGTTGAGGACCTTCATCACCTTCTCGGTGATCTCCTCGCCCGCCTCGACATAGATCTCGCCGGTCTTCGGGTTGACCAGATCCTCGGCGATGTAGAGGCCGATCAGCTCCTCCTCGGTCATGCGAAGGGCCTTGAGGCCCTTCTCGGCCAACTGACGAGCCTGGCGCACCGTGATCTTCTTGCCGGCTTCGACCACCACCTTGCCGGTGTCGGCGTCGACGAGGTCGTTGATCGCCTTGTAGCCGCGCATGCGGGTCGAATCGAACGGCACGCGCCAGCCGTCCTTCGAGCGCTTGTAGTTGACCTGCTTGTAGAACGTGTTGAGGATCTCCTCGCCCGTCATGCCAAGGGCGAACAGGAGGGACGAGACCGGGATCTTGCGGCGGCGGTCGATGCGCGCATGCACGATGTCCTTGGCGTCGAACTCGATGTCGAGCCAGGAGCCGCGATACGGGATGATGCGGGCCGCGAACAGGAGCTTGCCGGACGAATGGGTCTTGCCCTTGTCGTGGTCGAAGAACACGCCGGGCGAGCGATGCATCTGCGAGACGATGACGCGCTCGGTGCCGTTCACCACGAAGGTGCCGTTGTTGGTCATGAGCGGGATGTCGCCCATGTAGACGTCCTGCTCCTTGATGTCCTTGACCGACTTCGCGCCGGTCTCCTCGTCGACATCGAACACGATGAGTCGCAGCGTCACTTTCAGCGGCGCTGCGTACGTCATGCCGCGCTGGCGGCACTCGTCGACGTCGTACTTCGGCGCCTCGAACTCGTAGCGCACGAATTCGAGCTGGGCGGTGTTGGAGAAGTCGGAGATCGGGAACACCGACTTGAACACCGCCTGCAGGCCCTCGTCCGGACGGCCGCCATGCGGCTCCTTAACGAGCAGGAACTGGTCGTAGGACGCCTTCTGAACCTCGATGAGGTTCGGCATCTCGGCGACTTCCTGGATTTTTCCGAAGAACTTGCGGACCCGCTTGCGACCCGTGAACGTCTCTGCCATCGTGGCCTCTCGCTTCGTCCGCCCGCATCATGCGGGCGGCGCGTCTTCCGGGATCGGCCGCAGCCATAATTGACCGGGTGACCGTGCCGGAACCCTGTTACCGGCGGAGCCCTTTGGATGCGGCTCCGTTGTCGTGACGCGATCCGGGACAATCCCCGAACCACCGAAAACCTTGACTTGTCGTGCCGCCCTTTAGACGGCGATTCGGACGATTCCGGGAAGTGATCCCGGGATCGCCCGTCTTTTCAGCTCGTCATGGCCGGCATAGCCGTTCGCGGAACGGCGTCCTTCGTACGCCTATGCCCGGCCATGAATGTCATTTGCCCAAACAAGCGGCGCTTACTTGAGCTCGACCTTGGCGCCGGCCTTCTCCAGCTGGGCCTTGACCTTCTCGGCCTCGTCCTTGCCGATGCCTTCCTTGACGGGCTTCGGCGCGCCTTCGACCAGGTCCTTGGCTTCCTTGAGGCCGAGGCCCGTGAGCGCGCGGACCTCCTTGATGACCTCGATCTTTTTCTCGCCCGCCGCGGCGAGCACGACCGTAAACTCGGTCTTCTCCTCGACCGGCGCCGCCGCCGCGCCGCCCGGCGCCGCCGCGACCGCGACCGCGGCCGCCGCGGACACGCCCCACTTCTCCTCGAGCATCTTGGCGAGCTCGGCCGCCTCGAGCACGGTCAGGCTCGAGAGCTCATCGACGATCTTCGACAGTTCAGCCATTTCTCATACGTCCTTTTAGGTTCGAACCATTTCGTTTGCGGAGCGCCTCGGTCAGGCTTCGCTCTTCGCGGCATGCGCCTGAACCACGCGGGCGAGCTTGGCCGCCGGCGCGCTGACGAGCTGTGCGATCTTGGTCGCCGGCGCCTGGATCAGGCCGACGATCTTTGCACGCAACTCGTCGAGGGACGGCAGCGAGGCGAGCGCCTTCACGCCGTCCGGGTTCAGGGCGGTCTTGCCCATCGCGCCGCCGAGGATCACGAACTTCTCGTGCGCCTTGGCGAAGTCGATGGCGACCTTGGGCGCGGCCACCGGATCGCCCGAATAGGCGAGCACGGTCGGCCCCTTGAGCAGGGGCGCGACGGAGGCCACGTCCGTGCCTTCAAGAGCGATCTTGGCGAGACGGTTCTTCGCCACCTTCACGGACGCGCCCGCTGCCCGAGCCTGCTTGCGCAGGTTCTGCATCTGGCCGACCGTGAGGCCTGCGTAGTGAGCCACCACCACAACATTCGAGGCTTTGAAGACCCCGTTGAGCTGGGTGACGAGCTCTGACTTGGCCGCTCGATCCACTTGGTTGCTCTCTCCGGTTGGCAGCCGCGTCGCGAGGACGACAGCCGCCGGTTGCGACACGCCGTCCATGACCGACCCGCCGGGTTGGCGGACGAAGGACAGGGACGACCGTTGGATGCCCTGCCCCCCGATGACGCTACGCGCCCCCGGGTTCCTCGAGGTTCGAACCGTTGACCGGGGTTGCCCCCGGAAACTGGTCTTCACCCGTCTGTGCAGGCGTTGATTAAGCCGACGAGCCGGCACCTGCAGTCTCGGACAGGACTTTGGCCAGCCGGAACCGCCGGTTGGCCGCGCACCACGTGAAAACGCGCTGAAAACGACCTTCTCTTCCTTTCAGATCAACCCAGCGGGATATCCAAAAGGACTGAAGTCCTGATCACCATGTTTTTCATAGGACGCGCAAAGGCGCGCCGACAGCACTGGGCCGGCACGCCCGTGGGACATATTTAGAACTTTGATTCTGCTTTGCCAAGAGTTCTTTTGTGGAAATTTGATGACCCGAATTGACTTGGGTCCGCGCCTTCGGCGCCCGTCATCCGAGCCGCCGCCGCAGCTCCTCGATCGCCTTCTGCACCCGAGCGGTCCCCTCCGGGACCGAAATGCCCTGGAAGAAGGTCCGGCCGAGAAAGCGGGCACGGTCGAAGCTCGGCTCGCGCTCGAAGCGGGCCAGTTCGAAGCGGGCATTGCGCTCAAAACGGGCATCGTCGAAGCGCACCACGTCGCGAAAGATGGCGCTTTCGAAGCCCGCATTGTCGGCGAACTTGACCTTGGTAAAGCGGGTCGGCCCGCCATAGCGCACGTCGCCGAGCCCGGCCTCGCCGCGAAACGTCGTGCCGCTCATGTCGAGCGCCGCCGCAAACTGCCCTCCCCTGAACCAGGCATCCTTGTCGAAGCGCACCGCGCAGAAGCGCGCCGGCCCGCCGAACTGCGCCTGACGGAATTCGCCGGCGCGGCCGAACGTGGCGCCGTCGAAGTTCGCCGCGGCCTTGAACTCGGCCCGCTCGAAGTTGGCGCCGCGGCTGAACTCGGCATCCGCGAAGGCCGCATCGCCCGTGAACACGCAGGCCGAGAACCAGGCCGTGTCGGCGAACCGCGCCTTGGCGAAGTCGACCGCGCCCGGAAAGATCAGTCCCGCGAAGGCATCGCTCGACGGCTCGACCGGCGCGCCCGCAAGGTCGCTCGCCGCGAGATAGGCCCACAGCCGCAGCGCCGGCGCATCGTCCGCCAGTTGGCCCGCCAGCGCCTGCATCGCGAGCGCCCACTCGTTCCAGGCCTCCGCGCCCCGGCGCAGGCGCGCGACCGTGGCGGCCCGGCGCGCCGCCGCGACCTTGGCGGCCGGCGTGCCGTTGGGCAGCGCGAAGACGCGCGCCACCGCCTCCGCATCGCCGCCGAGCCAAGGGTTGGCCTTGAGCAGAGCGGAGCGGGGCGAGGAGAAAGCCTTGCCGAGAGCGCCGAGCATGCGCGACTGCCGCAATTCCTGACGAATGGTTAACAGGATAGCGACAATTGGAATGATCGTCCAACGTCAGGGCGGGCGCTGCGCCCGCCCATCACGTCCGATCAGCGTCGCCGGGCGCCTCAGCGGGCCGGCCGCCGTCATCCGCATCCGACAAACGTTGCAGCGCGCGGATGTCGGTGCGGGGAAAGACAATCACCTCGGCACGCACGTCGGCGGGCGGCGGCGTCCGTCGCGGTTCACCCAGCGGCGAGAAGGTGAGGATCGTGGCCACGCGCGGCTCCCGATGAGCCGCGGCGAATCGCCGGCCGGCTCCACGGTCAATCCCGCGCCTCGCCGGTTAACAAGCCGTAACCATAACGCCACGAAAGAAACGGCCGCCGAGGCTTTCGCCCGGCGGCCGGCGACTTTGTCTGTGGACCCGGCGCGACTTACGCGCCGCCGCCCTGCGCGAACAGGCTCGAGATGTCGATCTTCACGCCCGGGCCCATGGTGGAGGAGATCGCCACCCGGTTGATGAAGTGGCCCTTGGCGCCCTGGGGCTTGGCCTTCTGCACCGCGTCCGCGAAGGCGCGGATGTTCTGCGCGAGCTTGTCGGCCGGGAACGAGGCCTTGCCGACGCCCGCATGCACGATGCCGGCCTTCTCGACGCGGAACTCGACCGAGCCGCCCTTGGCGCCCTTCACCGCATTGGTCACGTCCATCGTGACGGTGCCGACCTTCGGGTTCGGCATCAGGCCGCGCGGGCCCAGCACCTTACCGAGGCGGCCGACCAGCGGCATCAGGTCCGGGGTCGCGATGCAGCGGTCGAAGTCGACCGTGCCAGCCGTGACCTTCTCGACCAGATCCTCGGCGCCCACCACGTCGGCGCCCGCCGCGCGCGCCTCGTCGGCCTTGGCGCCGCGCGCGAACACTGCGACGCGCTGGGTGCGGCCGGTGCCGTTCGGCAGGCTGACCACGCCGCGCACCATCTGGTCCGCATGGCGCGGGTCGACGCCGAGATTCATCGCGATCTCGATGGTCTCGTCGAACTTCGCCTTGGCGCGGTCCTTGACCAGCTTCACGGCCTCGTCGAGGCCGTAGAGCTTCTCGCGATCGATCCCTTCGCGCGCCTTGAGAGTGCGTTTTCCGTGCGCCATCGCCCTTACTCCCCAACCTCGATGCCCATGGAGCGGGCGGAGCCCTCGATCATGCGCATCGCCGCGTCGACCGTGCTGCAGTTCAGGTCCTTCATCTTCTGCTCGGCGATCTCCTTGACCTGCGCCTTGGTCACCTTGCCGACCTTGTCGCGGCCCGGGGCCTTGGCGCCGGACTCGATGCTCGCGGCCTTCTTGAGAAAATAGGCGACGGGCGGCGTCTTCATCTCGAACGTGAAGGAGCGATCCCCGTAGATCGTGATCACCACCGGGATCGGCGCGCCCTTCTCGAGCTTCGCGGTCTGCGCGTTGAACGCCTTGCAGAACTCCATGATGTTGAGACCGCGCTGGCCAAGCGCGGGACCGATCGGCGGGGACGGGTTGGCCGCTCCCGCCGGCACCTGCAATTTCAGGAAGCCGGTTACTTTCTTTGCCATGTCTCACTCCTTGCGGCGCAGACTTCACGCTCGCGCCGGGTTCGTGGTGCGGACCGGAACGCTTGGCGGGCGTCCAACGTCCTTCCACAACGATCGAGCAATGCTGCTCGGGTGACCTGCCCGCGGCTTGCTGATCGCGGCTCGGCAATGAGCTTGACGATCGGACCGCGGACCGGATTGGATACTGCCCTCGCGCGCAACGCGCGAGGGCATCAAGCGGTTCCATATACCGCATCGTGGCGAATGCAAACTCTTTTTTGCAGGCGCGCCCGAATTTGTCGCGTCGCGCGACCGCGGCTCAGAGCTTCTCGACCTGCCCGTACTCGAGCTCGACCGGCGTCGGGCGGCCGAAGATCGAGACCGCGACCTTGAGGCGCGAGCGGCTGTCGTCGACCTCCTCGACGGTTCCGTTGAAGGACGCGAACGGCCCGTCGGACACGCGCACCTGCTCGCCGACCTCGAAGGAAACCGAGGGCTTCGGCCGCTCGATGCCCTCCTGCACCTGGTTCATGATGCGCTGGGCCTCGGCCTCGCTGATCGGCATCGGCTTGTTGTCGGCGCCGAGGAAGCCGGTGACCTTGGGCGTGTTCTTGATGAGGTGGTAGGCCTCGTCGGTGAGGTCCATCTTCACCAGCACATAGCCGGGGAAGAACTTGCGCTCGGCGTCGACCTTGCGCCCGCGCCGCACCTCGACGACCTTCTCGGTCGGCACCATGATCTCGTCGAACAGCGGGTCGAGGTGGCGCTGCTTGACCTGCTCGCGGATCGAGTTCGGCGACCTTCTTCTCGAAGTTCGAGTAGGCGTGAACGATGTACCAGCGTTTGGCCATGAGTATGCCTGCCGTGTCAGGAGCCGATGCCGAGAACGAAGGTCACGGCGAAGCGGAGAATCGCGTCCGCAACCGAAAAGAAGACGCCGGCAAGCGCAACCATCACGAACACCATGATGGTCGTGATCATGACCTCGCGCCGGGTCGGCCACGTGACCTTCTGGGCCTCGGAGCGAACCTCTTGGAGGAACTTCTGCGGACTGACCATCGTTGCTGCCTTGCCTTACACCTTGAGGGACTTGCATCCTCGGGATACGCCGCCGGACCGCCCGCAAGCCGGGTCGGTCCCGCAACCTCGCCCACTTCTATATACGCTTGATTTCCGGAAAAGCCCCTTTGCCGGGCTTGAAGGCGATCTCAAGCCTGGCAGGAGTGGAGGGACTTCGAACCCCCAACCCCCGGTTTTGGAGACCGGTGCTCTAGCCATTGAGCTACACTCCTCCGGAAGCGGGTGCGGCGACCCAACGGCCACGCGCAGGTCCCTAAATGCATGAACGCGCAGCGATATGCAAGGGCGGGCCGTGACCTCGATGCGCCGGCCGGTCATTTACCCCTGTTGCACCACCACCGCGGTGCCGTAGGCCAGGACCTCGGTGATGCCGTCGCTGATCTCGTTTGCGTCATACCCTGCCGGCACGACCGGGACGGCAGCGAGCATCTGTCGGCGGCGGCGGGGCGCGCGGCGTTCAAATCATTTGCACGCGGGCGAGCCCCGATGAAAGGGAATGCGCGGGCCCATGTCGCCGGTCCGGTTTGCCATCTGCGCCATGTTCTGGCGCGCATCGTCGAAGTCGTAAAACGTGGTGGCGATGTCGTCGGCCGCGAGGTCGGAGCGCTTGATGTCCCAGAAGACCTTGATCTCGCTCTCGCGCACATCGAACTTGCGGATCGGCAGCACCCGCGGCGCCGAGCCGTCGTGGAACAGCACGGTGAGGCGATCGCGCGCGAATACGTAGTCGGCGGTCGAACCGCACCACATCCCGAGTAGATCGTTAAAGGACAGCGCGTCGGCGCGTGCGCCATCCGCGCTGAAAACCGATGCGGACAACAGAGCCAGCAGGCCGAACGCAAAATGGCTGATGCGTGTCATCATCCATCCCCCCTGCGATGTCACGCGCATCAGGCTGCACGCGGACTGCTGCGCCGTCAAGCGTGCTACGGACAGCGTGCTACGGACAGCATGCGGCGGCAGCGCGCGGCGGCGGCTTGCAAACACCAGCGCATCGGCCCTATCGTCCGCGCCCCGCCAACGACGCGCCTCGCAGGACCGCATGCCGATCAGCCAGAAAATCCGCGACCTGATCCGCGCCGCCTGGGACGACGGCGCGCCCTGCCTCGTCGCCACCAACGGGCCCGACGGGCCGAACATCTCGGTCAAGGGCAGCACGGTCGTCTATGATGACGATCACCTCGCGTACTGGGAGCGCAGCAAGAAGCAGGCGCTCGCCAATCTCAGCGGCGACAAGCGCGTCTGCGTCATGTACGCGAACTTCAAGGCGCAGCGCGACGGCGTGCTCGACTCCGGCTTTCTGCGCTTCTGGGGCACGGCCGAGCTGCACGAGCGCGGACCGGTGCACGACCGCATCTTCAGCCTGCTGCTGCCGCGCGAGCAGACCCATGTCGGCGCCGACACCGGCATCGGCGTGCTGGTGAAGGTTTCCCGCTCGGCGGATATCAGGGGCAAGCCGCTGCCGTAGGCGTTGCGCCCGCGAGCGGGTGCGCCATCGTGAACGCGGGAATGAGTTCATCGCCAAGTTCCGAAGCCATCCGAGCATCATCGCATAAGGCGCGGGCGTTCCTTCAATTCTGTTTCAAATCAACTTCAGCCGCGATCGCCCGGTGCCGCGAACTCGGCGCAGCCGGAACCCGTTATCTTTGTAAGTCCGACCGGTCGACCGGTGCGGACGATCTGGCAAGAAACGGAGTAGATGAACCATGACAAGGAACTGGCTGAAGCCCCTGGCCGCCCTCGCCTTCGTGGGCGCGATCGGCTTAACCACCACAGTTCGGGCACAGGCCCAAGGGTTCTACGTCCAGGGCCCGGGCTTTGATGTCGGGGTCGGCTACCCGTGGTACCACCACCATTATTACTACGGGCCGTACCGTCACTACCGGCATCACCGGTACTATGACTGGGACGACTAAGCGCTAACTCAGTGCCGATAGAAACGACATCGCAGACCTTGCGGGCCCCTGAGGGCCCGCATTTTTTGCTGCGCGACGACGCCTCGCACGCCCGCCGCGAAGGCGCGAAAGCCATCGAAATACGAGTGAAATTGATGTGATCGCTTAATGCGGTCTTAAACCGGCCTGTGTCACGCTAGAACAACCGTCATCTGCATTGGCTGGCCGGATGTCGCTCCAAGATGGACCAGAAAAGCGCCGCTTCGCGCGCGTGCGCCCATCCGGGCTGGTCTCGCGCACCGCGAAGATCATCCTGCCGCAGGCGGCGCCGATCGATTGCACGATCATCGACATGTCCGCCGGCGGCGCCTGCCTCGACTTGCCCGAGCCTGACCGCCTGCCGGCGCGCTTCGCGCTGCTGCACGGCGGGATCAAGAAGAATTGCCTGATCAAGTGGAAGAAGTTTCGCCGGATCGGGGTGCAATTCTGAGGCTGCACCAGCCGCTGCCGGTGCCGCCCCGAGCCCGGCGCCGATCGAACGCTCCGCCATGCGCCGCGCGACAGCGCCCGGTGCCGTGGATTGCAAACCACCGTCAGCAGCGCAACCTTAATGTCGTCCCATGGCGGCTTCACGCGCCGGCCGCGTCGGGTCCGTTGCATCCGCGACCAGCGGTCCGGGGAATGCCGGACCATCGCCAAGGGTGCGCCGGTCGTGGTCGAGCAGGACGATCGGTCGGTCGACAAGAACGGCGAGGAAAGAGCGAAGATGTGCGGCCGCCCGGCCGACGAGAAACGCTGCTACTGGACCTATCCGGGCTGGTTCGAGTAGCGCTCGTCGCGGCCGACGGCGCGCCGTGTGCTCGCCTGATTTCACTTGGGATGGAATCCGCGCTACGCTTGCCTATCCGGCCGCGCCGTGCGGCGGGAAGTCCTTGTCACGAGTGCGTGCCATGCCGTCGGCGACCGAGCGCAGGATCGCGGAGCTCACGAAGGGCATGCTGCGGCTCCGGCTGTTCGTGATCTTCTCCCGCGGCAAGGGCCTCGACCTCAAGCCGTATCTCGCCGATCACCTCGCCTACATGATCGAGCTCGAGCGCCGCGGCGTGCTGTTCGCCTCCGGTCCGTTCGGCGACGGCACGCGCGGCGACGGCATGACGATCGTGCGCGCCGCGAGCGAGGCGGAGGCGCGGGAGATCGCGTTGGCCGATCCGTTCGTCGTCAACGGCATCCGCACCTTCACGATCCAGGCGTGGACCGTGATGGAGGGCTCGCTCAACGTGACGGTGAATTTCTCCGATCGTTCATCCAGGATCGGATAGCGTGCATTCGAGAGCATGATCCCAATTCATCACGCTCTAGCCGGGAGCCTGTGCATGCAAAGGATCGGTTTCGTCGGCATCGGCAAGATCGGCCTTCCGATCTGCCAGAGCCTGATCAAGGCCGGGTACCCGGTGGTCGGCTATCGCCGCAGCTCGCTTGCGGAGTTCGAAGCGCTCGGCGAAATCCCGGCCAGGAGCGCCGCCGACGTGGGCGCTCAGGCCAACGTCGTCTTCACCTGCGTGGTGGGCGACGCCGCGATCGAGGAGGTCATGCGCGGCCTGATCGCCTCGGCGCGGCCGGGCCAGATCGTCGTCGCGCTCAACTCGCATCCGCTGCGGGTCAAGCAGCGCTACGTCGCCCCGCTCGCCGGCAAGGGCGCGACCCTCCTCGACGGCGAGGTGAGCGGCACGCCCGGCATGGTGGCGCAGCGCAAGGGCGTGATCTATCTCGGCGGTCCGACCGAGGCGGTGCGGCGCATCGAGCCGGTCGTCGCCGCCTTCGCCGACCTCAGCCTGCATCTCGGCGAGTTCGGCGCCGCCACCAAGGTCAAGTTGGTCAACAATTTCCTCGTCGCCCTGCACATCGCGGGCGCCGCCCAGGCCATGGCGCTCGGGCTCAAGAGCGGCGTCGACAAGGAACTGCTGATCAAGGCGGTCGTCACCGGCAGCGGCGGCTCGACGCAGTTCGGCATCCGCGCGCCCTGGATGGCGGAGCGCCGCTTCATGCCCTCGATGGGCACGGCCGGGCTGCTCGCGCACTATCTCGACACCGTCAAGGAGATGGCGGACGACGTCGGTATCGCCACCGACCTCATCGACCCGCTCATCGAGCTCTATGCGCGCGCCACCCCGGCGGTCGGCGAGCGCAACGTCGCTGCCATGATCGAGATGTTCGAAACCAAGAGCACAAGCCCGAGAGGAGCGACCCCATGATCGGCGTGAGGAAGATCTCGCACGCGACCTACGAGACCCCCGATCTCGAGCGCCAGGTCGAGTACTATACCAACGTCATCGGCCTCGCGCTGATCGCGCGCGAGCGCGACGCGGTATATCTCGCCAACACAGTCGAGCATCATTCGGTGATCCTGCGCAACGGATCGGAGGCGCGCTGCACCCAGATCGGCTTCCAGCTCGGTCCCGACGACGATCTCGACGCGTTCGAGAAGCAGACCGCGGCGCACGGCCTGCACGTGTCGCGCAAGCGCGATGCCGAGCCGACCATCGACGACATGGTGGCGTTCGAGGATCCGAAGGGCACCGTCATGGAGGTGTTTCGCGCCCCCGAGCCGCAGAAGCAGGCGTTTCCGCGCCAGGGCATCGTGCCACACAAGCTCGGCCACGTCGCGTTCCATGTCACCGACGTGAAAGGCGTCACACGTTTCTATTGTGACGTGCTCGGCTTCCGCGTGTCCGACTGGATGGGGGACTACTTCTCCTTCCTTCGCTGCGGTCCCGACCATCACACCATCAACCTGGTCGAGACCGGCAAGAACAAGCATTTCCACACCGCGTTCGAGCTGCGCGATTGGGGTCACATGCAGACCGCCTGCGACTTCCTCAGCCGTAGCGGCTTCCGCATTTTGTGGGGGCCCGGACGGCACGGCATCGGGCACAACTTGTTCTGCTATCACCGCGGGCCGAACGGGCTGATCACCGAGCTGTTCGCCGAGCTCGACCAGATGAAGGACGAGGCGCTCGGCTATTTCGATCCCCGCCCCTGGCACCGCGACAATCCGCAGCGGCCGAAAACGTGGCCGAAGACGCCCGATGCGGCCAACCTGTGGGGGCCGATGCCGCCGGACGAGATGATGGCGTAGGTTCGAGGGCCACCAGGATGGGTTGAGCGCAGCCAAACCCATCCTACGCCGCAGCCGACCAACCCGAGGCAGGCCTTCTCTTGCTCAGACTTTACCGTGCCGACGGCGACGCATCGGACATCGGGTCCGCGCTCCCGCCAAGGTCATCTGGATCGACCTGTTGAACCCGACGGGCGACGAGAAATCGTCGGTCGAGCGTGTCCTCGCTGTCAAGATTCCAACGGAAGCGGCCCTGAACGAGATCGAGGCTTCCAGCCGCCTGATCTCGCAGCGCGATCTGCTCTGAGCTCGCCGGCCGTCCGCATCGACGAGCAGGGGGAAGCGCATCTGACACCGGTCGGATTCATCGTCGGCCCGCGCGTCCTGGTGACGATCCGTTTTGCGGCGTCGCCCGTGTTCGACGGCGTCCGCGATCGCGTCCAGGCGAGCGACGATCTCGACAACGGGATGAGCGTGTTCGTCGCCTTGCTCGAAGCGATCGTCGATCGCGGCGCGGACGTGCTCGAGAACCTTGGTTCGACCAGCAACGTCCTCTCGCGCCGGGTATTCAGGGGAGGCCCCACTGACTGTATGAGCTCCACCCGGCCGCCCACCAAGACTGAAATGGAACGTCGCATGGCCAAGCACCCCATGCCGGGCTGCTCGTTCGTGTCGTGCAATTGGAAGAAGCGGAAGGCCAAGTTCGTCAGTCCGACCGGAAAGCTGAAGTTCGTTGGATTCTAGTGCTTCAGCGTCGCCACGAGGCCAATCAATGTGCCCAATGCGCCTGTTAAGCCGGTCAGAATCCAAGCGACCATTTTCAAGCGCATTTCCCAATATTGCCATCGTTCGTTTTGCTCGCGCCGGATCGCTGCGCGCACGTCCGTCACGCCTTTCGAGGTAAGGACGCGCTTATTGCTGATAGTTGATTTTTCCCAAGCTTCCTCGTCGTCCACCGGGGGAGTTGGTAGATCGTAGTGGGACGCCCGCCGCATCAGCCATTGA
>CAVPGG010000280.1:0-11345 GCA_963703755.1 uncultured Pseudomonadota bacterium
GGCGCGTCGATCCTGCCCAAGCTTGCCCTCGCGGAGGTCGCGCGCGCGACCGTTGTGCGCCCGCTGCGTCCCGCGCTCGGCCGCGAGCTCGCCTACGTGCTGCGCAAGGACAAGGTGATCGACCGCGGGCTGCGCGGGTTTCTCGACGAGCTGGCGCGGGCGGCCCGCCCGGGCGGGCGCCCGCTGCAGAACGGGCGCGCCGCAGGGAAATCGAATCTCTCGCACCGTGTCGACGGCGCGGCCGCCGCACCAAAAGCGTAACGGCGCAATGGTGCCGATGTGGTCCGCCGGCGCGGCGGCCTCCGCTCTGGTCCGGTTGAGCGACGTGCAAAAATTGGACAGGGCGGCAGGATTTGAACCTGCGGCCTCCGCATTCCAAGTGCGGAGCTCTACCTGGCTGAGCTACACCCTGATTGATGTGGACCAAAAGTCGCGCCCGTCTTCGCCCTGCGGGCTACGACGGGCAGTCTTCGCGAGCGAAGGCTGGCCTGCCAGTCGAAGCGCCTTGAAAGGCAGCTTTGGTTGTCCGTCTTCGCTCTTCGAGCTACGGCGGACACCCGCTTCGGCGAAGACCCTGCCCGCCGAAGCGTAAGCGAAGACGGGTGGACCACCCAGCAGGATTCGAACCTGCGGCCTCCGGTTCCGTAGACCGGCGCTCTGCTCCGCTGAGCTATGGGTGGAAATTGGGGCTGCCGGCGGGATTTGAACCCGCGGTCTCCGGGGTGAGGGCCCGGTGTCTTGGCCGCTAGACGACGGCAGCGTGACGCATGTCCCGGCGAAAGCCTGCCCCCGAACTTGATCCGGGGGTGGAGGCCGGTTCGCCGACAACGACGCGCGCAAGAGATTGGCTCCCCTCGCAGGAATCGAACCTGCCTCAACTCTGCTTAACAGGCAGCCGCGTGCACCTTGCTCGCCTGAGGGGAATGAACGCGTCGCGAGGGTCTGCCTGCCCGGCGCGAATTGGTGGAACACCGGGGTAACGCTCCCCGCGCGACTTGCTTGCAAGGCATGTCTGCACCCTTGTGCGTGTCCCGAATTTGGCGCTCGGAGTTGGTTTCGAGCCAACCTCTCCGCGTTTTCGGCGCGGCGCTTTCACCAGATCAGCTTTCCGAGCTCGGCCCGCCTTCGCCAAGGCTTCGGCGGGCAGTCTTCGCGATCGAAGTCTGGCCTGCCGGTCGAAGCGCCTTGGCGCGAAGACTGGCGCGGATGGCGGTAATCGAAACCGCGTCTCCGGAGTGGCGCTCCGGCGCTGGGCCTTCCAGCTACACCCGCGTGTTTGAATTTGGCGCTTGCCATTCGTGGCGCCCGCCTTCGCTCTTCGAGCTACGGCGGGCAGTCTTCGCGCGCGAAGGCTGGCCTGCCAGTCGAAGCGCCTTGGCGCGAAGACTGGTGGGAAGCGGAGAGAATCGAACTTCCTGCCGCAAAGGGACCGCGTTTACAGGGCGGCGACGGCACCAGCCGTCCTTATTGGCGCTTCCCGAAGTCAGTGTGCCTTCTCATATCGAAGACGTTCGCTGCGCCCGCCTTCGCGGCGCTTGCGCGCGCTACGGCGGGCACCCGCCTCGGCGAAGGCCTGCCCGCCGAAGCGTCAGCGCAGGCGGGTGGCGGAGAGCTGAGGGTTCGAACCTCTGTCCTTGCGGACCCCTCGGTTTTCGAGACCGATTGCCGGCCACTCCAGCGGCGCTCTCCAAAGGCCGATCGCTTGGCGATCGCTTGGCAACATGGCGCTCCGTAGGGAAATCGAATCCCTCTCACCGCGTCGACAGCGCAGCCGCCTCACCAGAAGCGTAACGGAGCAATAGGTGCGAGACCGTGCCCGCCTACGGACGCGAAGATGGAGACGACGGCAGGAATCGAACCTGCCTGGAGCGGGTTGCGGCCGCTTGCCTCGGCCACTCGGCCACGTCGTCTTTGATTGGCAGCCCCTCTCAGAATCGAACTGAGGTCGACCGGGTCAGAGCCGATCGCTTTGCCACTAAGCTAAGGGGCGTCAGAGGCAACGCGCCGGTGCGCGTCGAACACCAACGTCGGAATGGCGAACCCCGGAGGTTACGATCCTCGTGCGACTGGGTTAAGAAGTCCAGTGCCTCTCCATTCGGCTTTACGCTCAGGGTCCATGATCTGGTCCACCCTCGAGGTGCTGCCCCTCGGGCCTCTCGCTTATCGGGCGAGCGCTCTGCTGCTGAGCTAAGGGTGGGTTCACTGCAGCGCGCGTCGACGCGGACGGATCGGGTCAAACCGGTGGCCGGGGCATCTCGGCGCGAAAAGGACTAACATTGCGCCAACGGATGCGACGCAGGAGCGGACGCGGTGCGATTGCGCATTTTCATCTCATCGCCGGGCGACGTGCCGGACGAGCGGCTGCGCGTCGGGCTGATCATCGACAAGCTCGCCCAGGAGTTTCGCCGCTATTTCGACTTCGAGGCGATCCGCTGGGAGCACGAGCCGCTCATCGCGTCGGGCCATTTCCAGGATGCGCTCGATCCGCCGAGCGAGGCCGACATCGTCGTCCTCATCCTGTGGTCGCGGCTCGGCACGCCGCTTCCGGACAAGACGGCCGTTCGCGAGTATCGCGGCCTGGACGGGCGCGCGCCGGTCACGGGCACCGAATGGGAGTATGAGGACGCGCTGAAATCGGCGCGCGAGCGCGGCGCGCCCGACCTGCTCGCGTTCCGCAACGTCAGCCCCGCCCCGATCGATCCGCGCGACCCGGATGCGCAGGCGCGCAGCATGGCGCAGCTCGGCGCGCTGAACGCGTTCTGGCGCCGCCACTTTTCCGACCGCGGCGTGTTTCTCGCCGCCTACGACGAGTACACGACGCTGGAGCAGTTTGCGGCGCGGCTCGAGGAATCGCTGCGCAAGCTGATCGAGCGCCGGATCGCGGCGCTGCCCGCCGAGGCGGCGGCCGCGACCTGGTTCGGGCCACCGTTCCGCGGCCTGCAGGCCTACGGGTTCGAGCACGCGGCGATCTATTTCGGCCGCGACGAGGCGGTCGCCCGATCGGCCGAGCAGCTCGCCGCGAACGCGCGCGCCGGCACCGCGTTCCTGCTCGTCTGCGGCGCGAGCGGCTCGGGCAAGTCGTCGCTCGTGCAGGCGGCGCTGCTGCCGCGGCTGATGCGGCCGCAGCGCATCGAGGGGCTCGCGTTCACGCGGCGCTTCGCCTTCCGGCCGGGCGGCGGCAACGACCCATTGCTGCGCCTCATCGAGGCGTTGACGCGCAAGGGCGACGACGCCGCCGTCGGCCTGCCCGAGCTGCTGGCGCCGGGACAGACCGCCGCGGAGCTCGCCGCGCATCTGCGCCAGGCGCCGGACACGCCCGCCTTCGTGGTCGCCAACGCGCTCGCGCGCGTCACCGAGGCGGGCAGGGCCTCCCGCCACCTGCTTGCCTTCGAGAGCGCGCGGCTGATGCTGGTGATCGACCAGCTCGAAGAGCTGTTCACGGCGCCGTCGATCGGCGCCGACGACCGCAGGCTGTTCGCGCGGCTGCTCGCCGGCCTTTCCCGCTCGGGCCTCGTGTGGGTGGTGGCGACCGTGCGCGCCGACTTCTGGCATCGGGTTGCTGAACTCCCCGAGCTCCTGGAGCTCGCGCAGGGAGCGGGGCGGATCGACCTTGTGGCGCCCTCGCCGGCGGAGCTCGCCGAGATGATCCGCAAGCCGGCGCTGGCGGCGCGGCTCGCGTTCGAGACGCGCGAGCAAAGCGGCCTCGGCCTCGACGTGGTGATCGCGGCCGACGCGATCGCGGCGCCCGGACCGCACAGCTATGCCGAAGCGGCGCCCGGCGTGCTGCCGCTGCTCTCGTTCCTGCTCGACGCGCTCTACGAGGAGGACGTCGTCAAGCGCAAGGGCAGCACGCTGACGAGTGCGACCTATGCGGCGCTTGGCGGCCTGCAGGGCGCGATGGCGATGCGCGCCGAGGCGACGGTCGAGAGCCTGCCCGTGGACGCGCAGGCCGCCGTTCCGAGGGTCTTGCGCGCGCTCGTCACCATCGCGGGTAGCGGCGAGCATGCGATCGTGGCGCGCACGCTCGCGCGCGAGCAGTTCGCCGAGGGAAGCCCAACTCGTGCGGTGGTCGAGGCTTTCACGGCGGAGCGCCTCGTCGTCGCGGCGCAGGACAATGCCGTGCCGACGGTCCGGCTCGCGCACGAGGCGCTGATCAGCCATTGGCCGCGCGCGCGCCAGCAGTTCGCGACGGATCGCCGCGACCTCGAGACGCGCACGCTGGTCGAGCAGCAGCAGGCGCGCTGGACGAAGGCGGCCGGCAAGGCAAGACAACAGCTGCTGCTGCGCGATCCCGACCTCGCCAATGCGCTCGATCTGGCGGCGCGGCTGGGCGAGGAGCTCGACGCGGGCACGCGCGCCTTCATCGCGGCGTCGCGCCAGCGGGCGCGGCTGCGTCAGCGGTTGACGGCGGCGGCGGCCGCGATCTTTGCGGCCGTGGCGCTCGCCGCTTCGGTGCTGGGTGTCGTTGCATATCGCTCGCAGCAGGAGGCGCAGCGGCAGCGCGAGCGGGCGGAGCAGTCGCTCGCCGTCGCCATCGATGCCACCGACAGGATGATCTACGATCTGGCGCAGCGCTTGCACAATGTATCGGGCGTGCCGATCGCGCTGGTCAAGGACATCCTCGATCGCGCCCGCGCGCTGCAGGAGCAGCTCACGCGCGCCGGCGCGACACCCGCCCTGCGGCACAGCCAGGCGGTCGCGCTGACCGAGATCGCCACGACGTTGCTCGACCAGGGGGACACGAATGGCGCATTCGCGGCGGCCGACCGCGCGCGTCAGATCCTGCAGGACCTGCTGGCCGCCGATCCAGGCAATACCAACTGGCAGCGCGCTGTCGCGGTTGCGGAGAGCACGCTGGGCGACGTGCAGTTGGCGCAGGGCAACCTGCCGGACGCGCTGAAGTCCTTTCAGGCGAGCCTCGCCATCGTCGAGCATCTCGCGCACAGCGACGGCGACAATCCGCTCCGACGGCGCGATCTCGCGCAGTCCTACCAGAAGATCGGCATCGTGCAGCAGGCGCAGGGCAGCCTGCCGGAGGCGCTGAAATCCTACCAGGCGAGCGTCGCCATCAGCGAGCGGCTCGCCCAGAGCGCTCCCGACAATGCGGATTTTCAGCACGATCTTTTGGTGTTCCACAACGAGGTCGGCGAGGTGCAGCAGGCGCAGGGCAACCTGGTGGAGGCGCTGCAATCCTATCAGGCGGGCCTCGCGATCAGCGAACCACTCGCCGCCCGCGATCGCGGCAACGCGCTCTGGCGGCACGATCTCTCGATGTCCTACAACAAGATCGGCGAGGTGAAGCAGGCGCAGGGCAGCCTGGCGGAGGCGCTGACGTCCTATCAGGCGAGCCTCGCGATCCGCGAAGCCCTGGCCCGCGGCAACGTCGGCAACGCGAGCTGGCAGCGCGAGCTCTCCGTGGCGTACGAGAAGATCGGCGAGGTGAAGCAGGTGCAGCGCAGCTTTGCGGAGGCGCTGACGTCCTTTCAGGCGAGCCTTGCGATCCGCGAGCGCCTTGTCAGCCGCGATCCGAACAATGCGGGCTGGCAGCGCGATCTCGCGGTCGCATACAACAAGCTGGGCGGCGCGCAGCAGGAGCTGGGCAACCTCGCGGAGGCGCTGAAATCCTTCGAGGCGAGCCTCGCCATCGTCGAGCGCCTCATCGGCAGCGACCCGAGCAACGCGCTGTGGCAGAGCGATCTCGCGATCGCCCTGGTGCGGATCAGCTTCGTCGCCGAGCAACCGCGCAAGCGGGCGGTACTCGAAAGAGCGCTCGCGACCTTCGAATCGCTCGATCGCGCCGGTAAGCTCAACAGGGTGCAACAGAACTTGCTGCGGCTCGTCCGCAACGCCCTCGCAACGATGTCGCCGTGAGGGCGCGCGCGGCGGCGTCGCGCTTGGGGTCCATCGTTTGCCACGGCAGCCCGTGCGTGGCCGGCTTGCCGCGCCGGAGGCGCGAAGGCTGGAGCGCGCTGGGAATTTCGAAATCCCGACCTGAGCTTTGTAGGAGCCCCGCTCTGCCTCTGAGCTAAGCGCGCGAAACGGCGTGTCGACTGCGCCCGCCTACGCGGCGCTTGCGCGCGCTACGGCGCGGCAGCCTTCGCGTCGGCTGGCCTGCCGAGCCGAAGCGCCGAAGGCGCGAAGACTGGTACGCCGAGCGAGAGTCGAACTCGCACTGAGCACGGTCTGAGCGTGCTGCCTCTTCCGTTGGGCTACCGGCACAATTTCATGCTGTCCTTGCTAATTCCACGGCGTCATTGCCTGCGAACGCGGGCAATCCTGTACTCATAAGCGGCGGGCGGGGGAACGTAGGCAATGCCTCGCAGATCCGTTACGGCGTACTGGATCGTCCGCGTTCGCGGACGATGACGGCAGTGGCCGCTGGCCTGCCGAGGCGAAGCGCCGAAGGCGCGAAGGCTGGAGCCCCAGCCGGGAATTGAAACCGGCTCTCCCGCTTACAAGGCGGGTGCATCACCTCAATGCTTCAGGGGCGATTGGTGCAAAAGATAATACTCGGACAAATGGACAAACGGACGGCGCTTCCGCTGCGCATCCCGAAAAATGGGGGGCGGTTGCACGAAGCGCCGTCCAATTCTGGACGTTCACGATGTCAAACAGCAAAGGTCGCAAGATGCCGTCCACGCGCGCGCAATCGCGCCGCGCACATGCACGGGTCGTCAGCGTGTTCGATGCGCGCGATCGCGAATGCGGGCGCGCGCAGTCGAATTCATCTCGGGTATTTGGCTTTCGGTGTCTTTACGGGCCCATCGGGTCCCTCCTGCCTGGTGGCGGAGGGTGGTGGCCCGCCGCCGGTTAGTCCGGTTGTCCCGATCCCTGTCGGGTCGGTTCATTCAGTGTCGGGAAGCCCGCGGCGAGCGCGCAGGCGGCGCTCCGCGCGCACGGTCGTTGGGACGACCATGCGTTCGGGGCGCTGAGCGCGACGCTATATGAGCCGAAGTGGCGCATCGGGTTCCTCGTTTGCCGGCCGAGCTTCGGCCAGCAGGACGATGACGTATGTCAGACTTTGTGCAAAAAATCAAGCACGACGTTGCATTCGCGCATAAGCGAGAAAGGTTTTGTCGCTGCGCACGCGTCGCGCGAGGTTTCATTCTTGTGGTTGATGAAAGGCATCAAGCGAGAATATTAGCTGGCATCCACCAGGAGATTGCCTTTAGTTGCGCGACACGCCCTTGAAATGAAAAGCTCTTGCGTGCGATGCGGGCGCGCAACACGTCCGAAGAAACTCCGCGCTCGCGGAGGCGCCCCCTCATCCCGACCTTCTCCCCGCGCGCGGGGAGAAGGAGAGCAGCCGCCGTGCTCGCGTCACATGCGATGCGGGCGCTCAGGCGCCCTTGAGCGCGGCCGCGAGCTTGAGCGCGTTGTCCGAGAGGACCGCCGGGTCTTCCTTGTGGCTCGCGGGCGGCTTGAGCGACACGCCGTCCCGGCGCGGAATGATGTGCACATGCAGGTGGAAGACCACCTGGCCGCCGGCGGGCTCGTTGAACTGCTGGATGGTGACGCCGTCGGCGCCGAAGGTCTTCATGGTGGCGTGCGCGATCTTCTGCGCGACCGCCATCACGTGGGCGAGGTCGTCCGGCTTCACGTCGAGGATGTTGCGGGCAGGGGCCTTGGGGATCACCAGCGTGTGGCCGGGCGCGCGCGGCATGATGTCGAGGAACGCGAAAGCGCGCTCGTCCTCGTAGACCTTGTGCGAGGGCAGCTCGCCGCGCAGGATTTTTGCGAAGATGTTGTTGGGATCGTAGGCCGGCATGGAGCGTTTCCCGTCTGCGTCGGCGAAGCGAAATCGCGCCAACGCGCACACACCTAGTGCGGCGGATTTGACGTTCCTATCACTCCGCCGCGAGTCCGCATAGGAACGTCAAATCCAAAAGCCGCACTAGAATCAATAAAGTGGCTAGTGTCCTTTTCGATTCCGACGTTCGTACAGAGAGTGCCGCAAGGTGATACGAACGTCGGAATCGGGACACTAGCATATCGAAGCGCACGAGTCCGTGCGGTCGACCCTATGCGTCCTCGAGATCCTTGCGGAAGGGCGCGAGATCGCCGAGCTCGCGGCCGGCGGCCTCGACGTAGGCGCGCTCGCGCACCAGGTAGTCCGCGATGGCGCGGCGCAGGCCGGGATTGTCGATGTAGTGCGCCGAATAGGTGGTGACCGGCAGGTAGCCGCGCGCGATCTTGTGCTCGCCCTGCGCGCCGGCCTCGACGCGCAGCAGCTTTTTGGCGATCGCGAAGTCGATCGCCTGGTAGTAGCAGAGCTCGAAGTGCAGAAACGGATGGTGCTCGATCGCGCCCCAGTGGCGGCCGAACAGCGTCTCGGCGCCGACGAAGTTGATCGCGCCCGCGATGTAGCGGCCGGCGCGCTTGGCCATCACCAGCAGGATGCGGTCGGCCATCCTGGCGCCGACGATCGAGTAGAACTCGCGCGTGAGATACGGACGGCCCCATTTGCGCGAGCCGGTTTCGATGTAGAAGGCGAAGAAGTCGTCCCACGCGGCCTCGGTCAGGTCGGCGCCGGTGAGCCAGACGACCTCGATGCCGTTCTGCAAGGCATCGCGCCGCTCGCGCTTGAGCACCTTGCGCTTGCGCGACGCGAGCGCGCCGAGGAAATCGTCGAAGGTCGCATAGCCGGCGTTCTCCCAGTGGAATTGCTGGTCGGTACGCTTGAGGAAGCCGCGCTCGGCCAGGAAACTCCACTCGCGCTCCGGCATGAAGGTGACGTGCGCCGAGGACGCCTCGCGCAATTGGCACAGCTCGACGAGGCCCTGCGCCAGCGCGGCCTCGACCTCGTGACTGCGCGGGCCCGGCGCCGCCAGCAGGCGGCGGCCGGTCGCCGGCGTGAACGGCACCGAGACCTGGAGCTTGGGATAGTAGTCGCCGCCCGCGCGCTCATAGGCCTCGGCCCAGCCGCGGTCGAACACGTACTCGCCGCGCGAATGGGACTTCAGGTAGCAGGGCGCGACGCCGAGAACCTGGCCGCCCTCGTCCTCGGCGACGAGGTGCTGCGGCTGCCAGCCGGTGCGCGCCACGGCCGACCCCGAGACCTCGAGGGCGGACAGGAAGTCGTGCGAGATGAAGGGGTTGTAGGCGCACGTTGCAGCACTTGATGCGGTGTCGGGATTGGCGCAGGCGTCCCACGCGGCGGCCGGAATCTCGGCGATGGCAGGCAGGACGCGGATGCGCAGGCCGCGGCTCATGACGGGCGGCCGCGATGGCGGCCGATGTTGAAGCGAATTCGCATCTCGATGCTCAGGTCATCTCTCAACATGTCTCGACATCACGCCGCGAAACCCTCGAAGATCATCTGGTCGGCCCACTGTTGCGCCCGCTGCCGCTGCGCCGGCGTGCGCACCGTCCAGGTCAGCACCGGCGCACCGAGCCAACGCGCGAGCCGCGTCGCCGGTGCCGGCAGATCGTCCACCTGGTAAGCGACGAAATCGGGGCGCGTCATCGGCGCATGCAGGAGATGGGCCATGCTCAGGCGCTGCCACTCGTTGAGGTACTGCCAGTCTGGGCCGACATAGGCTCGCTCGGCGACGATTCCACGCGTCAGCTCCGGGGCGAGACGCCGCAGCCCGGCGACGCTACGCGGGTCGAACGACATGGCGGCGACCGGGCCCGCGTACTTGGTGAGCACCTCGGCGACCCGTTCGGTGAGCCGCTCGGCGGCGTCGAAGGCGCTCTTGACCTCGACCAACAGGGTGACGCGGCCGGCGATGCGCGCGCACAGCTCGGGCAGCGTCATCATGCGGTCCTGTGTCGCGCGGAACGGCACGGCCTTGAGCTCGGCCACCGTGCGGTCGGCGAGGCGGCCGCTGCCGTCGGTGAGGCGGCCGAGCACGTCGTCGTGATGCACCATGGCCTCGCCGTCGCGGCTGACCTGGACGTCGGTCTCGATGCCGTAGTTGCCGGCGATCGCGGCATCGAACGCGCTCGTGGTGTTCTCGACGATGCCGCGCGCCGCATCGTGCAGGCCGCGGTGGGCGACCGGCCGGGCCGTGAGCCAATCGAGACCAGCCATGTCCGCGAACCTTTAGGAAGCGCGTCAGCCGACCTCGAACAGGCCTTCGACCTCGACGGCCGCGTCCATCGGCAGCACCGCGACGCCCACGGTCGTGCGCGCGTGCCGGCCCTTATCGCCGAACAACGCGACCATCAGGTCGGAGGCGCCGTTCATCACCTTGGGGCCGTCGAGGAAGGCCGGATCCGAATTGATGAAGCCGCCGAGCCGCACCACGCGCTTGACCGCCTCGAGGCTGCCGAGCGCGGCCTTCACCTGCGCCAGCACGTTGATCGCGCAGGCGCGCGCCGCCTTCTGCCCGTCCTCGGCCGAGACGCCGGCGCCGAGCTTGCCCTTGGCGACCAGCTTGCCGTCGGGGCCGAAGCAGAGCTGGCCGGACACCACGAGCATCGGCCCGGCGCGCACGAACCCGACATAGTTGGCGACCGGCGCGGCCGGCGTCGGCAGCGTCATGCCGAGCTCGGCAAGCTTGGCTTCGATTGCGCTCATGATCATCTCCACAGTTCTTAACGACGGATGCCGATATTTGCGCCAATCGGGCGGGCGGGCGCAAGCTGCCATGCGGCGCCGGTGTCGCGCCGGTTGCGGGCCGCCGGCGCCGCCCCTATCTTGCCGCGATGGGCGAGCAAGTAGCGTGAATCTCCCCGAGAGGATGCCTGCGATGTCGACACGCACCCGCCTGCTGATCGCCTGCGCGGCGCTGCCCGTGATCCTGCTGACCGGCGCGACGTCGGGTCCGGCGGCGCCGGCCGGCGTGGTGCTCACGCCGCACCGGGCGATCTACGACCTGCGGCTGCTGCGCACGCGCGGCCGCGGCGACATCGAGGCGGTGCGCGGGCGCATCGTCTACGACTTCTCGGGCAGCGCCTGCGCGGGCTACGCGCTCAACTTCCGCCAGGTCTCCGAGCTGGAAAGCACCGAGGAGAACAAGTCGGTGCTGAGCGACCTGCGCTCGACCACCTGGGAGGAGGGCGGCGCCAAGAGCTTCCGCTTCAGCTCGCAGAACTACGTCAACGAGAACAACGTCGACAACGTCGAGGGCGATGCCAAGCGCGATGCGGACCACGTCGAGGTCAAGCTCGCCAAGCCGACCGACAAGTCGTTCGGTCTCGAACGCGCCATGGTGTTTCCCGCCGAGCAGATGCGCCTCATCATCGAGGCGGCGCGCGCCGGGAAGACCTTGCTGGAGCTGCCGGTCTATGACGGCTCCGACAATGGCGAGAAGGTCTATAGCACCTTGACGCTGATCGGGCGCGAGATCCCGCCCGACAAGGTGCCGGACGACGCGGCCGCCCACCAGGCGGCGCTC
>CAVPGG010000281.1:0-83191 GCA_963703755.1 uncultured Pseudomonadota bacterium
AGGAAGATGGAGGCCATGATCGCGGTCCAGGCCGGCATGGTGAATTCGAGCGAGAAGACGGTGGCGAGCGGCAGCAGCGTCAGGCTGGTCGCCCAGGCGACCTGCGCGGCGAAATGCACGCCGTTGCGCATGACGTGCAGCCAGATGTGCCGCGTGCGGATGGCGTGCCGCAGGTCGGGGCGTGCGAGCGCGAGCGCGCACAGGATGATGAGGCCGAGCGCGCTGCGCAGCGCCAGCACCTCGAAGATGCTGAGCACGCGCGAGAGCTCGCGGATCGACACCGCCATGGTCGAGAACGAGAGCAGCGCGCCGATCATCCACAGCACGGCCGGTACGAGGCGGGTAGGGGTCACGGGACGCTCTGGGAAAGGGCGTTGAGGGATGGGGCGAACAGCGAGTGGCGAATAGCGAGTGGGTCGTCGGATGACCAGTCTCGCTATTCGCTATTCGCCATTCGCTATTCGCGGGTCTCACTCCGCATCCGGCTGGTTTTCCGGCCGCGCCTTGTCGAAGGCGGGGAGTTTCAGGCAGGCGGCGTCGACCGCGACGATCTTCGGGTACTTGTCGAGCGGCACGTTGAAGCGCCGGGCGTTCGCCACCTGCGGCACGAGGCAAACGTCCGCAAGCGTGACCTTGTCGCCATACGCGTAGGGGCCGGGCCGCAGCAACGTCTCGAGCGCCGCGAAGCCCACCGCGATCCAATGGGCGTACCACGCGTTGATCGTCTCCTGGTCGTGCTTGAGCGTATTCTTCAGGTAGAACAGCGGCGACGTATTGTTGAGCGGATGGATGTCGCAGGCGATCGCCTGGGCGATCGCGCGCACATGCGCGCGCGCGATCGGGTCGGCAGGCAGGAGCGGCGGCTGCGGATGGGTCTCGTCGAGATACTCGATGATGGCGAGCGATTGCGTCAGCACGCCGCCGTCGACCATCAGCGCCGGCACGCGCGCCTGCGGGTTGATCACGCGGTACTCGGGCGCGAACTGGCGGCCGCCGCCCTTGGTGAGATGGATCGACACGGTCTCGTAGGCGAGGCCCTTGAGGTTGAGCGCGATCCGCGCCCGGTAGGCGGCGGAGGAACGGAAATAGGAGTAGAGCTTCACGGCGCCTCCGACTTCTGCTTGGCGAATTCCGTCACCAGCGCGTGCGAGCGCTCGGTGAGCCGCTCGACGGCGCGCTCGAATGCGGCGCGGTCGCCCGGATCGACGACCTCGGCCAGCCGTCGCGCGAAATCGAGCGCACCCGGCGCGAGCTCCTCGTAGATCGCGCGGCCGGCCACCGTGAGCGACAGGAACGACTCGCGCAGGTCCGCGCGGTTGGCGCGGCGGCCCACCAGCTTTCTTTTCTCCAGCTCCGCGACCGCGCGCGACACCTTGGTCTTGTGCATGTGGCTGTGCGTGCCGATGGCCTTGCCGGTCATCACGCCAAATTGGCCGAGCGTGACCAGCACGCGCCATTCGGGCACGCCGAGGCCGTAGCGCTCGACGTAGACGCGCGAGAGCGCCTGCGACACCAGGCTCGCCAGCACGTTGAGCCGATACGGCAGGAACTGCTCGAGCTTGAGCGGCGCCGCGTCCGGTGCGGTTGCCCGTGCCGTCGCTTGCTCACTCCCGGCCGCGGCCTCGTCCACCGTCGCTCTCCGGCATAGGGGGACCGATTGGAAGCATTCCAACCCGCCGGTTGCGAAGATGGCGGAAGTTATCAGCGCGCGCAACGGGCGTGAGAGGCGCACCGCGAACCCGAGCCGGGAGAGTGGACTTGCGTCAGTCGCGTCGCTATTCGCCTTCTGCCGCACGCATGCGCTCGTCCCGTCAGGGGCCGGAACCTATCGACGATGACACTACGGGGGTAGCGATTGGCCGATCTCAAGGTTCTGAGCGCCCGCGCGCCGCAGATGGCGCTGGCGAAGCTGTTTTCCGATTTCACCCGCATGACCGGGCATGCCGTCACGCCCACCTACGGCACGGTCGGCGCGATCAGCGATCGCTTCAAGGGAGGCGAGGCGGCCGACGTGCTGGTCCTGTCGCCCGCCGCCCTGACGGCGTTGGGCGACGCCATCGTGGCCGGCAGCACCACCGCGATCGCGCGCGCCGGGCTTGCGGTGTGCATCCGCGATGGCGCGGCGGCGCCCGACCTCGCGACGCCCGAGAACTTTACAGCGGCACTCCGCGCGGCGCGCTGCATCTCCTACAGCGATCCGACGGCGGGCGGCTCGGCGGCGGCCTATTTCGCCAAGCTGCTCGAGCGGCTCGGCGTCGCGGCCGCCGTCAACGCCAAGGCGGCGCTCGGCCGCAACGGGCATCACGTCGCCGAGCTGGTCGCCGACGGCACCGCCGAGCTCGGCATCAGCTTTCTCAGCGAGCTCGTCGCCATCCGGGGCGTGACGATCGCGGGCCCGCTGCCGGCCGCCGTGCAGAATTACACGGTCTATGCGGCCGCAATCCCGGCCGCGAGCGAGAGGGCGGCCGAGGCGAGGGAACTGATCGCGTCGCTCACCCGCGCCGAGGCCGACGCGATCTGGCGTGCCGCCGGCCTGGAGCGGGCCTGATCGTAGCCCGCATGAAGGCGCGAAGCGCCGCAATGCGGGGACGCCGGTCCCGCATTCCGCTTCCGCCTTACCGCGAAGGCGGGCTATTTGCCTTCCAGCCGTTGCAACTCCTTGCGTGCCACGTCCTGCGCCCAGCCGCCGTCGGCGTTTTTGGGAGGACGCGCCAGCGCCTGCTTGAAATCCTCACGCGCCTTGTCGATCTGGCCCGTCTGCTCATAGGCCAATCCGCGCAGCGTGTAGGTCGCGTTGAGCGTCGGGTCGAGCCCGATCGCTCGCGTGGTGTCGGCGATGGCCGCGTCGTATCTGCCGAGCATCCGGTAGACCTCGGCGCGGTTCGCGTAGATGATCGCACTCTGCGGGTCGATCTGGATCGCACGCGCGAATTCCGCGAGCGCGCTGTCGTACTCCTTGATGATCCGATGGCCCTCCGCGCGTGACTGGTAGGCGCCAGCAAGGTCGCGTCCATGCACGCGTCCGCTGTCGATCAACCGCGTGCAGGCGGCGACGCGCTTGGCGCCGCCGTAGCCGGTCGCGAAGCAGTCACGCCTGTCCTCGGCATAGTCGGCGGACGCCGGCAGGACGGCGAGCAGGCTCGCGAGGAGCATCGCGGCGGGCAGGACCGCGGTGGGCCTTGCCGGCCGACGGCGCGGCGGGTGTCGCGACTCAAGCTGCGTTGCTCGGCAACGAACATGTAGTTCCCCCTTATGCGTGAAAACCCACGCGATACGTTCCCGACGTATGGTAGCGCGAACGCGTCCGATCGGCTCGAGGGAAATGTCTTCCGCCGCCACGGCGCGTAGCCGAAGATGCCTCAGCCGGCTTTCGCGGCCGCGAGCGCGGCCTTCAGCCGCTCCGGCTCGACCGCGATCTCGACGCCGGCGCGTTCCTGCTCGAGCAGCATGGCGACGCGCGAGTCGCGCCCCGCCCAGCCGCGCCCCATCGCTTCGGTCATCTCGGCGAGCGTGAGGTTGCAGATGCGCATCGGCACGCCGAGCTCGCGGCCGAGCGCGTTGGCGAGCGGAACGTCCTTGTGCGCGAGCTTGAGCGCGAAGGCGGGCGGATCGTACTTGCCGGGCAGGAACTGGTCGATCAGCGCCTCGAACGTGTAGCGGCGGCCGACCGCCCCCTGGCGCACGGCCTCGTAGAGCACCAGCGGATCGACGCCCGCCTTGACGCCGAGCGCGAAGGTTTCGGCGAGCGCGCACACGATCGCATAGCCCGACATGTTGTGCACGAGCTTCGCCACCGTCGCGCTGCCGATCGGCCCGATATAGGCGGCGCGGTCGGCGAAATCGTCGAGCACCGCCTTGTGCGCGCGAAAGACCTTCTCGTCGCCGCCGACCCAGATCGCGAGCTTGCCTGAGGCCGCGCCTGCCGGTCCGCCGCTCACCGGCGCATCGAACATGTGCGCGCCCTTTTCGGCGAACGCGGCGTTGAGCTTCTTCACCACGGCGGGCGCATTGGTCGAAAGATCGAAATAGACGCCGCCCGGCTTGATCCCGGCGAGGAGCCCGTCGGTGCCGAGCGCGACCAACTCCACGTCCGGCGGCTCCGGCAGCGACGTGAACACCACGTCGCACTGCGCCGCGACCGCGCGCGGCGTCTCCGCCCAGGTCGCGCCCGCATTGAGATGGTGGCTCGCGGCCTGCCGATGCAGGTCGTGCACGACCGTCTTGTAGCCGGCCTTCTGGATGTTGGCGGCCATGCGGCCGCCCATGGTGCCGAGCCCGATGAATCCGACGACTTTATCCTTGGACATGCGCTTCCCCGCGTTTGCGATTGTCTTGCGACCGCACGCGCAGGCTAGCGGCGGAACACGCCTTGCGAAAGCGCCTCCGTCATTGCGAGGAGGGCGAAGCCCGACGAGCAAGCTCGATCCGCATATGCATGAGTACGCGGATCGAGGTTGCTTCGGCGCGCGATGCGCGCCTCGCAATGACGGAAATAGGTCGCGGCTGCCTAACGCCCGCACTCGATGGCGACGAACTCGTCGCAGTGCGAGCCCTTGCAGCCCGTGCTGGTCGGGATCGCGCCCGTGAGGTCGTCGCGGTCGATCTTGCGGAACGACAGCGCCTTGTTGAACTCGTGCGACGTGCAATAGGCGGTCGCGGCCGCGGTCCCGCACGGGGCGCCGCTCGCAAGGCAGCGGTCGACGCCGTAGCCGTCCGCGTTGTTGGCAATGATGAACAGGCGCTTCTCCGCCTGCGCGGGCGACATCGCAAAGACGACGGCCGCGACGGAAACAACCGCGAGAATGGCGCGCATGGCTCGCTCGCTGTGGCTGGAATTTGCGATCGCGAGAATGCGACCAAAACCGTTAAGGTGACGTTAACCGTGCGGGCGAACCCTCGCGGCCGTGGCGGGAGCGGGGTGGTCCCATGAATTCCGGCGAGCGCCAAGCCGCGATTTCGAGCAATGCCCGCTGTCCTCAGCCCGGAACCTGGCAGCCCTTGACGCCATCGACGGGTTTGATCATTGTGCGCCGCCATGGACGGCCTTTTCCGCATCGCCGGCATTTGCCGGGAGATTATTCGCTAGCGCTCCACGCTGGCTGCGGCCGTCTTTTCTCCAGTCGAGACGACGAGACGCCCGGTCAGCGGACCGAGGTGTGATGATGAATTTGAAGCTCTACGATACGCTGACGCGCGAGAAGCGGGATTTCGTCCCGCTCGATGCCAAGCGCGTGCGCATGTACGTGTGCGGGCCGACCGTCTACGACTTCGCCCACATCGGCAATGCGCGGCCCGTCATCGTGTTCGACGTGCTCTTCCGCCTGCTGCGGCACCTCTACGGCGAGGGCTACGTCAAATACGTCCGCAACATCACGGACGTCGACGACAAGATCAACAAGCGCGCCGCCGAGCGCGGCATCTCGATCCGCGAGCTGACCGAGACGACCTACGCGAACTTCAAGCAGGACGTGACGGCGCTCGGCTGCCTGCCGCCGAGCGTCGAGCCGCGCGCGACCGAGCACATCGAGGAGATGAAGGTGCTGATCGAGCGCCTGGTGAAGTCCGGCAACGCCTATGTGGCCGAGGACCACGTGCTGTTCGCGGTCGCGACCATGCCGGACTACGGCAAGCTCGCGCGCCGTTCGCTCGACGAGATGATGGCGGGCGCCCGCGTCGAGGTTGCGCCGTACAAGCGCGACGGGCTGGATTTTGTGCTGTGGAAGCCGTCGAAGGCCGGCGAGCCGGGGTGGAGGTCGCCCGCTGGCATCAAGGCGGAAGGGCGCCCGGGCTGGCACATCGAGTGCTCGGCCATGTCATGGCGGCACCTCGGCGAGACCTTCGACATCCACGGCGGCGGCATCGATCTTGTCTTCCCGCACCACGAGAACGAGATCGCCCAGTCGTGCTGCGCCTTCCACACGCCCATGATGGCGAACTACTGGCTGCACAACGGCTTCCTCCAGCTCGACGGCGAGAAGATGTCGAAGAGCCTCGGCAACATCTCGCCGATCCGCGAGGTGCTGGCGGACTGGCCGGGCGAGGCGATCCGCCTAGCGATGTTGCAGACGCATTATCGCCAGCCGCTCAACTGGGGCGACACCGGCTTGAGCGAGGCGAAGCGCACGCTCGACCACTGGTACCAGCTCACGGCGGACGTCGCGCCCGGCATGCTGTGCGCCGACGCGCTCGACGCGCTCACCGACGACCTCAACACGCCGAAGGCGCTCGCCGCCATGCACGAGCTGCGCAGCGAGGCCGCCAAGGGCTCGGCCGGCGCCGCCGCCTGCCTCAAGGCGAGCGCGCAGCTCATCGGGCTGCTGCACCGCCCGCCGGCCGAATGGGCAGCGTGGCGGCCGGCCTCGGTGAAAGTCGACGATGCGCAGGTCGACTTGCTGATCGCGGCGCGCAACGCGGCGCGCAAGGCGAAGAACTTCAAGGAAGCCGACCGCATCCGCGACGAGCTTGCCGCCATGTCGATCGAGCTCGAGGACAAGAAGGACGGCACCACGGTCTGGAAGGTGAAGCGATGAAGGAGCGCCTTTATCTCTTCGACACCACGCTGCGCGACGGCGCGCAGACGAACGGCGTCGACTTCACGCTCGGCGACAAGGTCGCGATCGCCAAGCTCCTCGACGACCTCGGCGTCGATTATGTCGAGGGTGGCTATCCGGGCGCCAACTTGACCGACAACGAGCTGTTCGCGCAGGACCGCGGGCTCGCGCACGCGACGTTCACGGCCTTCGGCATGACGCGGCGGCCGGGCCGCTCGGCCTCGAACGATCCCGGCCTGGTCGCGCTGCTCGACGCCAAGGCCGACGCCATCTGCTTCGTCGCCAAGTCGTGGGACTATCACGTGCGCGTCGCGCTCGAGACCACGCTCGAGGAGAATCTCGCCTCGATCCGCGACAGCGTGACGGCCGCCAAGCACAAGGGCCGCGAGGTGCTGCTCGACTGCGAGCATTTCTTCGACGGCTACAAGGCCAATCCCGACTACGCGCTCGCCTGCGCGCGCACGGCTTACGAGGCGGGCGCGCGCTGGGTCGTGCTGTGCGACACCAACGGCGGCACGCTGCCGCACGAGATCGAGGCGATCGTCGGCGCGGTCGTGCAGGCGATCCCGGGCAGCCACGTCGGCATCCACGCCCACAATGACACCGAGCAGGCGGTCGCCAACTCGCTTGCCGCGGTGCGCGCCGGCGCGCGGCAGATCCAGGGCACGCTCAATGGGCTCGGCGAGCGTTGCGGCAACGCCAACCTCGTCTCGCTCATCCCGACGCTCAAGCTCAAGCCGGACTTCGCCGATCGCTTCGATATCGGCGTGCCGGACGAGAAGCTCAAATCGCTGCTGCACGCCTCGCGCAGGCTCGACGAGATGCTCAACCGCGCGCCCAATCGCCACGCGCCCTACGTGGGCGAGAGCGCGTTCGCGACCAAGGCCGGCATCCACGCCTCCGCCATCCTCAAGGACCCGGCGACCTACGAGCACGTACGGCCCGAGACGGTCGGCAACCGCCGTCGCGTGCTGGTGTCGGACCAGGCCGGCAAGTCGAACGTGCTCGCCGAGCTCGACCGCAGCGGGCTCATCGCCGAGCTCGAAGGGCTCGGCCTTGCGATCGCCAAGGACGATCCGCGCGTCGCCCGCCTGCTCGAGGAGGTAAAGGCGCGCGAGGCGAAGGGCTATTCCTACGAGAACGCGCAGGCCTCGTTCGAGCTTCTGGCGCGGCGCTTTCTCGATACGGTGCCGGCCTATTTCGACGTGCAGAAGTTCGACGTGACCGTCGAGCAGCGCATCAGCGCCAAGGACGAGCGCGTCACCGTCACGCTCGCGGTCGTGAAGGTCTCGGTCGACGGCAACGACCTGATCTCCGCCGCCGAGGGCAACGGTCCCGTCAACGCGCTCGACCTCGCGCTGCGCAAGGACCTCGGCAAGTACCAGAAGTACATCGAGGGCCTCGACCTCACCGACTACCGCGTGCGCATCCTCGACGGCGGCACCGAGGCGATCACCCGCGTGCTGATCGAGAGCCAGGACGAGACCGGCGAGCATTGGACCACGGTCGGCGTCTCGCCCAATATCATCGATGCCTCGTTCCAGGCGCTGATGGATTCGATCGTCTACAAGCTGGTGAAGTCGGGCGCGCCGGGGTAGCTCGTCATTGCGAGCGAAGCGAAGCAATCTCAACTCGCGGACGCATGAACTCGTGGGAACGGAGATTGCTTCGCTTCGCTCGCAATGACATCGTGAGGCCATGATCGACCACGTCTCCGTCGCGGTGCGCGACCTCGCGCGGGCGACCGCCTTCTACGAGGCGGTGCTGGCGCGCATCGGCTACACCAAGCTCGAGGTGCGGCCGACCACGGTCGCGTTCGGCAAGCGCTATTCGGAGTTCTGGGTCAACCATCGGCCGGACATGTTCGTGCTGCCGTCGGACGCCGGCGCGCAGAACAATGGCGTCCATGTCTGCCTGCGCGCGCCGACCAGCGCGGCGGTCGAGGTTTCCACGCCGCGGCGCTCGCGGCCGGCGGCGCGTCCGACGGCGCGCCCGGCCTGCGGCCGCATCACGGCGAGGGCTACTATGCGGCCTTCATCCGCGATCCGGACGGCAACCGCATCGAGGCGGTGACGTTCCTCGGGCGAGCGCCGTGACGGCGGCTGCTTGTGCGCCAAGGTGGCGGCGTTTCGTGATGATCTTCGTCGGCGGCTTCTTCGCGCTCGTTGCCGTGACGCTCGCCGCGATCATCCTCATCGACCCGTACGACACCGGCTACTTTCCCTCACTGCTCGGGCCGGGCGTCGACGACGACAACGACGTGACCGCCATCGCGAGCCGCGGCCGCGACAGCCGTTTCGACGCCGGAATCTTCGGCAATTCGCACGGGCTGCTGCTCGATCCCGCCCGGCTTTCGCCGGCGACAGGTCTGCGTTTCGTCCAGCTCACCACGCTCGGCGGCGGTCCGCGCGAGCAGCTGGCGCTGATCCGCTACTTCCTGCGGCGACACACGGGCGTGAAGGCGCTCGTCCTCGCCGCCGACCGGATGTGGTGCACGCACGATCCGGCGTTGCGCAACAACTTGGTGCCGGCGAGCTACCGCTTTCCCTATTGGCTGTTCGGCGACAGCCGCCTGCGCTACCTCGCCAACATGATCGGTCCGCGTTCGTTTCGATTGATGCGCCGGCGCATCCTGCTCGCCATGGGGCGGATCGCGCCGATCGATCCGGTGGGCGTCGCCGCCTATCCGGCCAACTGGGATTTTGCGCATGAGCCGGACGCCATCCCGGAGCCGGCCATTCCGCTCAACGGCGCGCAGGTCTCGACCGTCTTTCCGGCCATCGATCGGCTGGATACGCTGGTGGCGACACTCAAGGGCGAGATTTCCGTGGTCGTCGTGATGCCGCCTGTCCACGACGCGCTGCTGCCTCACCCCGGAACGCTCCAGGCGGCGGAGCTTGCGAGCTGCAAGGCGCGGCTGGCGCGTGCGCTCGCGGGCCGGCGCGGCGGGTTTATCGATTTCCTGGTCGACTCGCCGCTCAGCCGCGAACGATCGAACTTTTTCGATCTGCACCATATGCGCGAGAACGTCGCGCGCGCCATGGAGCCGCAGATCGTGAGCGCTCTCAACGGGGCGCGCTGAGGAACCGGGCCGTCTGTCCGACGCGCGGTTCTGACATTGATCGGCGAGCGAATTTCCCCCATAGCTCGCGGCATCGACGCACGATCGGCGAGGGGGCCGAATGCTCTTCCAGTCGCAAGGTTTCATCCTGATCTTCCTGCCGCTCGCCGTCGCCGCCTACTATGCGGTGGCAGACTCCGAGCGCGCGCGGCACGCGGTGCTGATTGCCGCCTCGCTCGTGTTCTACGGCTGGTGGGACTGGCGCTTCATCCCGTTGCTGGTCGGGCAGATCACCGGGACTTGGCTGCTCGCCTATGCGCACAAGCAGACCGGACGAAATGCGTGGCTCCAAGCCGGCATCGCGCTCAACCTCGCCTCGCTCGTCACCTTCAAGTATCTCGATTTCCTCATCGCGAGCCTGCAGTCGCTCGTCGGCGTCGCGCTGCCGCGCGCCGACATCCTGCTGCCGATCGGCATCAGCTTCTTCTCCTTTCAGCTCATCTCCTACCTGGTTGATCGGCTGCGCGGCGGTGCGCCGGTCTATCCGTTTCGCCCCTTCGCGCTGTTCGTGCTGCTCTTTCCGCACCTGATCGCCGGGCCGATCGTGCGCCACAACGAGCTGGTGCCGCAGTTCGCGCTCGACCCGCGCCGCGCGGGCCTGTGGCGCCGGCTCGCGGTGGGCCTGGCGCTGTTCACGCTCGGGCTCGCCAAGAAAGTGCTGCTCGCCGACGAGATCGCCGAGGTCATCAACCCGCTGTTCGCGAGCGCGGCCGCCAAGCCCCTGCCGCTGGCGGAGGCCTGGAATGCGGCGCTCGGCTTCTCGTTCCAGCTCTTCCTCGACTTCTCGGCCTATACCGAGATGGCGATCGGCATCGCGCTCATGTTCGGCCTGCTGCTGCCGGAGAATTTCCGCCGGCCCTATCTCGCGACCGACCTGCGCGAGTTCTGGCGGCGCTGGCACATCTCGCTGTCGAACTTCATCCGCGACT
Organism: uncultured Pseudomonadota bacterium; assembly: GCA_963703755.1. Lineage (GTDB taxonomy): Bacteria > Pseudomonadota > Alphaproteobacteria > Rhizobiales > Xanthobacteraceae > JAVDCA01. The sequence continues at coordinate 10,602 of CAVPGG010000281.1, forward strand.
ATCTCTACATCCCGCTCGGCGGCAGCCGGCACGGCGAGGCGCGCTACGTATTCGCGACGCTCGCCTCGATGGGCCTGTGCGGCCTGTGGCACGGCGCCGGCTGGACCTACGCGGCCTGGGGGCTCTGGCATGGCATCGGCCTCGTGGTGTGCCGCGCCTGGCAGCGGGTCAAGCGGCCGATGCCTGCCGCGCTCGGCTGGCTCGTCACCATGGCGTTCGTGCTCGCCGGCTGGGTGCTGTTTCGCGCCGCCGATTTCTCGACCGCCGCCGCGCTGCTCGGCTCGCTGCTCGGGCTCAACGGCACCGGCGGCGCGTTTCGCGGGCTCGACCTCATCGTCGTCGCGGCGCTCGTGTCGGCCTTCGTGCCGTCCGCGCACGAGATCAAGGACGGCTTCCGCTGGCCGCATCCGGCGCTCGCCGTCACGACCGCGCTGCTCGCGGCCTATTGCGTGCTGCAGGTCGGGCGCGGCCCGCCGCTGAGCTTCATCTATTTCCGCTTCTGACGGCGACCGATGACGCAGCCATCGCCACGCACGACTGACTTGGGCGACGGCGCAGCTGCCGGCGACGCGGCTTGGCGCGGCTTCATCGTGCGCTTTGTTGCGGTCTTCTTCGTGTCCCTCGCGGTGGTGCTCGCCTTCATCGTGCTGGTCGACCCTTATGACAGCGGTCGCTTCCCCAGCATCGGCCTCGTCGGCATATCCGACACGACGCAACGCACCGCAAACGTCAGCCTCGGCCGCAGCGACAGGTTCACCGCCGCGGTGTTCGGCAATTCGCACGGCCAGCTGATCGATCCCGAGCGGCTCACGCAGCTCACCGGCCTGAGCTTCGTGCAGCTCGCGATCCCGGGCGTCGACGCGCCCGAGCAGCTTGCGGTGCTGCACTGGTTCATCCGCCACCACGCCCGCATCGGCGCCCTCGTGCTCGCGACCGACGAGCGCTGGTGCAGCGACAATCCGCAGCCGTGGAAGTGGTTTCCGTTCTGGCTCTATGGCGACAGCGACTTCCAGTATCTCGTCAACTCGCTCAACTCGCGCGCGGCGGGTGCCGCCATACGGCGCATCAAGAACGCGCTCGGCCTGCTGCATCCGTCCGATCCGCGCGGCTACGACGACTACGAGCGCGGCCTCGGGCCCGACTACAAGTTCGATTTCCCCACGCCGCCGCCACCGCCTGCCTTCGACTTGTCCGCGATCGAGCTCGGCGATCGAAAATTTCCGGCGATCGACCAGCTTGCGGCCGAGCTCGCGGCGGTGCCGGCCGACACCGCGATCGTGATCCTGTTCCCGCCGCAGTACTATTCGACGCTGCCGCGCGATGCCCAGATGGCCGCCGCGCTCGCGGCCTGCAAGACGCGCCTCGCGCGGCTCGCGACTGGCGCGCCGCATCGCGGCTTCCTCGATTTCCTGGCCTATTCCGATCTCACCCGCGACCGCGGCAATTTCGACGATCTCGAGCACTATCGCGCGCGCGTCGCGCGTGCGCTGGAGAGCGCGATCGCCGGCGTGATCAAGGGGCCGGCGGCCACGGCCAGATAGAGCATGATCTCGAAAAGTGGATGCCGATTTTCGGAAAAGATCATGCTCAAATGACAAGCTAAAGCGCGATGACGATTCGCAGAAAGGCATCACGCTTTAGACGCCGCGACCTACAGGCGCTGGACGGTTTCGCGCTCGCCCAGCGTCTCGGCCTCCGACACCGAGGCCGCGGCGGCCGTGAGCATGGGCAGGATCTTCTCGACGTCGTCGGTGACCAGGAAGTTGAGCCGGGTGCCGGTGTGGATGAATTCGGCGCGGATCATGTGCTCGAACACGGCGAGCAGGCCGTCGTAGAATCCCTTGATGTTGGCGATCAGGATCGGCTTCTTGTGGCGGCCGAGCTGCGCCCAGGTGAGCTGCTCGACCAGCTCCTCCAGCGTGCCGATGCCGCCCGGCAGCGCGACGAACGCGTCCGAGCGCTCGAACATGATGCGCTTGCGCTCGTGCATGTCCTCGGTGACGACCATCTCGGTGGCGCCCCTGAACATGTTCTCGCGCACGCGGAGAAAGCTCGGGATGACGCCGATGACTTCGCCGCCGCCCTTCTGCGTCGCGGATGCGACCGTCCCCATCATGCCGGTCGCGCCGCCGCCGTAGACGAGCCCGACGCCGGCGCCAGCAAGAATCTCGCCGAGCCGCGTCGCCGCCGCAATGAAGGCCGGGTCCTTGCCCGGGCTCGAACCGCAATAGACACAGACCCTGCGAATCTGACCCATGATCTCACCTATTGGGCGCATGTGGCATCGTGTTTTCGCCAGCGTCAAGCCGAGCGCCCGGCGCCGGCAAAAAGTTGAGAAAGCCCGCCGGTGCGTGATGAATTCGGCGGCGATTGGGCCTATATGGTGGGCACATGAGCATGAAGGACGGCGGCGTGCCGTCGGCCGGGCAGCCACCTCCGCATGAACGTTCACCAGACGCCTCCCGTTCCGTCGCCAATCCGGCGGCTGCCGGCACCTTGCTGGGTACCCTCGCGCACCTGTGGCCCTATATCTGGCCGTCCGACCGCCTCGATCTGCGGCTGCGCGTGATCGGTTCCCTGGTGCTGCTGCTGTTCGCCAAGCTCGCCACCATCGCGGTGCCGTTCACCTTCAAATGGGCGACCGACGCGCTCGCGGGCCACGCCGACGCACCGGCCGGCGCGGCGCAAGGCGCGCTGCTTGACTATGGATCACCTGGGCGCTGGCGGCGCCGATCCTCCTGACCCTCGTCTATGGCGGCATGCGCGTCCTGATGGCGGCGCTGACCCAGGTGCGCGACGGGATCTTCGCCAAGGTCGCGATGCATGCGGTGCGCCGCATCGCGCTTCTGACCTTCGAGCACATGCATGCTCTGTCGCTGCGCTTCCACCTCGAGCGCAAGACCGGCGGCCTCACGCGCGTTCTCCAGCGCGGCCGCGACGCGATCGAGACGATCGTGCGGCTCGTGATCATTCAGGTCGGTCCCGACCGTGGTCGAGCTCGCGCTCATCGTCGTCGTCCTGCTCTACCAGTTCGACTGGCGCTACGTCGTCGCCGTCGTCGGCACCGTCGCGCTCTACATGTTGTATACCTACTCGGCGACCGAGTGGCGCATCGGCATCCGCCGCTCGATGAACGACAGCGACAGCGACGCCAACACCAAGGCGATCGACTCCCTGCTCAACTACGAGACCGTCAAGTATTTCGGCGCCGAGCCGCACGAGACGCGGCGCTACGACCGCTCGATGGCGCGCTACGAGGAGGCGAGCGTCAAGTCCTACGTGTCGCTCGCGGTGCTCAATGTCGGGCAGGCGGTGATGTTCACGCTCGGGCTCACCGCCGTGATGATGATGTGCGCGTTCGGCATCCGCAACGGCACCAAGACCATCGGCGACTTCGTCATGATCAACGCCATGATGATCCAGCTCTACCAGCCGCTCAACTTCATGGGGATGCTGTATCGCGAGATCAAGCAGGCCGTGATCGACATCGAGATGATGTTCGGCATTTTGGCGCGCGAGCCCGAGATCGAGGACCGGCCGGGCGCGGTGCCGCTGCAGGTCGCGCCGGCACCATCCGCTTCGAGGACGTGCGCTTCGCCTACGAGCCGGCGCGGCCGATCCTGCAAGAGGCTCTCCTTCGAGGTCCCGGCCGGCCGCACGGTCGCGATCGTCGGACCGTCCGGCGCCGGCAAGTCGACGATCTCGCGCCTGATCTTCCGCTTCTACGAGATCACCGGCGGCCGCATCACGGTCGACGGGCAGGACATCCGCGACGTGACGCAGGCCTCGCTGCGCCACGCCATCGGCATGGTGCCGCAGGACACCGTGCTGTTCAACGACACCGTGCGCTACAACATTCGCTACGGCCGCTGGGACGCGAGCGACGCCGACATCGAGGAGGCGGCGCGGCTCGCGCAGATCGACGGCTTCATCCGCCTGATGCCCAAGGGCTACGACACCGAGGTGGGCGAGCGCGGGCTGAAGCTCTCGGGCGGCGAGAAGCAGCGGGTCGCCATCGCACGCACCATCCTGAAAGGTCCGCCCATCCTGCTGCTCGACGAGGCGACCTCGGCGCTCGACAGCCACACCGAGCGCGAGATCCAGGACGCGCTCGACCGCGTCTCGAAGGGCCGCACCACGCTGGTCATCGCGCACCGGCTCTCGACCATCATCAGCGCCGACGAGATCATCGTGCTCGACAAGGGCGCGATCGTCGAGCGCGGCACCCATCAGGCGCTGCTCGCCCGGGGCGGGCTCTACGCCGGCATGTGGAACCGGCAGCGCGAGGCCGAGCAGGCGCGCGCGGCGCTCGCGCGCTTCGAGGCGGACGAGGTCGCCCCCAACCGCAACCCGCCGCCGGTCACCGAGGTTGTCGCAGCGCCCGCCGATGCGGCAGAGTAGGGGCGCTGAAATGGGCTGCAACGGCGCGCCAAATTCCATGCCCGTCACCCTGAGGTGCTCGCACGACAGCGTCGTGCGAGCCTCGAAGGGCCTCTGCGTCGCGTCTTGCATGCCTTGTTGCGTCGCCTCGGCCGAGCATCCTTCGAGGGCCGCGCAAGAGCGCGGCCGCCTCAGGATGACGGGTTGAGGTCTGAGCCATCGAGAAGACATGTCCATCATCAAATCCATCCGCTCGCAGCTTGCGCCGATCCACCACGAGGGCTTTCCCTTCGTCGGCGGGTTCGCGCTGGTCAGCCTGGTCCTGTTCTGGATTTCCTCGCCGCTCGGCTGGATCGGCACCGTGCTGACCCTCTGGTGCGCTTACTTCTTCCGCGACCCGACGCGCGTCACCCCGGTGCGCGACGGCATCGTGGTCTCGCCCGCCGACGGGCGGGTGAGCCGCATCATCAACGCGGTCCCGCCCGCCGAGCTCGGCCTCGGCGGCAAGCCGCTCACCCGCGTCTCGATCTTCATGAGCGTGTTCGACTGCCACGTGAATCGCAGCCCGGTGAGCGGGCGCATCGAGCGCATCGCCTATCACGCCGGCAAGTTTCTCAATGCCGATCTCGACAAGGCGAGCGAGGACAACGAGCGCAACGGGCTCGTCATCGCCACGGCGGGCGGCGCCCGCATCGGGGTGGTGCAGATCGCCGGGCTGATCGCGCGCCGCATCGTCTCCTTCGTGCGCGAGGGCGTCACCATCGGGGCCGGCGAGCGCTTCGGCATGATCCGCTTCGGCTCGCGCCTCAACGTCTATCTGCCCGAAGGCGTGCGCCCGATGGTGGCCGAGGGCCAGACCGCGATCGCGGGCGAGACGGTGCTGGCCGATCTGCGCGCGACCGACGGCGGGCGCACGTTCCGGGTCGGTTAACGTTAAGCGCACATCCCGGCGAAAGCCTGCCCCGGACTTGATCCGGGGTGGATACCGGTTCGCCGACAAGGATATGCGCCAATGTATAAATCCCCGCCGTGGCGCAGCCGCGCCGAAGCATCTATATTCCGGCCATGCCCAACCCGTTCTTTTCCCCCTTCGACCCGCATCGTCCCGACCGGACCGACCGGCCGAGCCTGCGCGGCCGCTTCCGGCCGATCCCGGTGCGCACCCTCGTGCCCAACGTGATCACGCTGCTCGCGCTGTGCGCGGGTCTCACGGCCATCCGCTTCGCGATCGAGGGCCGGCTCGACATCGCGCTCGCCGCGATCGTGCTCGCGGCCGTGCTCGACGGCGTCGACGGGCGCGTCGCGCGCCTGCTCAAGGGCACGTCGCGCTTCGGCGCCGAGCTCGACAGCCTCGCCGACTTCGTCAATTTCGGCGTCGCGCCCGGGCTGATCCTCTATTTCTGGGGCCTGCACGAGCTGCATTCGGCCGGCTGGATCGCCGCCATGGTGTTCGCGATCTGCACGGGGCTGCGGCTCGCGCGCTTCAACGTGATGATCGACGATCCCAACCGGCCCGCCTGGGCGGGCAATTTCTTCGTCGGCATGCCGGCGCCCGCCGGCGCGATCACGGTGCTGCTGCCGATCTATATCGAGTTCCTCGGCGTGCCCAAGCTCGCCGTCGTCGCGCCGGTCGCGCTCATCTACACGCTCGCGATCGCCTTCCTGATGGTGTCGCGGCTCCCGGTCTTCTCCGGCAAGAAGATCGGCACCCGCGTGCCGCCCGACATGGTGCTGCCGGTGTTCGTCGCCGTCGTGCTGTCCTTCGCGCTGCTGGTGAGCTACCCGTGGGTGCTGCTGACGCTCGTGACGATCGCGTATCTGGCGAGCCTGCCGTTCGGTTGGCTGTCCTATCGCGACTACGAGCGGCGCGACGCCGAGGCGGCGGCCGCCGCCGCCAGTGCCACGCCGGCCGGTGCCGTGCCCGGCGAGATGCACACCCCGCCCGCCGCCGAGCCCGACGACGACGAGCGGCCGGCGCGCCTCAACTGAGCCCGACGGAAAAATCCATGCCGCGCGCCACCAAGGTCCTGCGAGCGGGCGACGCACGCCCCCCGCAGGCGACCGACACGCTCATCCTCGATTACGACAAGCGTCAGGCCAGGCAGGGCTTCTTCTTCACCGGCAAGGGCACCTGCGTCGAGTTCGACTTCGCCGAGCCGCCCGCGCTCGCGACCGACGACCTGCTGCTGCTCGACGATGGCGGCGTGATCGAGATCGTCGCCGAATCGGAGAACCTGATCGAGGCGCGCATTGCCGACGCGGCGGCGCTCGCGCGCATGACCTGGCGGCTCGGCGACCGCCATGTGCCCGTGCAGGTCTTTGCCAACCGGCTGCGGCTGCGCCGCAACCCCGAGATCGAGGCGCTGCTCGCCGGCGCTGCCGCGAAGCTCACGCCGCTCGTCGCGCCGTTCGAGCCCGACGGCGCCAGCGTGCATGCGGACCACGCGCACGAGCATCATCATGCGCATGATCAAGACCATGGCCACGATCATGGTCATGGCCACGATCACGGCCACGCCCACGGCAAGTCTTAGGGATACCGGACGAGCGCTAGACGAGTAGCGAATAGCAGGCCTCTACTCGCTATTCGCTATTCGCCTCTCACTGCTTGAGCAGCGCGTCGAAGGCCTGGGCAAAGCCCTTGAACGAGATCGGGATCACCATGTCGCGTTCGTTCGCATCCTTGTAGGTGATCCTGCCGGGCTCGGTCTCGGCGCGGAAGCGCTTGAGCTCCTCTTCCTTGAGCTCGGCGTCGGCGAGGCATCCGGCCGGAACGCAGCGCCGGAACGGCAGCGCCAGCGCGCGTTCCTTGGCGCTGGCCTCGAGCTTGACGCCGGTGGCGAGCGACACGTTGACCGGCAGCTGGATGATCATCCGCGGCTGTTGCCCCTTCGCGGGCGTCGGAATGCCGACCCGTGAGATCGGCTGACCCTGCATCTGCGCGAGCTGCTCCATGTCGCAACTCTTCTGCGGCGGCGGCCCCGGCTGGGCCACGCAGCGCACGAGCCAGTCGCCGTAGGTCGCCGTCGTGCTCTGCGGCTCTTGCGACACCGGCGCGGGCAGCTGCGCGGGTGGCTGTGGCTGCGGCTGGGGACGCGGTGCCGGCCGCGGCGCCGGGCGCGGCGTCGGCGGCTGCTGCGCCGCGGCGGGAGCAGCCGCGAGCAGGACGCCCGCGAGCAGCGGCGCGATGAATTTCGTCACGTTGCCATGTCTCTTTTTGCCCGTGCTGTCCGGGCCGATCTAACACATTCCGCCACAGCGCAGAAGAGACGGCCGCGCGGCGTGGTTAGCGCATATTCCGGCGAAAGGAACGGAACGTGCTCTAGCGCCAAGGCGCGGCACGCCGCGCTACCACGTCTTCCGCACCATGCCGGTGCCGCTGTAGATCGACGTGTTCGACGAGAACTCGCCGTCGAACTTGGCGAGGAACGACCAGCCGTTCATCAGGTCGTATTTCGCGCCCGCCGTGACGAGCGCACTGTCGGCCGCGGGCGTGGCGCCGTTGACGACGAAGTTCGAGCCCGGCAGCGCCTGGAAGATCGCGGTCGCGCTCGCGGTGTTGCCGAAGTCGTGCGCCCAGGCGAGGCGGCCGTAGACGGTCCACAGATGGCCGCGGTCGACGAACGCGCGGTCGAACCAGGAGCCGAGCTCGGCGCGCGTCGTGGTCGCGGTCTGCGCCGCGAAGTTCAGCGCGAACTGGTTCGAGCCCGCCGTCGCGACCTCGGCATAGGCCGGCAGGAAGATCGACTGCACCTGCACGGCGCCGTAGGGCGTGACGCGCGCATAGGGCGTCGCGAAATGGTATCCGCCCTCGATCCGCGCGCCGAGGCCGTTCGCCTGGAAGCGGCCCTGCAGCATGTCGGTGCCCGCGATCGTGACGGTGCGGTTCGTCGTCACGTCGTGGAAATTGTAGGCGAGGGCGCCCGAGAGGTAGGCGTCGCCGAAGCGCTGGCGCGCATAGACGCCGGCCTGGAACATGTCGGAGCGGCCGTTGCCGAGCCCACCGCCAAGCCCCCAATTGGTGCCGCCGCCCGCGAGCGCGAAGCCGACCGTCGTGTTGGGCGACAGCCGATAGTCGACGCCCGCCGCGAAGGCGGCGTCGGTCGCGGTCGTCTTCTGCGAGCCGACGCTCGCGTTGCCGTCGATCGTGCCCGAGCCGCCATAAGCTGCGCCCCACACGCGGAACTGCGGCACGCTGCCGAGCGTCGCGTCGCGCGGGTTGGCCTTGACGAATTTGGCGAAGGCGAGCGCCGCGTCGGGCAGGGCGGGGCGCTCCTCGGCCGCGAACGGGATCGCCGGCACGAAGCCGTCGCCGCGGCCGTCGACGTAAGGATTGAGCAGCAGGCCGAGGAACGAGTTGCCGGCCTGCAGCGCACCGTGCTGGAAGCCCGTGCCGTTCTCGCCCGAGAGCTGGCTCAGCGCATTGAGCAGGGTCGGGCCCGGCAGGCTGGTGAGGTTCTGGAATTGCGAGGGCAGCGTGCCGCCGCCGAGAATGACGTTGTTGATGCCGTTGACGACGCTCTGCTGGTTCTGGTTCGTGCCCGCCGGCCCGAGCAGCGCGAAGCCGTCGCTGAGGTTGAGGAAGGCGTCGTTGGGGTCGTAGCTCAGCGACACACGGCCCGTGTAGGTGAACGGTGCCGCGAAGCCCACGCCCGCGAATGTGCCGCTGACGCCGCCGCCCGCCGTCGCGATCGTGTAGCTCACCGGGCCGTAGTGGCCGAGCTGCGGCAATGCCAGAACGTTGCCGCCGTTGATCGCGATGTTGCCGGGCGCGCCGTTGACAATAGTCGCCGAGTTGTTGCCGGCGCCCGGCGCAATCTGCACCAGGTAGGTGCTGCCCGGGTTGAAGGTGAGCGGGCCGTTGGCAACCGTCAGCGTGCCGATCGAGCCGCCCGGGAAGAGCACGCCGCCGTTCTCGATGGTGACGTCGCCCGTGACGGTGCCGTGGCCCGAAAGCGTGCCGCCGATCACGTCGACCGAGCCGGTCAGCATCGCGCCCGGATTGGCGGCGTCGCCGACCTGCAGCACGCCGCCATTGATCGAAATGTTGCTCGCCTGGTTGCCGGGGTCGTTGAGGATGACGACGCCCGACAGGACGTTGACCTGGCTTACGCTCGTGAAGTTGAAGCCCGCCGCGTAGGTGAAGGTGCCCGAGCCGAGCGCGAAGTTGATCGTGTCGCCCGCGCTCTGGCCGACGATGTTGCCGTTGATGGTGCCGCCGCGGACATTGAGCGTGTCGCCGAACGGCGAGAACAGAATGTTGCCGGCGATCAGCCCGGCATTCTGGTCGATCGTGATGGCGTTGCCGGCGGCGGTGAGATTGATCGCGTTGATGCCGGCGGTGATCGTTCCGGTGTTGACGATGTGGCCGTCGAAGCTCGCCGCGCTGACGATGATGCCGGTCGAGCCCACCGCCATCATGCCCGTGTTGGTGATGCCGCCCGAGAACGTCAGAACGCAGCCGCAGATGTTGATGCCGGCGTTGCCGCCCGTGATGGTGCCGCTGTTGGTCACGCCGCCCGTGAACAGCGATACCGCCGTGATGTTGATGCCGACGCTGCTGTTCTGCAGCGCGATCAGGCCCGCATTGGTGATGCCGCCGCCGAAGCTGTCGCCGCCTTGAACCGCGATGCCGGCCACGCCCGGCATGATCGTGCCGGTGTTGGTGATGCCGCCCATGAACGTCCCGAACGCAACGAGCGAGATGCCGGAGCGCGAGCCGGCGACCGTGATCACTCCGCTGTTGGTGATGCCGCCCGCGAACGTGCTGAACCCGGCGGCTGCGATTCCGGGGCCGCTGACGCCGGCCGCGATCGTGCCGCTGTTGGTGATGCCGCCCATGAAGGTGGTGACGGCGAGGACCAGGATGCCGGTGGCACCGGCCACCGAGATCGTGCCGCCGTTGCTGATTCCGCCCGAGAAGGTCGCGATATTGGCGGCGCTGATGCCGGCGACGATCGCCGAGATGGTCCCTGAATTGGTGATGCCGCCGCCGAAGCTCGTGATGGTCGTGCAGCCGCAGGTCCGGCCGGCCTGAATGCCGAAGATCGCGTTGATCGTGCCGCTGTTGCTGATGCCGCCCGTGAAGGTGTCGGCCGAGACCCCGATGCCGGCGCCGCCGACCGAAATCGTGCCGGTGTTGAGGATGCCGCCCGTGAAGGTCGACACAGTGTTCACCACCATGCCGACGGAGCCGGCCACGATCGAGCCCGTGTTGGTCATCCCGCCCGAGAACACGGAAGTATTGACCACCGCGATGCCGGCTCCATCGGTGCCGGCCGTAATCGTCCCGGTGCTGGTGATGCCGCCCGCGAACGTCGCGACGCCGGTCACGTTGATGCCGGCGCCGCTGGTGCCGGCCGTGATCGTGCCGGAGCTGACGATGCCGTTGGTGATGACCGAGTTGGTGTCGATCCGGATGCCGGTGCCGCCGACCGAGATCGTGCCGGCGTTGGAGATCTGCCCCGTGATGGTGCTCGTATTGGTGACGAGGATGCCAGCGCCAGTTGTCGGGTTGCCGGGGCTGATCACCCCTGAGCCGCTATTGACCACGTTGCCGGAGAACGACGTGCCGCTGACCGTGATGCAGGGCAGCGCGCCATTGTTGGTGAACGGAAACGGCCCCGTGTAGCAGAGCGGAATCGCCGCCGCGCTGCCGCCGCCCATGAGCAGCGCCACGCACGAACTCGACGCCAGCAGGGCAAGCCTGCGGCCGCGACCCAACCCCTGTTCTGCCATCCCCCTACTACGCGGTAAGCGCCTAACCCCACTGGGGTAATCTACCTTTTGCAACCCACACCCTGGAATGGCGCGCGGGCGGTAAATCGAATTTCGCGGCGATTGACGGCGGATTTGTCCGCCGGTGTTGCCCCGGGGTCACAGGCCGCAGCCGTGCCTACAACCTGACGTATGCGTCGGCGGGCCTTTGACGCCCTCCGCAGCCTTTGCCGGCTGCTGCGGGCCCCGGGCAGCACGCGGCCGCAGGCTCACCACGTCTTCCGCAACATCCCGGTGCCGCTGTAGATCGAGGTGGTCGACGAGAACTCGCCGTCGAACTTGGCCGTGATCGACCAGCCGTTCACGAAGTCGTATTTGGCGCCCGCCGTGACGAGGCTGCCGTCGCGTGCCGGTGCGGCGCCGTTGACCACGAAATTCGAGCCGGGCAGCGACTGGAAGATTGCGCTGGCCTGCGGTGTGCCCCGAAATCGTGCGCCCAGGCGAGCCGGCCGTACAGGGTCCACAGGTGGCCGCGGTCGAGCCAGCTCTTGTCGAACCACGAGCCGATCTCGCTGCGCGTCGTCGTCGCGGTCTTCGATGCGAAATTTAGCGCGAACTGGTTCGAGCCCGCCGTCGCGGTCTCGCCATAGGCCGGCAGCAGGAACGACTGCACCTGCACGGCGCCATAGGGCGTGACCCGCGCGAAGGGCGTGGCAAAGTGGTAGCCGCCCTCGAGCCGCGCGCCGAGGCCGTTCGCCTGGAAGCGGCTTGTGAGCATGTCGGTGCCCGCGATCGTCACGGTGCGGTTGGTCGTCACGTCGTGGAAATTGTAGGCGAGCGCGCCCGCCACATAGGCATCGCCGAAGCGGTGCCGCGCATAGACGCCGGCCTGGAAGAAGTCCGAGCGGCCGCCGCCGAGGCCGCCATCGAGCCCCCAACTGGTGCCGCCGCCTGCGAGCGCGAAACCGAGCGTCGTGTCGCCGGAGAGCAGATAGTCGACGCCGGCCGCGAAGGCCGCGTTGCTCGCGGTCGTTCGCTGCGAGCCGACGGCCGCGTTGCCGTCGACCGCGCCCGAGCCGCCATAGGCCGCGCCCCAGATGCGGAACTGCGGCACGCTGCCGAGCGTCGCGTCGCGCGGATTGGCCTTGTCGACTTTGGCGAACGCCATCGCGGCGCCGGGCAGGGCAGGGCGCTCCTCGGCCGCGAACGGGATCGCCGGGACGAAGCCGTCGCCGCGGCCGTCGACGTAAGGGTTGAGCAGCAGGCCGAGGAACGAGTTGCCGGCCTGCGATGCGCCCTGGAAGAAGCCGGCGCTATTCTGCCCGGAGAGCTGGGTGAGCGCATTGCCGAGCGCCGGGCCGAACAGGTTGTACAGGTTCTGGAAGCCGCCGGGCAGCACGTTGCCGGGCGCGATAAAACTGTTGATGCCGTTGAGCACATTCTGCGGGTTGGCGCTCAGCGGGCCGGGCACGGCCAGCGGCACCGAACCGAGCGTGGCAGTGCCGTTGAGCGTGAGAAAGACGTGCGTCGCGTCATAGCTCAGCGATTCGGTGCCGGCGAACGCCGCATTGGTGTTGCTGATCCCCGCGAACGCGCCGGTGCGGCCGCCAGTCGCGGTGACGATCGTGTAGGTCTGGTTGTAGCTGCCGGCCTGCAACAGCGTGACCTTCACGATGCCGCCGCCGATCGTCGCGGTCCCGAGCCCGCCGATTGTGGTCGCCGAGGCCGCGGCCTGCGAGACGTGCACCGAATAGAAGCTGTTGGCGTTGAACGTGAGGCTGCCGGTGACATTGAGCGTGCCGAGCGGCGTGCCCAGGTTTCCCGGCATCAAGGTGCCGCCGGCGAACACCGTCACGTCGCCCGCGAGCGTGCCGGTGCCGGCCGCGGTGCCGCCGCTGTTGACGGCGAGCGCGGTCGCCGTGATCGAGCCGTCGATGAAGGCCGTGCCGGAATTGAAGTTGACTTGGGCGAGCCCCGTCATCGCGTACGGGCTCGCATACGTGAAGCTGCCCGCGCCGAGCGCGAAGTTGACCGTGTCGCCGTTGCTCTGGCCAACGACGTTGCCGTTGATCTTGCCGCCCGCGATGTTGAGCGTGTCGCCGAGCGGCGAGAGCAGGATGTTGCCGGCGATGAGCCCGGCATTCTGGTCGATGATGATCGAGGTCGCCGCGCGGGTCAGGTCGATCGCCGCCGCGCTGGCGCTGATCGTCCCGGAATTGGCGATGTGACCGCCGAACGAGGCGACGCTGTCCACGATGATCCCGGTTTGCGCCGTGATCCTCCCGCTGTTGGTGATGCCGCCCAGGAACGTGCCGGCCAACACATAGATGCCGCCGTTGACGCCCGTGAGCGTGCCGCTGTTGCTGATGCCGCCGTTGAAGACATCGACCTCGAGGTGGATGACGCCGATCCGCTTGGTGCTCGTGGCGTCGCCCTGGATCGACCCGCTGTTGCTGATGCCGCCGGAAAACGTGTTGACGAATTCGACCGATATGCCGTTGAGCGGGCCAGCCGAGAGCGTGCCGCTGTTGGTGATGCCGCCGTCGAAAGCGGTGACCGATTCCACATGGATGGCGGCGCGCGACTTGCTCAAGGTCCCGTTGCCCAGGATGGCGCCGCTGTTGCTGATCCCCCCGGAGAACGTCCCGACGGTGTCGACCTGGATGCCGCCACCGGAATGCGCCACGATCGTGCCGCTGTTGCTGATCCCACCGCCGAAGGTCGACACGTTCCCGACACCGATGCCGGTCACGCTCGCCGTGATCGTCCCGTGGTTGGTGATGCCGCCGCTGAAGTTGGAAACCGCGTAGGCGCCGCTGCTGGTCAGGGCGAAGCCGACCCGGATGCCATTCGGTGCCGCGATGACGCCGCTTGCCGCATTGGTGATGCCGCCCGCGAAGCTGCTGGCGGCCATCACCCAGATGCCCGCCGATCCGGCGGTGATGGTCCCGCTGTTGGTCACGCCGCCGGCGAACAACGTCACCGGAGCCATCACGAAGCTGGTCGTGGTGGGCGGATGCGAGGGCCGCACAAAGCCCACCTCGATGCCGATGTTGTTGGCCGAGATCGTGCCGCTGTTGACGATACCGTTGGTGAGGACCGAGTTGGTGTCGATCCTGATGCCGGTGCCAGTAGCCGAGATGGTGCCGGCGTTGGAGATCTGGCCCGTGATGGTGCTTGCGTTGGTGACCAGGATGCCGGTCGGGCCGCCGGGCGAGATCACGCCGGTCCCGCTGTTGACCACGTTGCCGGAGAACGACGTGCCGTCGACCGTAATGCAGCTCAGCGCGCCCGAATTGGTGACCGGGAACGGGCCCGTGTAGCAAGCCGCGGCCGCCGGCGCGCCGCCGCCGAGCAGCAGCGCCGTGACCGAGCTCGACAGCAGAAGACCGCCCCTGCGTCCCCGCAAACTCATACGCGACTTCTCATGCCCGCACGGACGTCCTCAGCGGTCCGCGCCCCGCGGGCGAGTATGCCATGCCTCTCAAAGCATTGATTCCGCTGCGGAAGAGAATTTCGCTTGGTGTTGCGGCAGGGCTACAGCACGCATAGCGTGCATCCGAACGTGCGCGTCGGCCGACGCGTGCGTGCCACCTGCGTCATGCGAGAAGCAGTCCGGCGCGCGCGAGCGCCGACAGCATTGCGGTCGCAGGCATTGGCCCCTGCGGCAGCGCCCGCTCGATCGCCTCTAGATCGCGACTACCGTCGGCCAGTGCCAGCGCGGCCCGCGCGGCCTCGCCGAGGGCGACGCTCTCGTGGCGCAGGTTGGCGGTCGCGGTTGCGCCGCGCGCCGCATCGGCGCGGGCGAGCGGGCACGCGAGCGGACGCGCGCTCACGTGCGCGGTCGCGCGCACCGGCTCGGTGCGCGGCGTCGCCAGTCCGTTGATCACCATGTTGAGCACGGCCTCACGCACCATCGCGCGTCCCTCCGCGTTGCGCGCCGCCGCCGGCAGCGCCTGCACGAGATCATCGACGCTCGCAGATCCCGGGAACGCCGCGACGAAGCGCGCCAGCGCCTCGGCGAGCGGCGCCGAGCCGGTGTGCAGCCGCCGGCCGCTCGGCCGCGCGAGCGTCGCGCCGCCGGCCTCGCGCGTGAGCGCAAGCTCGGCATCGCCGAGAAAATGCAAGTCATCTAACAAGCCGTCGAGCCGCGCGTCGGCGATCTGCCGGTCAATGCGCGCCGCGCGCTCGGCCGCGACCAGCAGCGTCTGGCGGAACGTGCGCCCGCTCACCATGTCGATCGACTGCTCGGTCGCGAGCAGCGCATTGCCGCCGATCCGCGGCACCACCTCGGCCATGGCGGGCGGATAGTTGCTGACGATCATCGACGGAAGATCGGCCTCGGCCAGAAACGCCAGGCCATGGCGCTGCGCCGCATCGGTGAAGTCGCGGAACGTGCAGGGCTCGTTCACGTCGTCGAGGAACTCGTGCGCCAGGTATTCGTCCGACGCGCCGGCGAGCCGCGCGGCCTCGGCGGCGAGGAAGCTCTTGTAGGCGCCGTCGTCGGGCGCGCCGCGCGGCAGCAGTTGCATCAGCGCGCGCGCCTGCGCGGCGCGCCGGCGCGGATCGGCATCCGGCGTCGAATTCAGCAGGAAGCAGTCGCGCAGCGCCTGCAGCATGCGCCAGCCCGGCAGCACGTTGTAGCTCACCAGCGCGACGCCGCGCCGGGAGAGGCCGTCGCGGCAGATGCGCAGGATCGCGTCCCGCAGCGGCCCCGGCACCCAGCTGTAGACGCCGTGGCAGATGATGTAGTCGAACGGGGCCGCGTCGCTGACCGCGAAATCCGCAAAGCTCTGGCAGCGGATATCGATGTTGGTGAGCTTCAGATCCGCGATGCGGGCACGTCCGGCCGCGACCTGGGCGGCCGAGAGGTCCACGCCAAGGACCGACGCGCCCGGATGGCGCGCCGCGAGCGGGATGATGTTGCCGCCGGCCGCGCAGCCGAGCTCGAGCACGCGCGCCGCGCCGAGCGGCGCCGCCTCGAGCGCGAACAGGCGCGCGATCGCGCCGGTCAGCGCCGGATGCGTGAGCGGAAACGGGTTCGACGTGTAGGGCAGCGCGTCGTAGCTGCGCGACGTGCGCGCGACGATCGATGAAACGTCCGGCTCGGCAGGTGGCATAGGGTCCTCGGCGGCGCGACTATAGCGACTGACCTCACGCGTTGTCCGGCTCTGGCGGCCGAAGCGCAGGCTGAGCTCGTCGCACTTTCTATTCTGCACTTTTTATTCTTGCGACCCGGCTTCAATTGCCTTAGTGGCGAGATGGGATGCGTTGAATGGCGTTCCGGCGCCGCGACGGCATCGCCGAGGTGGCGATGCTGCTCGACAGTTTGTTCGTTCGTTTAAGAGCGTGCCTGCAACTATAAGTAGAAATATCGCAAGACCTACAATCATTTTTGATTTTTGGCAGAACGAACCCGATTCTTGCTGAAATTTCAATGGCAGCGAATTCCGGCGGCGCGCACGGCACGTGGACCCGCGGGCCGCGACCATGCTCGACGGGCATTTTGGCAGAAGGTCCTAACTGGGATAACAGCAACGATATCAATGGCCCGCGGCCGGTCCGACACAGATGATCGGGACGCGGGTCGCAAGCGGCGGCGCCCGCATGCTATCGACGGGGCGCCATGAATAACCAGGTCACGGGGAACCCGGCGCAGCAGTTCATGCCGCTCGGCGAGGCGCTCATCCTCGCCGATCGCTGCCGCGGCGAGGGGCGGCTGATGGAGGCCGAGGGCGCTGTGTCGCCAGGTGCTCGCGGCGCAGCCGGACGTGGCCGAGGCCGAGCATCTGCTCGGCGTCATCGCGCACCAGAACGGCAAGCTCGGCGACGCGATCGAGCACGTGCGCCGCGCCGTCAAGCTCGCCCCGCAAGTCGCGCTGTTTCACGCCAATCTCGGCGAGATGCTGCGCCTCGCCGGGCGGCCCAAGCTCGCGGCCGACGAGGCGCGCGCGCGCGCTCGACATCGACCCGAACATGCCGGCCGCGCTGAGCAATCTCGGCGTCGCGCTCTACGAGCTGAAGGAATACGAGGAGGCCGCCGCAGGCGCAGCGCAAGGCGATCGCCGCCAAGCCCGACTTCGCCGAGGCGCACAGCAATCTCGGCAATGCGCTGCATGCGCTGCGCCGCTTCGACGAGGCGGTCGCCGCCTATCGGCGGGCGATCGCGCTCAATCCGAACTACGCCGACGCCTGGGCCAATCTCGGCACGACGCTGCATCACGCCGGCGAGTTCGCCGAGGGCGTCGCCGCGCTGCGCCGCGCCATCGCGCTCGCGCCCGGCCACGCCAACGCGCATTCGGGCCTCGGCATTCTGCTGCTGATGCGCGGCGACTTCGGCGAGGGCTGGGACGAGTACGAATGGCGGCTGCGCTCGTCCGAGCGCAAGGGGCCGCTGTTTCCCGAGAGGCCGTGGCAGGGCGAGAGCTTGGCCGGCCGGCACATCTACGTCCAGGCCGAGCAGGGGTTCGGCGACGCGCTGCAGTTCGCGCGCTACATCCCGCTGCTCGCGGCGCGCGCCGGCAAGGTGACGCTGCGGGTGCACCAGCAGATCGTGACGCTGCTGCGCGAGAGCCTGCCCGGCATCGAGGTGCTCGGCGATCGCGGCGACCCCGCGCCCTATCAGTGCGACGCCGTGCTGCTCAGCCTGCCGCGCCTGTTCAAGACGCGTGCCGAGACCATTCCCGCGAGCGTCCCCTATCTGCGCGCGCCCGCCGATGCGCTCAAGCGCTGGGCGCCGCGGATTGCGCCGCTGCGGGCCTCAAGGTCGGCCTCGTCTGGGCCGGCAATCCCGAGCACGTCAACGACCAGCGCCGCTCGCTGTCGCTCGCGACCCTCGCGCCCGTGCTCGACGTGCCGGGCGTCTCGTTCGTCAGCCTGCAGTTCGGCCCGCGCGCCGCCGACCTCAAGGCGCGCGAGCATCGCGCGCGCAACATTCTCGATCTGACGGACAAGCTCAGCGATTTCGCCGAGAGCGCCGCGCTGGTGTCGGGTCTCGACCTCGTCATCACGGTCGACACCTCGGTCTGTCACCTCGTCGGCGCGCTCGGCAAGCCCGCCTGGGTGCTGCTGCCCTGGGTGACGGACTGGCGCTGGCAGTTCGATCGCGAGGACAATCCCTGGTACCCGACCATGCGGCTCTTCCGCCAGAAAAGGGGCGACGAGTGGCCGCCCATCATCGCGCGGCTCGCGCGCGACCTGCGCGCCGTCGTTGACGGCGACGCTGCGGCGCTCACGCCGTTCCGCGCCGAAGGCGAGCAGCGTGCCGCGCAGGCCGCCGCGACCATCGAGATCGAGGCGACGCGCGCGCCAGTTGCGCCGCAAATAACGCAAGCCCAGCCGCAGCCCGCGCTGGTGCCGCAATCGACGCCGCCGGGCCAGCTGCTGCTGCTCGCCGAGCAGAAGCGCCGGCACGGCTTCCTCGCCGACGCCGACGAGCTCATCCGCCGCGCGCTCGCGGCCGAGCCCGGCAATGCCGAGGCGCATCACATGCTCGGCATCATCGCGCACCAGTCCGGCAAGCTCAGCGACGCAATCGCGCATGTGCGCCGCGCCAGCGAGCTCAAGCCGGATGTCGCGCTCTACTTCGCCAATCTCGGCGAGATGTGCCGGCTCGCCGGCCGCACCGACGAGGCGATCGCGGCCGGCCGGAAAGCGCTCGCGCTCGATCCCAATCATGCGGGCGCGCTGAGCAATGTCGGCATCGCGCTGTTCGAGCAGGGCAAGTTCGAGGAAGCGCTCGGCCACTACGAGCGGGCGGTCGCGATCGACCCCGCCTTCGTGCAGGCGCATTCGAACCGCGGCAATGCGCTGCAGCGTCTCAAGCGCTTCGCCGAGGCCGAGGTCTGCTATCGCCGCGCCATCGAGCTCACCCCGACCTTTGCGGATGCCTGGAACAATCTCGGTACGTGCCTGCGCGAGTTGAAGCGCTCCGAGGAAGCCGAGACCGTCTACCGCAAGTCGCTCGAGCTGCGCCCGAACGATCCCGAGACGCTCGACAACCTCGCGCTCGCGCTCAAGGACCTCGACCGGCTCGACGCCGCCGAGGAGACGCTGCGCGCTGCCATCGCGGTCGAGCCGCGCAGCGACAAG
The DNA here is from genome assembly GCA_963703755.1 of uncultured Pseudomonadota bacterium. Classification (GTDB taxonomy): domain Bacteria; phylum Pseudomonadota; class Alphaproteobacteria; order Rhizobiales; family Xanthobacteraceae; genus JAVDCA01. Next base: position 29,790 of record CAVPGG010000281.1, read on the forward strand.
ATCCATCTGCACCACGGCACCGTGCTGATCGACCAGCACCGCATCGAGGAGGCCGCGGCCGCGACCGAGCGCGCGCTCGCACTCAACCCGAACAATCACGACGCCATCAACCTGATGGGCCGCGTCGCCTTCGAGCGCGGCAATCTCGACGATGCGCTCGCCCACTACCGCCGCGCGCTGTCGCTCAAGCCCGATCTCGCCGACGCCTACAACAACATGGGCAACGTGCTCAAGGAGCTGGGCCAACTCGGCGAGGCCGAGAAAGCCTATCTCACGGCGCTCGACCTCGATCCGAGCATCGCGGGCGTCTACGTCAATCTCGCCGACTTCGAAGAAGTTCGCGCCCGGCGATCCGCACCTCGCCGCCATCGAGGCGCTCGCGGCGAAGACCGACGGGCTGTCGAAGACCGACCGCATGCAGCTCGATTTCGCGCTCGGCAAGGCCTACGCGGACCTCAAGGACCACGCGCCGCTCGTTCGAGCACCTGCTGCGCGGGCAATGCCGGCCAAGCGCGCGACCATCGACTATGACGAGGCCGCGGCTTTCGCGCTGTTCGACCGCATCGAAGCGGTGTTCACGCGCGAACTGATCGCCGCGAAGACGGGCGGCGGCGACCCGTCGCGCATGCCGATCTTCGTCATCGGCATGCCGCGCTCGGGCACCACGCTGATCGAGCAGATCATCGCCAGCCATCCGATGGTGCACGGCGCCGGCGAATTGCAGACGCTTCAACGACGTCGTGCTCGACGGTGCGCGGGCCCGGACGGCAACGCGCTCGCCTATCCCGGATTTCGTTCCGGCGCTCGATGCCGCGTGCGCTGACAGCCAGATCGGCGCCGCGCTATGTCGCGGCGGTGCGCAAGCTCGCGCCGCGCGGCGAGCGCGTCACCGACAAGATGCCGTCGAACTATTATTTCGCCGGCCTCATCCACCTCGCGCTGCCGAACGCGAAGATCATCCACACCATGCGCGATCCGGTCGACACCTGCATTTCCTGCTTCTCCAAGCTGTTCTCCGCCGAGCAGAACCACACCTACGATCTCGGCGAGCTTGGCCGCTATTACAAGCGCTACGAGCGGCTGATGGCGCATTGGCGCCGCGTGCTGCCGCGATGGCGCGATGCTCGACGTGCGCTACGAGGAGGTGGTCGGCGATCTCGAGGCGCAGGCGCGGCGCATCATTGCCTATTGCGGCCTGCCCTGGGACGACCGCTGCCTCGCGTTCCACAAAACCGATCGTCCGGTGCGCACCGCGAGCGCGACGCAAGTGCGCCAGCCGATCTACGCCAGCGCGGTCGGGAGGTGGAAAGTATACGAGGAGTTTCTCGGGCCGTTGTTGAAGGCATTGCGGTAATCGCAAGATGTACACCGCTAACGCGCCTCCCACGCGCCTCACCCGGGCTACGCGCTAAGCTTAAATCTGCGCTAGCCTGATGCCCGCGTAAGTCGCGGCCGGTATCAGGAGACGCCCATGCTTCAGGCGGCGGAGATCAACGCCATCCGGCCCGACACCAACTCGATGATCGCGGTCGGACAATGCCGTTACGGGCCGATGATGTATCTGCGGCGCGACGCCTATGTCGGCCGTTCGCTGCACGAATACGGCGAGTTCTCCGAGGGCGAGGTCGAGATCTTCCGTTCCATCCTGCGGCCCGGCGACATTGCGCTCGACATCGGCGCCAATCTGGGCGCGCACACGATCCCGATGGCGCATCTGGTCGGCCCGACCGGCTTCGTCTTCGCGTTCGAGCCGCAGCGCGTCCTGTTCAATATCCTGTGCGGCAACATCGCGCTCAACGAGCTCACCAACGTGAAGGCCTATCCGCTCGCGCTGGGGCGCGCGCCCGGGCAGACCCACGTGATCCCGCTCGACTACCGCGGCGCCAACAATTTCGGCGGTGTCGCGCTCGGCGCCGCCCAGGGCGAGGGCGTCGCGGTCGCGACCCTCGACCAGATCGGGCTGCCGAAGGCGCGGCTCATCAAGATCGATGTCGAGGGCATGGAGCTCGACGTGCTCATCGGCGCCAAGGCTTCCCTCGCGCGCGACCGGCCCATCCTCTATCTGGAGAACGACCGCCTCGAGAAATCTGAGGCGCTGGTCGCGCACCTGATCGCGGAGGGCTACCGCATGTGGTGGCACGTGCCGCCGCTGTTCAATCCGGGAAATTTCCGCGGCAAGGCCGACAACGTGTTCGGCCAAATCCTGTCGTTCAACATGCTGTGCCTGCCGCGCGAGATGAAGAGCGAGCTCGCGGGCTTTCAGGAGATCACCAAGCCGCAGGACGCCTCGGACCTGTTGCGCCGGGTGGGGGCGCCTAGCTGACGCCCCGCCCCGCGTCTCCGCCTACTGGCCGAGCGGATATCCCGGCATCAGCTTGTAGGGATGCTCCCATCCGGGCAGCGCCTTCATGCGATCGAGCCACTTGGCGATCGACGGGTACGTCGCCGGGATGTCGAAGCCGAACTCCTCGGCCGGATAGTAGAGATAGGCGACGAGCGAGACGTCCGCGATGGTCGGCCGCTCGCCGATCACGAAGGGGCGCGCCGCCAGCCGCTTCTCGACGATCGCGAGATTGCCGTCGATGCGGCCCTTGAGGAAGGCGAGCACCGCCGGGTCGCCCGGCGGCCGCGCCAGCGTCTTGAGAAAGCGGTACGGCCCGAGAAAGCCGTTGACCTTCTGGTTGTCGAAGATGATCCAGCGCAGCGCCTCGAGCCGCTCGTCCTCGCCCAGCGGCGCGAACTTGCCGGTGCGCTCCGCCAGATAGGTGAGGCACACGCCCGACTGGGTGAGCTTCTTCTGCCCATGCACCAGCACCGGCACCTCGCCCATCTCGTTGACCTCGGCCCGGTATTTCGGCGAGCGCTGCTCGCCGCCCTTGAAGAAGTCGACGAAGACCGGCTGCCAGTCGGCGCCGATCAGGTTGAGCATCAAGGCGACGCGATAGGCGTTGCCGGATTGGGCGAAGCAATAGAGCTGATATTCGGGCATGGGGTTTCCGATGGGCTTTCCGTTGAAATGACGATGTGGCCCGCATGGAGCGAAGCGGAATGCGGGGAGGCGGTCCCGGATTACGCTTCGCTCCATCCGGGCTAGACGAGGCTACAGGCGGACCCGAGGCTGCCAGGCGGCTACCCACGTGCCGCAGTTCGGCCTAAACTATCACCAAAATGTAAAGTGAAGCATCCGGGGAGCGTACCATGTCGAGATGTCTGTCGGTGGTGCCGTTGCGCGGGCGGCTGGCGATGTTGTGGCCCGCGGCGCTCGTTTTCCTGCTTCTTGCCGGCCTTCCGCCGCATCCGGCGCTCGCTCAATCCGCGTCGCAGCCCGACTTGGTCACGCCGGTCGAGGAGTTCTCCCGCCAGCTCAACGAGCTCAAGCGGACCTTCGTCGAGCTCAACAAGCGCATCACGGCGAGCGCCAAGGCGATCGACGAAGCGACCGATCCGGCCGCCTCGCGCCGGGAGATCGCCGAGCTGCGCGATCTCGTGAGCTCGCTGCTCGGCGCGGTCGCCGACAACGGCGAGGTCGCGCAGCTCGGCGCCAAGGCGCTCGAGCACGCGCGCGCCAAGCAGAAGAGCCTCGCGGCCGACACGCGCTACACGCCCGAGCAGCGCGCCTTCCTGCTGCACCAGTGGGAGCGGGTCGCGCGCGAGACCGAAGCCGCCACCAAGGAGCTCGACGATGCGCGCACGCGCTTCGCCCAGGTGCTGCGGACGCTGCAGACTAATGACGACTATGTCGGCGAGCTGATGGAGATCCGGCAGGGCCAGGAGGCGCTGCGCGTAGTGCGCGATCTCGCCAAGCAGATCCACGAGGCTTCCGACATGCTCAACAATTTCATCAACTCGATCACGCCCCCGCAGCCCGGCACCTGATCGTGCGGCCGTCATTCGCAGGCGCGGCCGGGGTCGGCGTCGCGGTGCTGGCGCTCGCGCTCACCCATTGCAACGAGGACACCGGCTACGTCGAGATCAAGGTCATGCCGGGTTTCGTCGTCCCGCCGCTCGTGCTCGGCGCCGCGCGCATCGACACGAGCAAGAGCGCCAGCACGGTCCTGCGCGAGCGCGTCGGCGCCGCCACGCTCGCCTATGAGCGCAACGGCGAGCGTGTGCCGTTCTGCCAGTTCGACGTACGCAAGAACCGCATCGTCACGGTCGCGGTGACGGCGCTCGGCCGCGATCCGCGCTGCAAGGTGCAGGGCTGAGACACGGCGCTGCGCGTAGGGTGGGCACGGCGCGATTCCTGTTCCATCCGCGTGGGCAAAATCGCCGACGCGCCGTGCCCACGCGGATCGGATGCATGGGCGATTTTGCCCACCCTACGCGCTGCTATCTGGCCAGCAGCACCCGCTCGCCGTCCGGGGTCTGGCCTTCGAGGCGGCCCGGCTCGGCGATGCGCAACTCGGCCAGCACCGCGCCACGCGGGTCGCGGATGACGACGCCCGTCGCCTCGATGGTCCAGATTCGGCTGGCGGTGAATTTTCCCGGACAGCCGCCGTCGAGCGCGATGCCGCCCTGGGCGGCGGGTGTGCCGAACGTCACGCCGCACGAGCCGGTGCCCGGCATCGTCAGCACCCATCGTCCGCGCATCGCCTCGGCGGTGGGCACGATCTCGGTCGCGCGCGCCGGCACGGGCACCGGCGGTCCGGCCGCGAGACGGTCGAACAGGCTGCTGTTCACGGTGTCGCCGCAGCCCGTGAGCGCGAACGCCAGCGTCACGGCGGCGAAACGCCACGACGAGGAAGCCACGCGCACAGGGTCCATCGACGCCATCTCACCTCGACGCGACTGAGTTGGGGAGTGCTTGCAACGCCGATGCGGCGCCGGATTGCTTCACCGTCGGATCAACTCTCCATCCGATCACTTCATCGTCGGGATCACGAACTCGGCGCCTTCCTTGATGCCGGACGGCCAGCGCGCCGTCACCGTCTTGGTCTTGGTGTAGAAGCGCACCGAATCCGGCCCGTGCTGGTTGAGGTCGCCGAAGCCCGAGCGCTTCCAGCCGCCGAACGTATGATACGCCAATGGCACCGGTATGGCGAAATTCACACCTACCATGCCGACGTTGACCCGGCTCGTGAAATCGCGCGCCGTGTCGCCGTCGCGGGTGAAAATCGCGACGCCGTTGCCGTAGTCGTGCTCGGACGGCAGCCGCACCGCCTCGTCGTAGTCCTTGGCGCGCACCACCGAGAGGACGGGGCCGAAGATCTCCTCCTTGTAGATGCGCATCTGCGGGGTGACGTGGTCGAACAGGCAGCCGCCCATGAAGTTGCCGTTCTCGTAGCCCTGGAGCTTGAAGCTGCGCCCGTCGACCACGAGCTTGGCGCCTTCCTGCACGCCGAGATCGACATAGCCCTTGACCTTGTCGAGATGCGCCCTGGTGACCATCGGGCCGTAGTCGGCCTGGCGGTCGGTCGAGGGCCCGATCTTGAGCGACTCGACGCGCGGGATGAGCTTCTCCACCAAAATGTCGGCGGTCTTGTTGCCGACCGGCACCGCGACCGACACCGCCATGCAGCGCTCGCCGGCGCTGCCGTAGCCGGCGCCGATCAGCGCGTCGACGGCCTGGTCCATGTCGGCGTCCGGCATGACGATCATGTGGTTCTTGGCGCCGCCGAAGCACTGCACGCGCTTTCCGTGCGCACAGCCGGTCGCATAGATGTACTCCGCGATGCTCGACGAGCCGACGAAGCCGATCGCCTGGATGCGCGGATCGGTGAGCAGCGCGTCGACCGCCTCCTTGTCGCCGTTGACGACGTTGAGCACGCCCGGCGGCAGGCCGGCCTTGATGAACAGCTCGGCGATCCGCATCGGCACCGAGGGGTCGCGCTCCGACGGCTTGAGCACGAACGCATTGCCGCACGCGAGCGCGGGCGCCGCCTTCCACAGCGGGATCATGGCGGGGAAGTTGAACGGCGTGATGCCGGCGACGACGCCGAGCGGCTGGCGGACCGAGAACAGGTCGATGCCCGGGCCCGCGCCTTCGCTGAACTCGCCCTTGAGCAGGTGCGGAATGCCGCACGCGAACTCGACCACCTCGAGGCCGCGCTGGATATCGCCCTTGGCGTCCGCAAACGTCTTGCCGTGCTCGGAGGAGAGCAGCGCCGCGAGGTCGTCGTACTCGGCCTGCACGAGCTCGAGGAACTTGAACATCACGCGGGCGCGCCGCTGCGGGTTGGTCGCCCCCCAGGCGGGCTGCGCCGCCGCCGCATTGGCGATCGCCTGCGCGACCTCGGCCCTGGCGGCGAGCGCGACGCGCGCCTGCACCTCGCCCGTATTCGGGTTGAAGACATCGCCGGCGCGCCCGGATTTGCCCTTGACCTCCGCCCCGCCGATGAAATGGCCGATGTCGCGCATCCGGACCTCCCTGATGTCTTGCGGCGCCGTCACGTCGGCCCGCGTGTCCTTACGTCAGTTTCCGCAATGAGATAGCCCAGGCGGCGGCGGACGGAAAGCGCCGGGGCCCGGAGGTATCGCCCGCCGTGCCGCGGCGTCAACCTTTACGGCTCTTTAATCGCGGCGGCGCTAGGGTTCCGGGTGGGCGTGTCGCGCGGGACGGCGCACGCAGTGCGGCGTGGGTTGGAGTTGATTCATGGATATCGCCACCGGCCTCGGCCTTGTTGCCGGCGCGGTCGTGGTCATCACCCTCATGTTGATGGGTGGCGATCTGCGGAGTTTTTTTAGCGACCACGCGGTGATCATCATCTTCGGCGGTTCGTTTTCCGCGACCCTGATCCGCTTCCCGCTGAACTCGATCTTCCACGGCCTGCCGCTCGGCGCCAAGTTCGCCTTCTCGCTGCGCCGCACCACCCAGCGCGAGCTGGTTGACGAGATCGCCGGCCTTGCCGACCTCGCCCGCAAGCAGGGGCCGATCGGGCTCGAGAAGGTCGAGATCGACGATCCCTTCCTTGCCAAAGGCATCCGCTTCGTCGCCGACGGCTATGATGCCGATTTCATCCGCGATAATCTCGAGCGCGACCGCGACATCTTCCTCACCCACCTCGACGAGGGGCAGAAAATCTATCGCGCGGTGGGCGACTGCGCGCCGGCTTTCGGCATGATCGGCACCCTGATCGGCATGGTGCAGATGTTCGCCAACATGACCGATCCCTCCAAGCTCGGCCCGTTCATGGCGACCGCGCTGCTCGCGACGCTCTATGGCGCGGTCGTCGCCAACCTGCTGTGCCTGCCGATCGCCGACAAGCTGCATCTCAAGCTGGTCGACGAGGAGATCAATCGCACGCTCATGATCGACGGCATCCTGATGATCCGCGAATTCCAAGAGCCCCACGCTGGTGCGCGAGATGCTGCTCGCCTACCTGCCCGAGAAGCACCGGCACGACGCCGACGAAGGGGAGCCGGTGCCGGCCTGACCGCCCCGCACCGCGAACCCACGCATGGCCAAGAAAAACCGGGCAGCACACGGCGGCGGGCACGGCTGGTTCGTCACCTTCGCGGACCTGATGGGCCTGCTGGTCAGCTTCTTCGTCATGCTGGTCGCGTTCTCCAGCCAGGACCAGGCGAAGCTGCAGATCGTCGCCGGCTCCATGCGCGACGCCTTCGGCACGCAGCAGAACGTGCGCTATTCGGGCATCATCGAGGTGCCCGGCCTGCCCACCCGGCCGAAGCTCAAGAACGCCGCCCACATCCCGCCCGAAGAAGCCTCGGCGACGCCGACGCCGGACGAGCACGATCGCAAACGTGCGATCGGTGCGCGGCTCAAGGAGGACCGCGCCTTCGCGCTCGCGGCCGCCTCGCTGCGTCAGGCGCTGCAGGACATGCCGGAGCTCACCGAGATCTCGAAGCACATCGTGATCGAGGAGAGCAAGGACGGGCTCAACATCGAGATCGTCGACCAGGACGGGCGTTCGATGTTTCCCGAGGGCTCGAAGGAGCCCTACGAGCGCACCCGCCGCCTGCTCGAGAAGCTCAGCGCCCCGCTCAAGGGCACGCCATATCGCCTGCGCGTCACCGGCCACACGGCTGCGTCGAAGACGCCGCCGCGGCCGGGTTACGGGCCGTGGGAGCTCTCATCCGACCGCGCCAATGCGGTGCGTCGCATCCTCGAGGAGGAGGGGGTGCCGACGTCGCAGTTCATGGAAGTCGGCGGCAAGGCGGACACGCAGCCGCTCTTTCCCGACGATCCCTACATTGCGGCCAACCGCCGGGTGACGATCACCCTGATGCGCGAGGAGCCGCCGATCCCGCTGGACTTCCAGCCCTAGTCCTCAATGTTCCATAGGGGAGGGCCTATGGTTGCGTTCGGAACTTTCGACTTTCGCTTATAGTTCGACTCGGATACCCTCCATAAGCTGCCGTAATGACTTGCCGGCGGCAGCGCCCGCCCGGCCATGCGCCCTATTGCAAATACAGGGTTCCCCCGCACGTGCAGGCCAAAGTGACCCCCCGCGGCGGCGACCCGCGTGACGCCGAAATCGGCAGGCGCGTGCGGACATTGCGCCTCGAGCGCGGCCTGTCGCAGACCGAGCTCGGCAGCCTGGTCAACGTCACGTTCCAGCAAGTGCAGAAATATGAGAAGGGCACGAACCGCATCTCGGCCGGGCGCCTGCAGCACATCGCCGAGGTGCTGAACGTGCCGGTGTCGTTCTTCTTTGCGGGCGACGACAAGGAAAAGCACAAGTCGCAGGCGCTCAACGTCGATTTCTCCTTCCTGCAGACCGAAGGCGCGCTGCGGCTCGCCCGCGCCTATGCGCGGATCAAGCGGCCCGGCGTCCGGCTGCGTTTGCTGCGCCTCACCGAGGCGATCGCCGGGGAATGACCGCGATAGCCGCTTCGTGACGGGCCGCCCGCGAGCCCATTGCGCCGGCTCCCGATTAGGCCGATATACCCGCCCCTCGCATGGCTGGACGGCGTCTGCGGATCACCTGCAGCCCTGACGCGTTAGGCCACGGATCCTAAATGATGCTATGCTGCAATGCAGCATGACGGTCGGTAACATGGCCAATAGCGTGACGGCTCCTTCGAGTAGCGATCTCACCGACCATCAGCCAAACGTCACCCGCCCCGGGCTACGCCTGTGGGCGCTGGTCATCGGCAGCATCGGGGTCGTCTACGGGGACATCGGGACGAGCCCGCTTTACGCATTTCGCGTGGCGGTGCGCACTGCGATCGGTCCGGGCGGGACCGCAACGCCGGCCGTGGTGCTCGGCATCCTGTCGCTGATCCTGTGGTCTTTGATCGTCATCGTCACGCTCAAATACGTCGTCATCCTGCTGCGCGCCGACAACAACGGGGAGGGCGGCACGCTCACCCTGATGGCGCTCGCCCAGCGCGCCCTGGGCCAGACCGCGGTCTGGGTGCCGCTGCTCGGCATCGTCGGCGCGGCGCTGTTCTACGGCGACGCGCTGATTACGCCCGCCGTGTCGGTGCTTTCCGCGATCGAAGGCTTGAACGAGTACAATCCGGCCTTCGGCCCCTTCGTGGTGCCGCTCACGGCACTGATCCTCGTTGTGCTGTTCGCCGTGCAGGCGCGCGGGACCGCGCGGGTGGCGGCGTTCTTCGGGCCCGTGATGGTGTTGTGGTTCGTCGCGATCGCGCTGCCGGGCGTCTATTACGTCGCCAAGAACCCGACTGTGCTGCTCGCGTTCAACCCCGCCTACGGCGTCGAGTTCCTGATCCAGCACGGCGCGATCGGAACTCGCGACGCTCGGCGCCGTTTTCCTCGCCGTCACCGGCGCTGAGGCGCTCTATGCCGACCTCGGTCATTTCGGCAAGCGGCCGATCCAGTTCGCCTGGCTCGGCCTGGTGCTGCCGTCGCTCGCGATCAACTATCTCGGTCAGGGGGCCAACGTGCTCGCCGTCGACCCGAAGGTCCTCAAGAACCCGTTCTACCTGCTCTATCCGGACTCGGCGCTGCTGCCCATGGTGCTGCTGGCGACCGCCGCGACGGTGATCGCGAGCCAGGCGGTGATCACCGGCGCCTATTCGCTCACGCGTCAGGCCATCCAGCTCGGCCTGCTGCCGCGCCTCGAGATCCGCCACACCTCGGAAAGCCACGAGGGCCAGATCTACATGCCGCGCGTCAACGGCGTGCTGCTGGTCGGCGTGCTCGTGCTGGTCGGCATGTTCCGCTCCTCGGACGCACTCGCCTCCGCCTACGGCATCGCGGTCACCGGCACCATGGTGGTGACCGCCATGATGGCCTTCATCGTCATCTGGAAGGTGTGGCATTGGACGCCGCTCGCGGCCGCCGCGCTGATGGCGCCCTTCATCGTGGTCGATACCACGTTCTTGTCCGCGAACCTGATGAAGGTGGTGGAGGGCGGCTGGGTGCCGCTCGCCCTCGGCATCGTCATGATGGTGGTGATGTACACGTGGCGGCGCGGCAGCCGGCTTTTGTTCGAGAAGACGCGCCGGCAGGAGACGCCGCTCGACACGCTCGTCGCCATGCTGGAGAAGAAGCCGCCGCAGGCGGTGCCGGGCACGGCCGTGTTCTTCACCAGCGATCCGACCAGCGCGCCGACCGCGCTCATGCACAGCCTCAAGCACTACAAGGTCCTGCACGAGAAGAACGTCATCCTGTGCATCAAGACCGCCAACACGCCGCGCGTGCCGGACGAGGAGCGCGCGCAGTTCGAGCAGGTCGGCAAGACCTTCGCGCGACTGATCATCCGCTTCGGCTACATGGAGACGCCGAACGTACCCAAGGCGCTTGCCATCGCGCGCAAGCTCGGCTGGCACTACGACATCATGTCCACCTCGTTCTTCCTCTCGCGCCGCGCGCTCAAGCCCGCCGCGCGCTCCGGCATGCCGCCCTGGCAGGACCGCCTGTTCATCGCGCTCGCCCGCACCGCCAACGACGCGACCGACTATTTCCAGATCCCGACCGGCCGCGTGGTCGAAGTCGGCACGCAGGTCACGATCTGACCGCCGTGGTTGCGCCGACACGAAGGTGCGTCCGCGCCGCGCCCCGCCTCTTGGCTTCCGGCGGCGGATGTCGCAATTTGTCGGCGGGGAGCGCAGGTGGGGAGCGCAATGAGGATGTTCGGTTGGTTTCGCGAGGTGCGCGATCTGACGCCCGAGGACGTGGCGCGCGGCATGCAGTCGGGCGAAATCCTTCTGGTCGACGTGCGCGAGCCGGCCGAGACCGCGGTCGAGCGTATTGCGGGCGCCGTGCTGGCGCCGCTCTCGTCGTTCGATCCGGCCGATCTGCCCGATCCCGGGACGCGCGCGCTGGTGTTCTCGTGCGCGTCGGGCATCCGCTCGATCAAGGCGTCCGAGATCGCGCAGGCGGCCGGGCTGCCGTATGACGCCCATCTGGCCGGCGGCATCAAGGCATGGAAGGCAGCCGGCCTGCCGACCAAGTCATGAGTTGGTTGTCATTGCGAGCCCTCGGGTCTCGCCTGCGGCGAGCCCAAGGATAAACTCCGCGAAGCAATCTCGCTCCGCGGGCGTACGCGGTTCGCGATTGCTCCGGCGGCCTGTGGCCGCCTCGCAACGACAGAAACAGGAGACGACAATGCGGATAGCGGTGCTGGGTGCGACGGCGTTGGTGATGGCGATCGTGGGCGATGTGCGCCCGAGCGCGGCGCGGCCGTGGTATCCGTGGTGCGCGCAATACGCCGACCGCAGCGGCATCACGGAGTGCGCCTACACGTCCTTCCATCAATGCCAGGCGAGCGTCAGCGGCGTCGGCGGCTCATGCATTCAGAACTGGTACCCGCAGCCGGTGGGCCCGCGCCGGCGCGGTCACAATCGTTGGTGGCCGTTCTATCCTGATTGATTGCGTGGGCGGCGCTCGCTCGCCGCATTTCGAAAGCGCTGGAGATTCTTTGCCCATGATCTCGTCGCGGCATTTCATCGTGTGCCTGGCGGCGCTCGGCGCGACCCTGCTCGTGCCCGCGACCGCCTCCGCGCAAGCCGAGCGCGTGGTCAACTTCTACAATTGGTCGGACTACATCGACCCCTCGGTGCTCGAGGCCTTCACCAAGGAGACCGGCATCAAGGTGCGCTACGACACCTTCGATGCCAACGAGACGCTCGAGACCAAGTTGCTCGCCGGCAAGTCCGGCTATGACCTGGTGGTGCCGACCGGCTATTTCCTCCAGCGCCAGATCAGCGCCGGCGTCTTTCAGAAGCTCGACAAGTCGAGGCTGCCGAACCTCAAGAACATTTGGCCCGAGGTTGCCAACAAGCTCGCCTTCTACGATCCCGGCAACCAGTACGCCGTGAACTACATGTGGGGCACGACGGGCATCGGTTATGATGTCAAGAAAATGCACGAGATCCTCGGGCCGAACGGCAAGATCGACAGCTGGGACGTGGTGTTCCGGCCGGAGCAGCTCGCCAAGTTCAAGGATTGCGGCGTCCACATGCTCGACTTCGTCGACGACATCGTGCCGGCCGCGCTGCACTATCTCGGCCTTGATCCCAACTCGACGCAGCAGAAGGACCTCGACAAGGCGGCCGACCTCATCACCAAGATCCGGCCCTACGTGCGCAAGTTCCACTCGTCCGAGTATCTCAATTCGCTGGCGAGCGGCGAGATCTGCTTCGTGGTCGGCTGGTCCGGCGACATCAAGCAGGCGCAGCGGCGCGCCGCCGAGGCCAAAGGCGGCGTCGAGATCGGCTATGCGATCCCGAAGGAGGGCGCACAGATGTTCTTCGACAATCTCGCGATCCCCAAGGACGCCCCGCACGCCGCCGAGGCGCTCGCGCTGATCGACTACCTGCTGCGGCCCGAGGTGGCGGCGAAGAACACCAACCTGGTGCAGTACGCCAACGGCAACCTGGCGAGCCAGAAATTCGTCGACAAGGCGATCCTCGACGACCGCACCGTCTATCCCGACGCCGCCACCATGGCCAAGTTCTACACCATCTCGGCGCACGACCAGAAGACGCAGCGCGTGCTCAACCGCTTGTGGACCAAGATCAAGACGGGGCACTGAGCACTTTACGCGTCATTGCGAGCGAAGCGAAGCAATCTCACTTTGCTTACGCATGCGCCTGCGGTGAAGACTGGTTCGTCGGGCTTCGCCCTCGCAATAAGCTTGGGGATTTGACACCCCACGGTCGCGTCGTATCTGCTGGCAGCAGTTCATGAGGTGGACGCCCATGAGCCTCGTCGATCACGCCACCGACCAATCCGCACCCGCGGCCGCGGGCGCCTGGAATCCCGGCCTCGAATCCGAGCTGCCGCGCGACCTTCTGCCGCTCGCCACGGTGTTCCGGCCCGCGAACGTCTCGACCAGCCTCGCCCAGGCCTTCGAGCTCAGCGACTATTGCGGCCTGCCGCCGCAGGAGCTCGTCGCGTTTCGTCCCGAGCGGCTCATCACCCATGAGCTGCTGGTGCGCGTGACGGCCGGTCTCGCGGTCCCGGACGGCACCGACTACGAGGACCTCGGCCGGAACTTTCGCGGCATAGCGTCGACCATCCTCAACGCCCATGTCGCGCCGCGCGTAGATATGCTCAAGCAGCGTTTCGCGCAGGTGCGGCGCGATGGCGAGTCGGTCATCGCGCGCGAGCTTGCGGCCCTGTTCGCGCGCCGGCTTGCGCCGCCGGCCGAGGCGAACGAGGACGGTCGCAAGCGCTGGTCGTTCGGCTTGGCGCGGCGACGCCGGCCGCCGGCGCCGCGCGAGACGGCCGAGCAGCACGAGCGCCGCCTCGTCCTCGAATGGTCCGCCAAGGCCGACTCCGAAGGCGGTCGCCTCGATCAGTCCTGCTATCGCGCCCTGAGCACCATTGCGACCGCCGTCACGGCGCGGCGCGGCCGGTTGTTCGCCGATGCGCGGCTTCTCACCGATCTTGCGCTCACGCTGGTGGCCAACGATTTCGGCAGCGAGGCCATCGGCGACGCCATGGCGCCCTTCATCGACGAGGCGGTCCGGCGCGAAGGCTATCGCCCGCTGTCGGCGCAGCAGCATCCCGTGATCCTCAACGTCAAGGGCGCCTCCGCGTCGGGCAAGAGCACCATGCGGCCGTTGCAGCGCGCGCTCGCCAAGCAGCTCGGCTTTCCGTGGGAGAATTTCGCGCTGATCAGCCCGGACATCTGGCGCAAGTTTCTGCTCGACTACGCCTCGCTCGGCCCCGCCTACAAATACGCCGGCACGCTGACGGGCCACGAGATCGAGATCGTCGACAAGAAGCTCGACCGCCACATGGCGCGCAAGGCCGCACGCGGCGACATCACGCACCTGCTGATCGATCGCTTCCGCTTCGACAGCTTCGTCGAAGGCCGCGAGCCCAAGCGGCTGCTCACGCGCTTCGCCGACCTCGTCTATATGTTCTTCATCGTCACGCCGCCCGAGATGACGGTCGAGCGCGCATGGACGCGCGGCCTGCAGGTCGGCCGCTACAAGGCGGTCGAGGATCTGCTGGCGCACAATGTCGAGGCCTATACGGGCATGCCCGAGCTGTTCTTCACCTGGGCGCTCGATACCCGCCGGCGCGTCCACTACGAGTTTCTCGACAACAGCGTGGCGGCGGGCAGCCGGCCGCGCACCATCGCGTTCGGCTGGAACGGCGAGATGACCATTGTCGACATCAAGCGCATGCTCGACATCGATCGTTTCCGCAAGATCAACATCCACGCGCAACGGCCCGAGGAGGTTTATGCCGGCGAGGAGCTCGCGCCCGAACACAACGTCGACTTCCTGCGGCGCTGCGCGCGGCTGATCCCGGCGATCAATTTCGCCGATCGCGCGACCGGCCGCGTCTATGCACGGCTCGAGCACGGCAGGTGGGCGTGGCGCGACGACGAGGCGCTGTCGCGCGCGATGGCCGATCCGGACGCGCGGGCGGGCCTGACGGCGCTGCGGGTGAGGGAAGGGGATGCTGCGGCGCCCGCCGATGTGAAGATCGATCGGATGCACAATCTGGGCGCGTTGTGAGGCCTTGCAGCCCGGATGGAGGCGCGCAGCGCCGCAATCCGGGAGGGCCTTTCCGGGAGCAAGCATCCGCCTTCGCGCTATGCGCTTCGGTGGACTCGCTCGCGCGGAACCCGCCGTAGCTTGCCAAGCGAGCGAAGGCGCGGTCGCGCCATCCGGGCCACGGTTCCCTCAACGCCAAAACCACAACACCAGCGTGAGCGCGATCGCGAGCAGCGCCGCGACGCCCTGCCAGAAGCGCACCGGCGAGCGCTCGTAGAAGGTCAGCGGTCGCCGCGTGGTCGCGGGCGGGCGCGCCGGCCCCGCCTCCATCTCGCCCGCGAACTCGCTCACGTCGCCGAAGCGTTCGGCCGGATCGAGCGCGATGGCGCGCGCGAGCGCGCCCTGCAGCCAGGCCGGCAAATCGGGCCGCAGCGCCGCGAGGACGGCCGGCCGGTCGCGCCGCGACGAGTTCACGGCGTCGAGATTGCCGTACGGATATTCGCCCGTGAATGCGCGGAACATGGTGACGCCGAGCGCATAGATGTCGGTCTTCTCGTTGCCGGGCTCGCCCGCAAACATCTCCGGCGCCATGTACGCGACGGTGCCGGGGATGTCCTCGGGCGGAAAATCCTCGAGTCCGGGCACGCGCACGACCCCGAGATCGATCAGCTTGAGCGCGCCGTCGGCGCCGATGATCACATTGTCGGGCTTGATGTCGCGATGAATGATGCCGGCGCGATGCAGCGCCGCGACGCCGCGCGCGAGCTTGATCGCGATGTTGCGCCCTTCCTCGAGTCCGATCGCGGGCCGGCGCGCGAGCCGCGTCTCCAACA
Organism: uncultured Pseudomonadota bacterium; assembly: GCA_963703755.1. Classification (GTDB taxonomy): domain Bacteria; phylum Pseudomonadota; class Alphaproteobacteria; order Rhizobiales; family Xanthobacteraceae; genus JAVDCA01. Next base: position 45,452 of record CAVPGG010000281.1, read on the forward strand.
GCTCGCCCGGATAGAGCGGCATCACGGTGTAGAGGCAGGTCTGCCGGCCGGGCGGCAGCTCGATGGTGCGGCCGACCCACGGGCTCTGCACCCGCGCGCCCACCCAGGCCTCGCGCACGAAGGCGGCCCGATAGGTCTCGACCGCCGCGACCTGCGGTTTGGGAAACTTCAGCACCACGTCGCCGCCTTCGATCTCGTCGACCGCGCCGAACAGGCGCGTGTAGCGCCCGTCCGACACCAGCACCTTGAGCACGAATCCATCGACCGTCTCGCCGTCGACCGGTACCGCGATCAATGGCAAGCGCGCGATCGCGGCGCCGACGTTCGGCCGATTCCGCCGTCGGCATGTCGACCACGTCGACCACGAGCGCCGTGCAGTTGTCGCTGCTGCCGGCGTCGAGCGCGGCCTTCACCAGCGCGTCCGCCGTGTCCTCGGAGGCGGAGCGCGCGCGCATGATGTCGGCGATCGTCTCGGGCGAGAGCACGCCGTGCACGCCGTCGCTGCACAGCAGGAAGCGGTCGTGCCGCGCCATCGGCTGGCTCGCATAGTCGAGCCGCACCTCCGCCTCGACGCCGAGCGCGCGGTTGAGGATGTTCGAACGCGCACCGCCGTCGTCGCGCACGTGATCCGCGGTGAGCAGCGTGAGGCGGTCGCCGCCGAGCCGGTAGGCGCGCGTGTCGCCGACATGCAGCACATGGGCGACGCGGCCGCGCAGCACCAGCGCCGTGAAGGTGCAGCCGAGCCCGGCCGCGGAAGCGTTGCGCTTTCCTTCCGAATAGATCCAGGCGTTGAGCGCGCTCAGCACCTTGGCGCCGGCGCGGCGCACCTCCATGGTCTCGGGGAGGTCGCAGAAGCCGTCGAGGAAGCCGCGCACCGCGGTCTCGGCCGCGATGCGCCCGCCCTTGGCGCCGCCGATGCCGTCGGCGACCGCCGCAATCACGTCGCGGCGCGGCTGCGGAAGCTCCGCGCCGAACACCGCGCCGCCGAAGTCCTCGTTGCGCTCGCGTCGGCCCGCTTGCGACGCGAAACCGACGCTCGCCCTGACGCCGGAGACGCGCTCGGCCATCAGCGCCGCCCCACGCGCCGCGCGCGCCTGTGGTCCGAGGATTTACTTCTCCGGCTTGCAGCGGTCATAGAAGAATGCGCCGCCGGTGCTCGACGCGACGATCACGGTGAGGTTTCCGGTCTTGCGATCGAGCGTGTAGTTGCCGTGGTCGTTGGGATCGTGCCACTTGATCTCGCCGTCGCTGATACGGGCCGGATGCGAATCGACGGTGCTGTGATCGAAGTCGACCTGGATTTTCCAAGTCGCGCCACTCGCCGGATTGGTGCACGTCATGGCGGCAGCGCCGCGCGATGCCTCTTGCGCAAAGCCCATCGAAATACCGCCGGCCGAGATCAAGATAGCAATAAAGCCTGCTCCGATGAGAGCTGATGCCCGCGTCATTGGTCTGCCCATTTTGTAATCAGATGCCGACTTAGTAATCAGCGCCACTTTGTCCCGCTTACAATCTCCTAACAGAACGTCGGTCCGTCAATGCCCTAAGGGAATGGCATAAAATTTGCGACCAGCGCGAGTGCGCGCTCGTGTGACATCGGCGCCCAAAGGGCAGGGGAAGGACAAATGGCACTCGTTCCATCACCACAATGGCTGGATACTGGAAATAACGCCTGGCAGTTGGCGGCCGCAACATTCGTCGGTCTACAGAGCATCCCGGGCCTCGTCGTACTCTATGGTGGCATCGTCAAGAAGAAGTGGGCGATCAACTCCGCCTTCATGTCGATGTATGCCTTCGCATCGGTTCTCGTGGTCTGGGTCCTGTTCGACTACAACATGGCCTTCGGACCGCAATGGTTTCCGTTCCTGGGCACGCCGTCACCCGCGACCGCGGCAGCGTTCACGCTCGGCCAGGCGACCATTCCGGCCGCCGCATCCGGCATGCCGCCGCTGACCTTCCCGATGGCGACGCTGGTGTTCTTCCAGTTCGTGTTCGCGGCGATTACCGTCATCATCCTGGCCGGCTCGGTGCTCGGCCGCATGAACTTCACGGCGTGGATGATCTTCTGCCCGGTGTGGATGACCCTCGTCTACACGGTCGGCGCGTTCAGCCTGTGGGGCGGCGGCTGGCTCGCCAGCATGGGCGTGGCGGACTTCTCCGGCGGCTACGTCATCCATCTCGCGGCAGGCACGTCGGGCTTCGTCGCCGCGTGGGTGATCGGACCTCGGCTGCAGGCGGATCGCGACCACTTCCCGCCGAACAGCCTGCTGGTGACGCTGGTCGGCGCCGGCATCCTGTGGCTCGGCTGGAACGGCTTCAACGGCGGCGACCCGTACTTCGCCAATGCTGACGCCGGCGCCGCCGTGCTCAACACCAACACCTGCACGGCGGTCGCCCTGCTCGTGTGGACGCTGATGGACAAGATGGCCTACGGCAAGCCGTCGGTGATCGGCGCCGTCAACGGCATGATCGCCGGCCTCGTCGCGATCACGCCCGCCGCCGGTTACGTCGACGGCTGGGGCGCCATCATCATAGGTGTCGTCGCCGGCATCATCCCGTGGCTGGCGATGAACAAGCTGCAGAAGACCAGCTTCATGATGAAGGTCGACGATACGCTCAGCGTGTTCTCGACGCACGGCATCGCCGGCCTCACGGGCGGCCTGTTGACCGGCATCCTCGCCAACCCGGCGATGCTCATGTACATCGGCACCGACAAGGAAGCGCCGGGCGTGAACATCACGGGCTGGCTCTATGGCAATGCTGGCCAGCTTCTGCTGCAGCTCGAAGGCGCCGCCTTCATCATCGTCTACAACGCGATCATGACCTTCATCATCCTGAAGATCATCGGCCTGATTGTGCCGCTGCGCATGGATGACGCGACGCTCAAGGTCGGCGACGACGCGGTGCACGGCGAAACGGCCTACGCGATCGGCACGGAGGGCGAATGAGCTGAAACGCCGCACTTGTGTCCTGGCTTGCGGGCATCGTGATGGCCGCCCGCGAGCCAGGGTCCGCGCTCTCACTCCTGTGGCGTGGACGCTGCGGCCCCCGTTCGGGGCCGCTTTTTTTGTCGGCAACTTCATCTCGCCGTGAGAGCGCGCAGGCTGCGCTCGAGCGCACATCCGGTTGCAGCGACGCTTGGCGCGTTCAGATGTCCACAACGCCGGGATCGCCGCGCGTCTCCAGGCGGCCGGGCGCCCCGGGGACCAGATGAGGCGAGGGCGTCGCGACGCGGCGGGCGAGGCCGACCAGGGCGAGGAAACGGACCGTGAGCCAGGTCACGTCCAGCTCCCACCAGCGATGGCCGTGCCGGGCCGAGCGCGGGCTGGCGTGATGGTTGTTGTGCCATCCTTCGCCATTGCTGATGAGCCCGACGAGGATGTTGTTGCGGCTGGCCTCGTCGGTCTCGTAGTTGCGGTAGCCCCACAGGTGGGTCACCGAGTTGACCGACCAGGTGATGTGCCAGACCGCAACGGTGCGCACGAACACGCCCCAGACGAGGACGCTGGCGGCGAACTGGACCGCCTGCCATATAGTGCCGCCCAGGGCGAGCTCGGCCGCAAAGGCGCCCAGAAAGAAGACGAGCCACGAGGCGAGCACGACCCAGAGCCATCGATTGTGCTCGAGCCTCACGTAGAAGCGATCGCGCAGGACGTCGCGCGAATAGCGCTCGTAGACCCGCAGGCGCCGCAGATCCCGGTTCTCGAGCAGAAGCCAGCCCATGTGGCCCCAGAAGAAATTGACCAGCGGGCTGTGCGGGTCGGAATTCTCGTCCGCATGCTCATGATGGCGGCGGTGGATCGCGACCCAGCGCGCCGGCGTGTCCTGCACGCAGCAGACACCGAGGATCGCCAGCGTATGCTCGAGCCACCTCGGAACGACCAGGCCGCGATGCGCGAGCAGGCGATGATAGCAGAGATTGATGCCGAGCGTGCCGAACACGTAAAGCCCGAGGATTGCCAGCACGACGCCGGACCAACTGAAGAACCACGGCAGCAGCGCGAGCAGCGCGACCGCGTGATAGCCGATCAGCGTGATGGCGTTGGGCCAATCGACGCGACGGCTGTCGACCCCGTCGGGAACGGTCAGCTGACGCAGCGCAGATGGCATCCCGGCGGCGTTGGCCGCATCAGTGGCGTCCACTCATAACCCCTTACATTCGGCAATTCGTCGGCAACGATAGTGCAAAGTCTGCTCTGCCGCCAGCTTTGCCGATGGCGCTGCGACATCGCATGCGGGAGTTCCTCCTAGTGCCCCGCTTCCGAAGTTCGTGATACATCGCAGCAGTCTCCGACACGAACTTCGGAAGCGGGGCACTAGCAAGCATATGATTTTAGTGCCGCTTATCGGTTTGACGTTCCTGAACGAGCTTGCTGCAGATGGTGCAGGAACGTCAAATCGGCGGCACTAGAGCAAATTCCGCTGGCATCGAATCGCTCCGTCATGCCCGCGAATGCGGGCATCCACGCCTTTCTTGCCGTGTGGCGGAAGACGTGGATGGCCGGGACAAGCCAGGCCATGACGAGTGTGGATCAAATCCATCGGAATTTGCTCTAGTCGCGCCAGCGCCGGTGCAACCACAGCCATTGCTCCGGATGCTCGCGCACCCAGCCCTCGATGACGTTGGTGATGGCCTGCATGGTGCCGGCGACGTCGATGCGGCCGTCCGCGTCGCGTGCGGGCGCAACCTCGTCGGAGATCTCGGCGCGAAAGGCGCCGCCGGGCAGGCGGACGATGCGCGTGCCGTAGATCGGGCATTCGACGTGGCGCGCCAGCGCCGCGATCAGCGGATTGGTCTTGCAGCGCCGGCCGAAGAAGGTCACGTCGACGCCCTTGCCGTAGTACTGGTCGACCAGCATCGCGACGTGACGGTTGTCCTCGAGTGCGCGGCCGAGCCGCATCGGCGCGTAGAGATCGGTCGGCACCAGCGTGCCCATGCTGCCCTGGCGCAGCGCGATGACGGCGTCCGCGACCGCGCCCACGTTGGGACGCCGGTAGAGCACGAGCGCATCGAGGCTGAAGGCAGCCGCGATGATCGCCGGCAGCTCCCAGTTGGCGAGATGGGCCGCGAACACCAGCGCCGGCTTGCCGTCGTCGCGGATGCGGGCGAAGCGCTCGATCGTGGCCGCATCGTATTTGACATGGGGCAGGTCGAGAGGATCGCCGATCATGAGCCGATCGAGATGGGCGAATTCGGCGACCACCCGGCCGAGATTGTCCCACACGCCCATGAGGATGCGCTCGATCTCCTCCGGCGATTTCTCGGGGAAGGCCGCCTTCAGGTTCGCGTGGCCGAGCCGATGCTCGGGCAGCCATGGGCCGACCGTGCGGGTGACGCGCGCGAAGGCGTTGCTCGCCCGGACACGGTCGACATGGCGGATCGCCTTGAGGATCAGCGTGAGCAGCGTCCCGGTCGCCGCATCGAAGGCGGATTTCGCCCGATGCGCGAGACGCCGACCCAGGACCCGCAAGCTGGTCATCGCGGGCCGGTCAGAAGCTGACGATGATCTTGCCGAACACCTGCCGGCTCTCGAGCCGCGCGAGGCCGCGTTCGATCTCGGCGAGCGGCACCTCCATGTCGATCACCGGCGTGAGGCCCGCCGCCATCTTGGCGAGGCTCGCGCGGATGTTGCGCATCGAGGCGCCGAACGAGCCGAAGATCTTGTACTGCTGCTGGAAGAGCTGCATCAGGTTGAAGTCGATCGTCGCGCCGGAGGTCGCCCCGCAGGTCACCAGGCGGCCGCCGCGCTTGAGCACCAGCAGCGAGCCCGGGAACGTGTCCTTGCCGGTGTGCTCGAACACGACGTTGACGCCCTTCTTCGCGGTGAGCTTGCGCACGATCGTCTCGAACCGGCCGGTGCGGTAGTTGATCACGTGATCGGCGCCGAGCGCCTTCGCCTTGTCGGCCTTGGCGTCGTCGCCCACCGTGGTGATGACCGTGCAGCCGATCGCCTTGGCCATCTTGATCGCGGTCGAGCCGATGCCGGAGCCGCCCGCATGCACCAGGATGGTCTCTCCCGGCTCGAGCTTGGCGTTGTCGAACAGCATGTGCTCGACGGTCGAGAACGCGATCGGCGCGCAGGCGGCGTCGCGCAGGCTCACGCCCGCCGGCACCGGCATGACGAGCCGCGCCTCCAAGTTGATGAGCTCGCGCGCGAAGCCGTCGACGTGGAAGCCGAGAATACCCTTGATGTCCTCGCACAGGTTATCGCGCCCCTCGCGGCACGCCTTGCAGGTCCCGCACGTGAGGCCGCCATACATCACGACCGGATCGCCGGGCTTGAACGCGGTCACGCCCGGCCCGACCGCCGCGATCTCGCCCGACGCCTCCGCGCCGACCACGAGCGGCAGCTTGCGCTTGGCGAATGCCATGCCGCGAAAGCCCCACAGGTCGAGGTGATTGAGGCCGACGGCCTTGACGCGGATCTGCACCTCGCCGGCCTGCGGCGCGGGCGGCGGCGCCATGTCGGCGAGCTCGATCTTGCGGTCGGCAACGAGGGTGAGCGCACGCATCCGTGTCTCCGGGCAGCAGCGAAAAGTCGGGGTGATCAGCGGTGGATGCCTAGCGCCGCCGAAAGCCCGCCGTCAACCGGCACGACCGCGCCGGTGACGTAACCGGCCGCAGGTGACGCAAGGAAAGCGACCACGTCGGCCACGTCGTGCACCGTCGCGAAGCGCCGCGCCGGAATCTGCCCTTCCATCTGGTCGCGGAATTTGGCGTATTTCTCCAGCATCGCGGTGTCGATGAAGCCGGGCGCCACGTAGTTGACCGTGATGCCGGTGCGCGCGACCTCGACCGCGAGCGTGCGCACGTAGGAGAGGAGCGCGCCCTTCGAGGCCGCATAGGCGGCATTGCCCTGGGTCGCCTGCAGCGCCGTCACCGAGCCGATCACGGAGACGCGGCCATAGCGCGCGCGCATCATCGGCCGCACCACGGTGTTCACCAGCCGCGTGAACGACCAGTAGTTCACCTGCATGGCGGCTTCCGCCTTGGCCTGGTCCATGGTGACGGCGAGCGCGTCGTAGCTCTGCCCCGCGTTGTGGACGAATATCGCCAAGGGCGGCTCGCCGCTGAGCGCGTCCGCGAAGGCCTCGACCGCCGCCTTGTCGGCGAGATCGAGCGCGCGCGCCGCAAAACTCTGCGCCGGATGTGCGGCCGTGAGCTCCTTGATCAGTGCATCGGCCTCCGTGCTCGCCGAGCGATACGTGAAGGTCACGTCGTTGCCGGCCGCCGCGAGCGCGCGCACGATGGCGGAGCCGAGGCCGCGCCCGCCGCCGGTGACGAGGGCGCGCCGCTTGACCGTAGGCTCGCTCATCAGGCCGGCTCCCGCGCAAGCACGAGCGAGACGTTCTGGCCGCCGAAGCCGAACGAGTTGGAGATCGCCCGCGCCATCTTGGCGTCGCGCGCGACGTTCGGCACGACATCGAGCGTGATCGCCGGGTCGGGGACGTTGTAGTTGATGGTCGGCGGGATGCGCTGATGCTCGAGCGTCATCAGCGTCACCACCGCCTCGATCGCGCCCGCGGCCGACAGCGTGTGGCCGATCATCGACTTGTTCGACGAGATCGGGATCTTCTTGGCGTGATCGCCGAACACGGTGATCACGCACTGGCACTCCATCTTGTCGTTCTCCGGCGTGCCGGTGCCGTGCGCGTTGATGTAGTCGATGTCCTCGGGCTTGAGGCCGGCGTCGGCGAGCGCGTTGCGCATGCAGCCGACGATCGGCTTGCCGTCGGGGCTCGAGCGCGTGCGGTGGAAGCTGTCGGCGAGCTCGCCGCAGCCCGCGAGCACGCCGAGAATCTTCGCCCCGCGCGCCTGCGCGGCCTCGTAGCTCTCGAGCACCAGCGCGCCGGCGCCTTCCGCCATCACGAAGCCGTCGCGGTTCTTCGAGAACGGCTTCGACGCGCCCTGCGGCGGATCGTTCGAGATCGACAGCGCGGAAAGCAGCGAGAAGCGCACCAGGCTCTCGACATTGACCGAGCCGTCGGTCGCGACGCACAGCGCCGCGTCGGTCTCGCCGCGGCGGATCGCCTCGAAGCCGAGCTGGATCGAGCTCGCGCCCGACGCGCAGGCGGTCGAGAGCGAGACCGGCGCGCCCTCGGTGCCGTATTTCTCCGCCAGCGCGTCGGCGACCGACGAGAACATGAAACGCTCGTGGAAGTGGCGGAACTTGCCGCTCGAGGCCGCGCGGATCAGGTCCGTGTAAGTGACCTGGTCGTTCGCGCCCGACGCCTTGGCGAGCTCCTGGCGCTGCGGCCATTCGACCTCGACGGGCGCGACCGCGAGAAAGAGCGGCCCCGGGAAGCGGCCCCTGCTGCCGACGCCCGACTGCGCCACCGCTTCGTCGGCCGCCATGTCGGCGAGCCGGCCGGCGAGCGCCGGCGAGGTGAGGGGATCGACCGGCACGAAATCGACCGTGCCGGCGATGCGCGTCTTGAGGCCCTCGGTCGAGAAGCGCGAGATCGCGCGGATGCCCGACTGGCCGGCGGTGAGCTTTTTCCAGTTGTCGTCCTTGCCGGCGCCGAGCGAGGTGACGACGCCCATCCCGGTCACCACGACGACCGGACGGCCCGACGTGTCGCGATATGATGCCATGCTGGCCTCCTGCGCGTATTCAGGTACTCGCGGGTTCAGGTCTCGGCGATCGCTTCCACGAGCGCCAGGCCTTCACCTCGCCAATGTCCCACTTGCGTCACGACGGCCTGCGCGAGCGCCCCCTCCATCGGCCGCTCGAAGCCCCCGCATGGCGGAAACAGTTTGCCGCGTTTTACCGACATGGCGGCAAGCGCGACGTTCATCACCATTTGCGGCTCGATGCCGTGGCCGATCACCGATCCGGTCGCGCGCACCGGCAGATCCGCGTGGCCGGCGAGGAAGCGCTTCTCCTCGGCGGTCGCGAGCGCGGCGCCGGTCGCGCCGGAGATGATTGCCGCTGTGCCCGGGCGCAACGCGCCGGCGACGCGCGGCCACAGCTTGGCGAGCTCGGCCGCGATCGCGCCGTCCTGGCGGCGACGGGCGTAGCTGCCCGCCGAAGCGGCGAGCCGCGCGATCGGCGCGGCGCCGCGCGTCTGCGCGTGCGGCTTGCTCTCCACAACCAGGAAGGCGCCGAGCGAGCCGACCGCGAAGCCAGGCTGCCGCTCGCGCTCCCACACGGGGCGGAACGGATCCTTGAGGCAATAGCCGCCGAACTCGTAGAGCATCACGACGTCCGAGCGCTCGCCGTTGTAGGACCCGCCGACCAGCGTGATGTCGCTCTGTCCCGACGCGATGCGCGCGAGCGCGATGGAGGTCGCGTCGATGCCGGCGAGCTCCTCGCCCATGAAGGTGCGCGAGGAGCCGGTGACGCCGTGCACGATCGAGATGTTGCCGGCGAGCAGGTTGGAGAGCTGGGCGAGAAACAGCGTCGGCCGCAGGTCGCTCATCAGCCGGTCGTTGAGGAAACGGTCGGGCCGCTCGGCCTTGGGCAGCGCCGTCAGGATCGCGGCGTCGACCGCCTCGTCGCGCTCGCCGCCGCCCGCCGCGACGATCATGTCCATGCGGCCGAGCAGATCCTTGTTGCCCTTGCAGCCCGCGCTCTCGAGCGCGAGGCCCGCCGCATAGGTGCCGATGCGCTGCCACGGCTCCATCTGCCGCTGGTCGCCCTTCTTCGGGATCTGCTTGTCGAAGTCGATCGGCGCGAGCGGATGCACGATGAACGGCGCAAACGTCTCGGTGTCGATGACGCGCTTGCTTTCGGCAAAACCCTGCCAGTGCGCATCGAGCCCTTCGCCGAGGCACGACACGATGCCGATACCGGTGATCCAGGCCTCGTGCATTGTCGGCTCAGCCATCGGCCAGCGCCTTCATCGGAAAGCCGATGCGCGCCGCCACCTCTTCCATGTTGGCGCGCAGGCGCGGATCGGGGAACGGCATCACGCGCAGCGTGAGCTCGGCGTCGCAGGTCGCCTTGCCGGCGACCGTGACCGACGCCTTGGTGACCGCGTAGCCCGACCCGTCGTGCAAGAGCTTGGCGGTGATCGACAAGAGCTGGCCCGGAATGACGAACGAGCGCAGCTTTGCCTCCTTCACGGCGGCAAGGAACGGCATGCGCTCGAACTTGGTCGCCGCGATGACGAGCCAGCCCGACGTTTGCGCCATCGCCTCGATCAAGAGCACGCCCGGCATCAGCGGATGGCCGGGGAAATGCCCCTCGAAAATGGTGCTTTCCTGCGGCACCTGCGCGTCGACGCGGATGGTGCGCGAACCGAGATCGAGGTCGACGATCCGGTCGATGAGCTGGAAGTATTCGATCCGCATGGAGCTAGCGCGTGTTCCGGCGAAGACGTGTCCCGGACCTGATCCGGGATGGGCTCCGACGCGGGCTCCGGCTCGCCGCTACGAACATGCCCCCCATGATGACCCTTAGGCCGCTCCCTTGGCCGCGACGAGGCCGTCGATGCGGGCGCACAGGTTCTTGAGCACGAAGTACTGCTCGGTGGTTGCCTTGCCGTCGTTGACTTCCTGCGTCCACTGCTCGAGCGGCAGCTTAATGCCGAAGGCCTTGTCGATCGCGAAGGCGATGTCGAGGAAGTCGAGGCTGTCGATGCCCAGATCGTCGATCGCGTGGCTGTCCGGGGTGATCTTCTCGCGCGGAATATCGCACGTCTCGGCGATGATATTGGCGACCGTGTCGAAGGTTGAGGACATCATCAACTCTCTGGAAAATTTAGCTTTTGCCCAGCGCGCCAACACGGAGGAGATGGCGGCGCGCGATTCCCCCGGCCGCGCCCCGGCGACCCGTTTTTTCGAACGCGTGCTCGTCAGCCCGTATAAACAAGTGGGCCCCTGAGCGCAATGCCGCGTTGCCGTTCCTCAACGGTAAGGTTGCCGCCGCCAGTCCCTCGGGAACGGTGCGCAAACGCTTGACGCGGCGGTTGTTTTCGGGCGCGCTCCGGCGCGCTGCTCAGCGCTCGACCGGGACGCTGATCGGCGCGCAGTTGGTGCGGCCGGTCAGGATGCAGTCTTGCAGCTTGCGCATTTCGGCGAGCGTGTTGAACAGCCAGTAGCCGCACCAGATGAGGAGGCCGACCAGCACGATCGCGGCGACGTTCGCCCGCATGCGGTGGCGATAGTCGTCGCGCTCCTCGCCCGCGCGCGAATACTTGTCGAGGTCGGCGACCCGTGAGGGTGCGGGCGGCGCCGCCGACGGCCACTCGTTCGGACGTTGCGGCTTGCGGCGCGGTTCGAACCGCAGCACGCGGCCCATCTCCCGATTGTCGGCGGGCTCCTCGGGCCTCATCGAACGGTTCGCTGCCATGGTCGCCTCCGTCGAGCCGCGGTCAGAGTAGCACTATTTGCGTCACCCCGCACGGCCGCGACGCCGGACGACGATGTGTTGGAAGAAGCATGACAACGATCACGCTTGGCTCACGCCGGTCGCCACGACCAGGGAGGCGGGAAGTGATCCGGAGATGTCGCTCGAGGCTTCGCATAGAGGGGCAAGTGGGCGGCGCTGTAACGCGCGGTGCGTGACTTCGGGTCCTTGCGCGGCCTACACGTGGTGCGAGCATCCACATCGGCGGCCGCGGCGGCGCCACGTATAAAGTTCTTATAAAAATTGTATGGAATCAAGGGGTTAATAAAATAGCCCGAGCATGGATTTCCCTGTAACGGCTCAATTGCCAGTTGCGCGAAAACAACAATCCAGCCTTGCGGCATCCGCATGACTAGGCCAATATCAGCCTACCGGCGGCTGCGGCCGCGGGTCGGGGGAAAGAACAGGCGCAAAGCCTGACGCGACACCGGTCGCTCCCGCGTGTGCACGGGGAACGCTTGAGTTATTCGATGCAGCGCAACGCCTTTGAGGTCGCCGGCTCCGATCTCGCCTCGCTGCCGCGGCGACTCTCGCGCGCCGCCCTGCCATTCGCGCATGAAGACCTCGCGATCGTGCTCGGCGCCTACTTCCTGGCGAATCATCTGATGCCGGTAAGCGTCGCCATCGCCGGCATCGCGGGCGCGATCCTGGCGAGCGACTTCGCGTTCTATGCCATCGGTGCCGGCGCGCGCCGCCTGCCGTGGCTGGAGCGGCATGTCGTTGACGCACGCGTGCGCGGCCTGAGCGAGGCGTTCCGGCGCGACCTGTTTGCGCTGATCGCGCTCTGCCGCTTCGTGCCCGGGCTCGTTGTCGTCGCCGGCGTCGCCTGCGGCTGGGCGCGGGTCTCGTTCGCGCGTTTCGCGGCCGCGACGATCTGCGTCTCGGCCTCCTACGTCGTGATGATGCTCTACCTCGTCACAGTGGTCGGCGACGCGCTCGACGACCATATCGGGCTGTGGACCTGGCCGCTGCTGTTCGGGCTCCTCGCCGTCGCCGCCTTCGCGCGCCAGCGCATCCTGGCGTTCCGCGGCGAAACCCCCTGGCGCGGCCAATCGATCCGCCTGCGCTGACGGCGTCATCGCGCCCGCGTGGACGGGGAGGGCGCGTTCCCGCTAAGATCAATGCCATGTTCCGCGCAGGCCTCAATCGCCAGCTGATCGCGCTCGTCGCGGCCTATGCGCTTGCGCTGCAGACGCTGTTCGCCGCGGTGGTGGCGGTCGCGCCGTTCGACGCATTGGCGTCGGTTGTCTGCTCGACCGGCGACACGCCCGCTCCGTCCGACGCGCCGGCGTCCCCGTCGCCCGAGCACCAGCTCGGCTGTGTGCTCTGCCCGCTCGGCTGCGGTGGCGCTGCTGCGCTCCCGTCATTCGCGACGATCGCCGTTGGCATCGACCGCAGGGGGATGCGGCTGCGTCCGCCGCGCGTCGCTACATCGGTCGCGCGCGCGCCGTCGCGCGCCGGGCATGCTCGCGCCCCGCCGGCCTGAGCGGCGCGCCCGCGCGACCTGTCCGATCGGCGCCGCCGGCCCCTGCGAGCCGTGGTGCCGTTGCAAAAACCCGAACCGATGAACGACACATGCGAACCAACATCACTCTGACCACTCTGCTGATCGCGGCCGCCGTCGCGCTTGCGGCGTCCGCGGCCCACGCCGAGGACTACAAGGCGGGCGCGATCGTGATCGCCCACCCGTGGGCGCGCGCGACGCCGACCGGCGCCAGCACTGCCGCCGGCTACTTCAAGGTCACCAACACCGGAACCACGCCCGACCGGCTGATCGCCGCCACCGTGGAGGTCGCGAACAACGCCGCGATCCACGAGATGGCCATGGCGGAGGGCGTGATGCAGATGCGTCCGCTCAAGGACGGCATCACGCTCAAGCCGGGCGAGAGCGTGGAGCTCAAGCCAGCCGGACTGCACGTGATGATGACCGGCTTGAAGCAGCCGCTGAAGAAGGGCGATCAGGTCAAGGGCACGCTCGTGTTCGAGAAGGCCGGCACGGTCGACATCGTCTACGACGTGCAGGCCGTCGGCGCCCCCGCGCCGATGCAGATGCCGGGCGGCGGCATGCACATGCATCATTAGGCGCGCGAAATTCGCGGTTAGCCGGCGGTTAACTGCCGCCGGCACCGCCGCGCGCGGGGAACATCGCCATAACACCAATGTTTAAGACTATTCCGCTATGTCCCGGGCGGGACATCCTGAAAGTCGTGACATGGCGATCGACGACACCAAGGCGGGATTGGAGCGCGTGCTCGCCGCGCTGACGGCGGCCGAACCCGAGAGCGCACCGGCGTCCTCCGCCGCGCCAGCCGGTCCGGCGGCACCGAAGCCGGCCGGCCCGCTCGACGAGGCGCTGCGCGAGATGCGCCTCGAGCTGTGGTACCAGCCCAAGATCGACATCAAGCAGCGCTGCCTCGCCGGCGCCGAGGCGCTCGCCCGCATCCGCGATCCCGAGAAGGGCGTGCTCTTGCCGGCCGCCTTCCTGCCCGGCGTGAGCGACGACGTGATGGCGCGGCTGACCGAGCATGCGCTGCTCACGGTGCTGCGCGACTGGACCGTGTTCGACGAGGGCGGGTTCAACCTGCGCCTCTCCATCAACGTGCCGGTCTATCTGCTCGACCGGTTGCCGATCGAGAAGATCGTCACCGAGAACCGTCCCGCCGCCGAATACTGGCCTGGGCTGATCGTCGAGGTCACCGAGGACCAGATCGTGCGCGACATCCGCCGCAGCCAGGAGATCGCCGCCAAGCTGCGCGTGAGCGGCATCTCGGTCGCGATCGACGATTTCGGCGCCGGCTACTCGTCGTTCTCCAGCCTGCGCGAGCTCTCCTTTGCGGAGCTCAAGCTCAACCACAGCTTCGTCAAGGGCTGCGCCGGCGATCCGACCAATGCGGCGATCTGCCAGACCGCGATCGATCTCGCGCACCGCTTCGGCAGCGCCGCCGTCGCGGAAGGCATCGAGACGGTCGCGGATCTCCAGGCCATGCAGATCATGGGCTGCGACTTCGGCCAGGGCCACCTGATCGCGCCGCCCATGCCGATGCAGGACTTCATGGCGCTGCTGCAGCAGCGCATGAACAAGCCGAAGCCCAAGGCTCCGGTCGAAGCGCCCGCCGAGGCCCCGCCCGAGGACGCGCCGAAGACCGCCGCGAGCGCATAGCCCCGTCATTGCGAGGCGCGCAAGGCGCGCCCAAGCAATCTCGCACGTCACACGCATGCGGATCTTCGTCGCGCTTCGCGCTCCTTGCAATGACCCGTCGCGTCACTTCTCCGCAAACGCCGGCGTCGCGCCTTCGGGCAGCGGCACGTTGAACACGTCGAGCATCATGGCGACGAGGGTGTAGTAGCCCAAAATGCCGACCAGCTCGACCATGCCGCTGTTGCCCAGGAACGCGTGCACGCGCTTGTAGTTGCGCTCGCTCACGCGCCGCGTCTTGTAGAGCTCGGCGACGAGATCGTAGATCGCGCGCTCCTCCTTGGTGCCCTTCTTCGGCGCACGGCCCATCTTCACGTCGCGGATCACCTCGGGCGCGACGCCCGCCTTCTCGGCGATCACGGCATGCGCGTGCCATTCGTACTGCGCGCGCCACTGCCGCGCCGTGCACAGGATGGCGAATTCGGAGAGGCGCGGCGCGAGCCCCGATTTGTAGCGGCAATGGGCGCCGAGCTTCTGTGTGAGGTCGCCGAAATCGGGCGCATGCAGATAGACGCCGAACGGCCCGCCCTGGCTCACCCGCCCGCGCGGGCCGGAGCGGATCGCCTCCATCAGCTCCTTCTGGCGAGCCGTGAGCTTGTCGTCCGTGATCGCGGGCAGTCGGGGCTTCGGCTTCGCAGGCATGGATCATCCTCGGATGGGCGGCTGGCCCGCCCATCTATCGGGGATATCGGCCCGCAATCAAGCGGGGAGGCGTCAACGCCGGGTCTTCGACTTCGCCGCCTTGGCCTTCCTGGCCTTCTTGGCCTTCTTGGCTTTCTTGGCTTTCTTCGCCTTCTTGGCCGGCGGGCTCTTCTTGCTGCCACTCTTCGACGCGCTCGCCGGCGCGGGCGGCAACGTCTTCGAGCTGGTGATCTTTCCGGCCGCGAGGTCGAGGGTGAGCGCGTCGGCCACTTTGACGCCCGAGCCGTCCGCGGTCTTGAAGGTTATCGACAGCGTCTTGGCGTCGGTCTCGATTGTGAGGTAGCCGAACTTGACGATTGGCGCGATCGCGAGCGTGTGGTCGCCGACCGTCGTGCCGGCCTTGAGCGGCTTCGGCGTGGTGGCCGAGAACCCGCCGCTGCCCGACACGATATACGGCACCTGACGGCCGTTCACGTTGCGGGTGAAGCGCTGATAGAGGTGGGCGTGCCCGGACAGCACCACGTCCGGCCACAGGCCGGCCGCCTTACAGCAGTCATCGAGGTCCGCCGACATGCCGGTCGAGCCGCCGTGCTTGGCGTCGGCCGACATCGGCGGATGATGCACGGCGATGATCACGGCGCGCTTGTGCGCGTCGCGGTCGGGCTTGAGGCGCGTGAGCTCGCTCTTGAGGAAGGTGAGCTGGTCGTCGCCGATCGGGAAATGACCCTTCTGCGACGAGATCACGCCGGCGCCGCTGTCGAGCACGTTGCTGTAAAGCCCGATGATCGACACGAACGGCGCATCGAGCGTGAAGTAGACGCCCGGCTGCATCATCGCGCTGCGCATCAGCGCGCCGGAGTCGGGCGAGAGGCCGAGCTTGGTGGCGCAGAAGTTTTCCAGGAACCCCGCGAGCGTCGGCACCTGTGGCGCCGTCGAGGTCTTGCCGAACACCATGCCGTCGTGGTTGCCGGGGATCGCGAAGATCGGCCGGTCATAGGCGCGGAACGGCTCGTAGAACTGATCGTAGTAGTATTGCGCCTCGCCGAAATTGTAGATCACGTCGCCGAGGTGGAAGAAGAAGGCGGGGCCGTCGACGGCCTGGGTCTGGATGTCGGCGACCATCGCGTCGGCGACGGCGGCCTCGTGGCCGATCGCGGTCGCGGCCGTCTGCGAGCGCGTGACCTTGGCGGCGCCGGTGTCGCCGACCGCATGGAAGATCACCTTGCCGGCCTTGGCGATGGAGGCCATCACTTCCGCCGGCGCGTAGTCCTTGAGATCCATCGGCGCGGTGCCGTGCCGCGGCGGGATCGGCTGCACCTGGCTCTTGTGCGCCGCGTAATAGGGTGAGTTGTAGTAGGCGGAGCTGTTGTTGTCCTCCATGAACTTGACTTCGTCCGGCCCCGGTGCCGGATCTGCATATAGCCGGCCTCCCGGGCCGATCAGGTTCTTTGCCACGGTTGCCCTCCTCTGGAAGCATGTCGCGAATGGGGCGCCGCCGACCGCATGTGCGCGGCGTCCCGGCGCGATCCGTCGCCCGCTGCAGCCGATCGCTATTTCATTGAGGCACAACTCACACGTGTTTGTCGACCGCCAATCGGCGGATTCGCCGCGATTTACATGAAAAGCATGCGACAGGCGGCAGTGCCGGTGCTGCATTTGCCCAGCGAATGATCACGGCACTCGCCGCCGCCGCGGGCGGCACCGCTCGATCCGTAAAATTGCACCGATCGGCCAAACGGCGGCGCAAGCTCTTTGTGGCATCTTCGCGGCGTGGCAAGAGGGGGCTCTTCCGCGATGCGTGTCTGGACCGTGCCGGCGGTGATCGCTGGCATTCTTGTTGGGACCGGCTTCTCCGACGAGCCGGGCGAAGCCGCCATGCGGTCGGCTTTCGCCGCGACGCTCGCCGCGGACGTGCGCGCATCGCTCGATTTCGTCGCCGCGACCGGCGGCGATGCGGCGCTCGCCAGAGTGCGCGCCGCGCGCACCGATGCGTTCGACATTCGCGACTTCACCAAGCTCGCCTGCGCGCCGAGCCCGCATGCGGCCGGCCACGTCTGCGGCTTCTCGGTGCGCATCGGCGTCGTCACCGGCGAGATCGAGCGCACCGTTCAGGGCCGCTTCTACGACGGGCCGCAAGGGCTTGAGTTCGTCGAAGATGCCGGCGCCTGAAATAATGCGTCATTGCGAGGCGCGCGAAGGCGCGCCGAAGCAATCTCTCTTCACTTGCACTGAGTCCCGCGGGTCGCGATTGCTTCGGCGCGCTTTCGCGCGCCTCGCAATGACGCTGAACTATTTCCTTCCCACCAGATCGATCAGCGCCGACATGCCGTTGTGGCCGCTGCCCTCTTGCACCACGTCATCGTGCTCGCGGATCTGAAGCTCGGCGAAATCGGCAAACGCGGCTTCGAGCAGGGCGCGCGTGTAGAGGTTGCCGAGCTCCTTCGGTCCGCCGGTCGCGTAGGCGAGCTGCTCGGGGCGATAGCCCTGCATGAGCAGAAGTCCGCCCGGCCGCAGTGCCTGCTTGATGCCGGCGAACAGGTGCGGCCGCTCGACCTCGGTCGCGAACTGGATGAAGATCGCGGCGATCACGTCGAACGCCGCCGCCGGCCAGCGCCATTGCAGCACGTCGGTCTGCTCGGTCTTGAGCGCGACGCCGCGGCTGGCCGCGAGCTCGCGTGACTTGGCGAGCGCCACGGGCGAGAAGTCGATCGCCAGCACGTCGAGGCCGAGGCTTGCGAGAAACACGCCGTTGCGCCCCTCGCCGTCGGCGACCGAGAGCGCCGTCTGGCCGCGCACCAAGAGGTGCGCCTGGCTCTTCAGGAACGCGTTCGGCTCCGTGCCGAACAGGAACCCCGGGGTGGAGAAGCGTTCGTTCCAGCGCGCCAGCTCGGACATCGGATTCCTTGGAGTGTTCAGACAGGCGACAACACGATCCGGCGCGTCATTCGAATTTCGGCGTGCGCCGGACCGCAGCCGCCGGCGGCGGGGCTGCCGGCAACGGCTCGCCCGTTCCCTTCCGGGCGAACAGCCGGTCGATCGCCATGCCGTCGCGGCTCTGCCGCAGCGAGCGCACGGAATTGTCGATCGCGCCCTGGAGGTCGCGGCCCGTCGCCGCCAGCCGGTCGATTGCGGCCGCATGTTCCTGCAGCACCGTTTCCAGGCGCGCGCAGCTTCGCTCGACATTCGCCTGCAGGCGCCGCGCGAGCTCGGCCTGGAAGCGCCGCCGCAGCGACGGGAAGAAGAAGTTCGCCAGCATATGGCCGGCGAGCAGCAGCAGGATCACCAGCGCCGCCGTGCTGTAGATGAGCCCCGACTGCACGTATTGCCCGGTGATGAAGCCGCGGCCGAGCTGCCACAAGGCGGTGGCGAGCACCGCGAGGATGGCAAGCTCGACGGCCGCGATCGCCGCGATGCCGAGCACGCGGCGCACGCTCAGCGCGGTCGCGTTGGCGACGAGGTCCGCCCAGGTCGCGGCGGGCAATTGCGCGAGGCGCGGCGGCAATTGCGCGAGCTCGTCGTCCCACTGCGTGTCGACCGCCTTGAGCGGCAGCGGTTGGGCGATGAGGTTGTAGCGCAGCCGCCGCACCGCTTCGGTGAACAGCGCCGCGACGCCGGCGCCGAAGGCGCCGCTCCACGCCGGCGCATCGGGCTTTGTGTCCACGTCCTCGGCCGGCGCCGGGCGGCCGATGCCGAGCGGGTTGTACCAGGGGTTCTGGCGGAATGACGCGCACCAGGCAAGGAAGCGCGCGTAGGTGCCGAACAGGCCCGGGCTCGACGGCCACACGGCGCGCTCGCCGAGCGCGCCCGCCACCTCGGCGGCCGCCGTGCGCACCGGCGCGCCCGCCTGCTGACGCAGCCCCGCGAACGCCTCGCAGGCCGACGCGACCCACGGCGCTGCCGCGATCGGCGGCGGCACGTTGCGCGCGACCGCGGCCGCGAGCCGGCCCCACGCCATCACGCGGCGGCGGTCCTGGATCGCGGCCGAGGCCGAGCGGTCGAGCCCGCGCGCGAGCCAGTCGCGCAGCGCCGGCAGCTCGTTCTCGTCCGCGCCGGAGCCGTTCGAAGGCGCGTCCGCGCAGGACACCTTGAACATCTGCGATTTGCGAAAGCCGTTCGCGGCGAGCACGCGGCGGAAATCCGCCTCGACGCGCGCCCGGTCGTCCCACTGCACGCCGACCGACGCGCGGTCCCATTTGTTGAGCACGAACGCCATCGCGCGCTGCGCGCTTTGCTGCTCGACCCACTGCGCCGCCTGCATGTCGCGATAGCGCTCCGGCGTCGTGACGAACAGCACGAGGTCGGCGGCATGCACCAGCGCGCCGGTGATCTCGCGATGATCGAGGATCACGCTGTCGATGTCGGGCGTATCGATCAGCACCTTGTGCAGGAGCTCGGGCCGGCGGTGGCGCACCACGGTCTGCGGCGCCCGCGCCATCTCGCCGATCTCCTTGCCGTACTCGAACAGCCGCTCCGGGTTGTCGTCCTCGTGCAGGTAGATGACGGCCGCGCTCGTCGTGGCGCCGAGGCCGCGCCGCGAGATCTCGGCGCCCGCGAGCGTATTGATGAGTGTCGACTTGCCGACCGCGGTCGGGCCGCACAGCAGCACCACCAGGATCGCGTCGGTCGGCAGGTCGAGCCGCTCGCCGCGCGACTGCGTGAGCTCAGCGTCGAGCTCGGCCAGCTCCGCCGTGCTGCGCAACCCGCGCGCGCCGAGCTCTGCCTTCCACTGCTCGATCGCCGCGAGCACGGTGCCGCTGTCGGTCACACCCACGCTCATGCGATCCTCGCCGGCGGCAATGCGATGTCGCGCTTCACCCGCTTCAAGTACTCCGGGAGTCGTTTCATCACCACCGGATCGACGCCGAGCGTGCCGGCCCTCTCCTTGGCGAGGTCCGCGATCCGGCCGACCGCGTCGCCGTAGAGCGTCGCCGCGTTGGTCCGCGCGTCCTGCCGCAACTTGTCGATCAGGTCCGCTTTACACTTCTTCACGAAGGTCGCAATCGCGCCCTGCGTTGCCGCATCGACGCCGACCGCCATCATGGGGCCGAGGATGGACTCCTCGAGCAGGTCGTACACGATGCCGCCATGCACCAGGGTGAACGAGACCGCGATGCCGCCGACCGTCGCGGCGACGCGCGCGGTCTGCAGGGTCTTGAGCAGGTTCGGCCGAGCGCGCAGCGAGTCGATGATCTGGCTCGCGGTCTCCACGATCGCGCGATCGGTCTCGCGCATGTGCTGCTCGATCAGCTTGTTGAACTTGTCGTTGAGCGCGGTGAACTCGCCCCGCCAGGCTTCGTCGAGCGCGTCCCAGAACGGGTGGTAGCGCGGCTGCGCGCGCGCCGCATCGATCACCTTGGCGAGCCGCGTCAGCACCGCGGTGTGTGCGTCCGCATAGGCGACCAGCTCCTTCGGAGCAGGCGGCTCGCCGTTCTTCTGGGTCGCACTGGTGACCATCTGATAGATGTGCCCGGCCGCCTTGATCGTGATCTTGGCGGGCCAGCGTGCCGCCCAGCTCAGCGCCCTCAGCGTCTGCTGCAGGCCCGGAATGTTCGGGTTGAGCAGTTCGAGGATCTGCACGTTGAGGCGGCTGATCGGGTCGATCGTCTTTTCCGACGTGAGATATTCCTTCTCGTAGGTCTCGGCGAACAGCTTGATCGCGCTGTCGACCTCGGCCGCCCAGCCGGTGATCGCCTCGGTCTCGATGCGCGCCGGCTCGAGCAGGCGGCCGAGATGGGCGGCGACGAAGTCGAGCGTGCGCGCCGCCGCCTGCGCGCGGCTGTCGCGCGCGGCGAGCTTGAGCACTTGCTCGCGCAGCCGGCCCGCTTCCGGATGCAGCTGCGTGTTCCACAGGTCCTCTTCCTCGCCGTCGACCATGAACTTGAGGCCGACCACGTGCGGGTCGGGCGGCGGCGGCAGGCCGAGCGCCGCGGCGGCGCGCGGCAGGATGCGCTTCTTCTGGCTGTCGATCACGGCGGCCTGGTCGCGCTTGGCGGTGCGGTTGAGGCATTCGAGCGTATCGATGCCGGTCGAGTGCAGCAGCAGGAACCATTCGACCAGGTGCTCGACCGAGTATTTCTCGCCCGACGTGACGTAGACCAGCACGTCGGCGGCGGCCGCCGCCTCGATCACCGAGAGCAGGTAGCTCTCCGAGCCCACCGCGTCGCAGTCGGGCGTGTCCCACAAGACCACGTTGGCGGGCATGTTGTCGCCGGCGAGCCGGTTGATCCCGAACGCGTCGAGCGGCGCCTGCGCGAGGCCCTCGCGCGCGTGCGGCCTGAGCCGGCGGAACGCATGCGGGTTGCCGGGAAACAGCGCCGCGCGGTCCTTGGCGTCGCCCTGCACGAACGCCTCGGCATGGCGCGTGTGCCCGCCTTCCGGGCTCACGCTCGCGACGCGCTCGCCCGCCAGGATGTTGATGATGGTGCTCTTGCCCACATTATTGCCGCCGAACACCACCACGTGGCGCAACCCGTCGTCGCCGGCCATGAGCCGTGCGACCCGGTTGCGCAGGAGCGCATCGAGCAGCAGGAAGAGCCGGCGGAAGCGAAACAGATCCTTGCCCTCGCCGACGAGCTGCCGGGCGAGGTCGCTGCCCGGGCCGTCGCTGATCAGCGTGCCCTTGTGATAGGCGGCATGCAGCCGGTCGAAATCGGCGATCGCATAGCCGAGCATGAGGCAGGAGTTGGGCATGTCGTCATCCTGGGATCCGGCGTGTGCCGGCGCGTTCCCCTTGCGGCTAGTGCCCCGCTTCCGAAGTTCGTGATACATCGCAGCGGTCTCCGACACGAACTTCGGAAGCAAAGGGGCAGTAGCAAGTATATGACTCTCGTGCCGCTGATCGATTTGACGTTCCTGAACGAGCTTGCTGCAGGTGGTGCAGGAACGTCAAATCGGCGGCACTAGGTGTGTACCGGTTCGACGGAGAAAACGCGACCCGGTCTTGCGGACCGCGTTGCAAATCCGCGACCATCTGCGATGGTCGGCCGCCGTGCACCTGGAGAATGCTGATGTCTGCAACCTTCGATCGCCGCGTCCTCAAGCTGTGCGCCCTCGCGCTCGGCCTCACGCTCCTGCAAGCCGGTGCGCCGGCACACGCGCAGGACTATGCGGCGATCGTCGCGGCGGGCAACCGCAGCGACGCCGACCGGCAGACCGACAAGCGCCGCGAGGCCGTGAAGCTTCTGACCTTCATCGGCCCGAAGACCGGCTGGAGCGTGCTCGACATGGGCGCTGACGCCGGCTACTCGACCGAGCTCCTCGCGCGTGCGGTCGCTCCGAACGGCAAGGTGTGGGGCCAGAACGACAAGCCGAACCAGAAATACGAGGCGCGCATGGCGGCGCCGGCGATGCGCAACGCGGTCGCGTGGATCAAGCCGTATGAAGATCCGGCCGCCGGCCTGCCGCCGCTCGACCTCATCGCCTTCCTGTTCGCCTATCACGACACGACCTACATGGGGGTCGATCGCGCCAAGATGGACAAGGCGCTGTTCGCCGCGCTCAAGCCCGGCGGCATTTTGGTGATCGCCGACCACTCGGCGCGGCCGGAGGATGCCGACAAGGTCGGCAAGCTGTATCACCGCATCGCCGAGGCGACCGTGCGCGCCGAGCTCGCAGCCGTCGGCTTCCAATTCGTGGGCTCCGGCGATTTCCTGCGCAACCCCGACGACCCGCGCACCGCGATCGTCTTCCGCTCGCCCATCCGGGTGGACGAGTTCGTGCTGAAGTTCACCAAGCCGTAGGCCGAATTTGCTGCGCGCGCGCAGCACCAAGCGCCCGCAACACTTGATTCACCGCGTTCGCAATCCTCGGCCGCGCTCGCGCCGCTGAAAAGCGGCCCTTAAGTCCTTTCCCCTAACATCCTGCCGCTCAAGAAACAGGGGAGGACTCAATGACCAAGTTCAAGCTCAAGTGGCATGCCTTGACGGGGATCGCGATGCTGGCGGTCGGTGTCGTTGCCGGCCATGCGATGAGCGTGAGCGCCGTGCGCGAGTTCGCGCCGCGGGCCGCGGCGTCCGTCGCGACCTACGACATGATGATCGCGGCGCGCAACCTGCCGGAGCAGGTCGTCGAGACGCTTTACTGAGCGGCGCGCAGTAATCCGATCCAGGTGGACGTGGGCGACCGCGCTGGCAACGTCGCCCGCGCTACCGCGCGTTCGGCCGAAAGCAATCGCCGCAAGCTCGAGGTGGACAAGTTCCTCACCACGGTGCGCGCCGCCTGAGGCGGCCGCCGCAGCGGCGGGGAGGCGAGCGCGGCTTCGGTCGCGGCACTTGATCGGCTGCGCTTGGTCGGCTTGCCGCTCCTCCGGCCCGGCTCTAATCTTTCGCCGCAAAATCGCCGGGCCCGCAGGCGACGACGGATCATGACCCATCGATCTCGTGCCAGAGCGCGCGCATTCCTCGCCGGCCTCGCGCTGGCAGTGTTTGCGTCGGCCGCGCATGCGCAGTCCGCCGACGCCATCCTGTGCGACCAGCTCACCGCCGACCCGGCCGATCCGGACAAGCCGGCGGACATCCGCGGGGTCGCCGCGATCGCGCCGGGCGATATCGCCAAGGCGATAAAATTCTGCCGCATCGCGTCGGCGAAATCGCACCGCGCGATGTATCAGCTCGGCCGCGCCTATGCGGCGAACCAGCAGATGGCCGAAGCCGTCGCGGCCTGGCGCAAGGCCGCCGACAAGGGCAGCACCTCGGCCATGGTCGAGCTCGGCGTGCTGCTCGTGGCCGGCGGCCCGGATGTGGCGCGCGATCCCGCCAAGGCGCAGGAGCTGTTCACCCGCGCCGCCGAGGCCGGCAACGCGCGCGGCGTGCTCAACCTGCTGGCGCTCGCGGCGAGCGGTGGCCCGCCGTTTGATCCGCCGCGCGCCCGCGCGTTGCTCGAGCGCGCGGCGCAGAGCGGCTCGGCCGAGGCCGAGTTCCAGCTCGGCGTCGATGCTCGCGAACGGCACCGGCGGCGCGCAGAACGATGCCGGCGCGCGCGCCATGTTGGAGAAGGCCGCGGCGCAGAACCATTCCGAGGCGCTGCAATGGATGGGCGTGTTCGCCCAGGCCGGCCGCGGCGGCCCGCAGGATTCCGCCGCCGCCAAGTCCTACTACGAGCGCGCCGCCGCGCTCGGCAACGCCGAGGCCAAGGCCGCGCTCAAGCAGCTCGCGTGCCCCTACGTGCTCAAGGACAAGGCCGGGCACGTCGTGACCAATTTGTGTTTCTAGAGTTCTTGTGTTTCTAGGGTCGCTGCGCCCGCTCCACTCACCGCCGTCATCGTCCGCGCAAGCGAACGATCCGGTACGCCGCAGCGAATCCTTGGGGCATTGCCGCCGTTCCACGCACCGTTTGTGACGACTGGATTGCCCGCTTTCCGCGGGCAATGACTCGGTGTTCTGGAATCAAGCGGTGCGCTCTCCGATCTACTGATCGCCGCGCACGCCGAAGATGCCGAACAGGTCGTGGAACAGATCATGTTGCCGCGGCGGCTCGCCGGCGTCGTTGCGGTCATCCGCCGGCCGCGCATAGCGCGGCGGGCCGAGGACGATCACGCGGCGCGCGCCGCCATCATCGAGCGCGGCGGCATCGTCGTCGCCCGGCCGCATGTCGCCGCGCCGCGCCGCGCGCTCGCGCGCATCGGTCCCCGCGCGCTCGCGCGCATCGATCTTCATGCGCGCATGCGCGGTCCGCTTCGCATCGGTTGGGCGCGGCGGCTTCGCCTGCGGCGGCGGCGTCACCTCGGCGGCTTGCGCCGGCGCGGGCTTCACCGCCACGGCGCCGGTCGCGGGCGGCGCTGGCGGCTCGACCTGCGCCGCGAGCGGCATCGGCGCGCTCGCCGATCCGAGGGTTTCGGGCGGCGGCGCCTGCGGCCGTGCCGGCGCGGCCGCGACGGTCGTGCGCGCCGCCGCGCCCGCATGGATCGCGGCATTGCCCGCGATTGGTGCCGACGGGGCGGGCGCAGGCGGGGTGGCATGCGCCCGCGCGTTCGCGGCCTCGCGCGTCTGGCCCGCATTCGCGCCGAGCATGTTCGTCGCGCGCTTGTCGACCACGATCAGCGCGCCGCCGACCGCCGCGAACACCACCCCGAGGCAGGCGATGAAGGCGAGCGTCATCCAGCCGGTCAATCGGTAGAGCCGGCGGCGCGTCCGCACCAGCTCGGCCTCGAGTTCCTGCGCTGACCGCATGAGTTCCTCCGCGCGGTTCCTCCGTGCCGCACACCGAGGGAGCAACGCGGGAATTGGCGGGCGCGTTCCGCCCGCGGGCGGGCTCGCAAGGGCGCACCCGCGCCAAAGTGGTCGGAACACTAATTTTGCATCAATACGGGGCGAACCAATTGCTTTCGTGGCCCGACCCACCCGAGAATGGCCTCCATTCGTTAGAATCCCAGGCAATCAAGGATTCAGATGCCCGGCAAGCGCATCCAGATCGACGACGAGACGTGGCACGCGCTCCGATTGCTCGCGCGCGACCAGATGAAGGATTTCCAGGAGCTCGCCGACGAGGCTTTTGCGGACCTGCTCAAGAAGCACCACCGGCCCGTCGACCTCACGTCGGCGTTGCGGCAAAGCGCGGGCAGGACCGCCACCGTTCACCAACTCCGCGCGAAAACGAAGAAGCGCACCCGACAGCCCACCGAGTGAACTCATGTGCGGTGAGCATTGACGTGCGCTTCCTCTCCCCGCACGCGGGGAGAACGAGCGCAACCGCCGTGCGCTCATCGTCACGGCGCCTGCGCCAGCGCGTAGCTGATCAGATCCGGCAGCGGATTGCCGCCGCCGCAATCATTCGGGCCGGTCGGGCTGCCGTGCTGCTGCCCGCTCTGGATTGCCACCACGCGCGGCCACGGCTCGCTGCCCCACCAGCCGAAATACGGTCCGCCCGACTGGCCCGGGATCACGTCGATGTCGTGATCGATCAGGTAGGAGTTGCGCCCGCCGGTGGATTCCGTCTCGGTGTCGATGAACGGCTGATAGCCGATGAAGGCCGGCTGCTGGCCGCCCGCGAGGTCGCTCGGGTAGCCGACATGGCCCCAGTAGCTGCCGCCGTCCCAGCCGGGAAGAGCACCAGCGACAGCGAGTCTCCGGGATACTGCGTACGAATCAGGTGAGACAGCGCCATTGCGACTTTCTTCGCCGGGGTGAAGCGATCTTCGCCGTACAGGATCATCGAGTGCGAGCAGTCGAGCATCAGCACCGTCGCACATGAGGACTGATATTCGCACTGATGTACCTGGAGATCGCTGTACTCGATGTTCAGCGGCAGGCCTAGGCCCTCGCGCTTAATTGCATTGGAGAGTGTCGCGGTAATGTCGAGGTTGATGGTGTCGCCGAATTCGTAGGTCTTGGAGGCGCCGCTGGCTTCAATGCCGGTCGCAGTGTCGCGCGTATCGTGGCGTCCAAAGCTGGACTTTACCAAGTGAGCCAAGCAAATCCCGCAACGCGCGGAAGCCTAAAAAGTCGAGCCCCTTATCGGTGATCTCGAAGCGCGCTTGCGATTGCGCGTCGCCAACCTGTCCGCCAGCGGTCGAGGAGCGCGAGGGATCGTGCGGCTGATCGACGGTGATGTAGTCTTCCTGCTCCATGCGTTCGATAAGCTGATCGATCAATTGCTCGAGTTGCTCGGCGCTCATGTTCTCGATCTGCTCGCGCATCTGCTCATCGAGCATGTCGCTGTTGAGCATGGCGTCGGCGATCGCCTGGCGCAGGTCGTCTAGCGTCTGCTCCGCATCGTCCATGTTGAAGGAATCCATGTACTGCTGCTGGAAGCCGCTTTGCAACAGGTAATCCGATAACGCGTTCAGCAGGTCCTCCAGGCTCATCTCGGAGGCGGGCTCGGGTACATACTTCTTATATTTGATGAATCTGGCCATGATCAAGAACTCGCCATAAACCGTGGGCTCTCAGCTGTGAGCTAACCCGGGTCGCCTTAAGCTCACGGCTGATGGCTCACAGCTAACGGCTAATTAAACGGCCTTCTCTGCCGCCGGAACTCCCGCTCCTCTTCTTCCTCGCGGAAGTTCTGTTTCTCGCGTCTTGGCTGCTTCTCGCCCGCGGTAAACATTCGCTCCTCGCTGCGCCCGATCTTTTTGTGCGCGTACAGACCCTCAAGGATGAACTCCGCTCCCGAGACCAGCATTTCCGACGGCTCTTTGCCGCTCAGCCCCAATCCACTCAGCTTGTCGAGCAGGCCCTGGATGCCGCGTAGCTTGTGCAGCATCTCTTGCGCTCCGGACGAATCGCGCAACTGGATCTCGCCACCCAGATCGAACCACTGCACGACCTGGTTCATGTTGTTGTTGCCATGGAAGTATTTGTCGTATGACGAGCGACGGCCGCGCGAATGATCTCGCGCACTACATTGTCGGCGCCCTTCAGCTCGCCTTCATATTCCAGTTCGAGCTTGCCGGTCATTGCCGGTAGAGCGGCGTAGATGTCGCCGATCCGCGGAACCACCAGCTTCTCGCCTGAACGAATCGCGCGGCGCTCGGCATTCGACACAACGTTCTCCGGCGCGCTAATCGGTAGACGCTGGACTCACGCCCCGAACGCTTGTCGATGCGTTTATCTTCGCGTGCGATGAAGGCAATTTGCTCGATCACCTGGCGTACGAAGTCGGGGACTTGCAATTGATAGCCGTCCGCGCTGGTCCAGGCCTCTTGCGTGGTGATGGTGATCGCCTTCGTCGACGGTCGCCGGGTAGTGGGTACGAATCTCGGAGCCGATGCGGTCTTTGAGCGGTGTGATGATTTTGCCGCGAGCGGTATAGTCCTCAGGATTGGCGCTGAACACCATCGCCACATCGAGCGGCAGACGCACCGGGTAGCCCTTAATCTGCACATCGCCTTCCTGCATGATGTTGAACAGGCCGACCTGAATTTTTCCGGCGAGATCGGGCAGTTCGTTGATGGCGAATATGCCGCGATTGGCGCGCGGGAGCAGTCCATAATGCACCGTGTATTCGCTGCAAGCTCGTGACCACTCTTCGCGCCGCCTTGATGGGATCGATGTCGCCGATTAGGTCGGCAATGGTCACGTCCGGCGTCGCCAGCTTCTCTACATAACGCTCTTCGGCCGACAAGTACGCGATTGGCGCGTCATCGGGATTGCTGACAATCAGCTCGCGGCAACGGCGGCAGATGGGATCGTACAGGATTGTCGTGGATTTCGCAGCCGGCCAGGTACGGCGATCCGCGGATCGAGCAGCGTCGTGAGCGCGCGCAGGATGCGGCTCTTGGCCTGACCGCGCAACCCCAGCAGGATGAAGTTGTGCCGGGAAAGAACTGCGTTGATGATCTGGGGCACAACGGTGTCGTCATACCCGACGATGCCAGAGAAAATAGGGCCGTCGCCGCGCAACCGTCCGATCAGGTTGTCGCGCATCTCGTCCTTCACGCGACGGTGACGCATACGTTCTTCTGAAAATTGGTCGCTGCGGCGGAGCTCGGCCAGAGTCTGTGGAAGATTGCTCAAGGGCTGGATACCTCCCGGTCACCTCCGCACTCTTCCTGCGGCGGACGTGACGAGTACGAATGTCCGTATTCTACGCCTATGCTGATCACACCCGCGGGTGAGCTTGATCACTCGCAGTGCAGTCGACGGTTGTGCGAGAAAGCGACTGACCATTAGAGGCAAGTCGAGCGTGCGACGATGCGGAAAGTCCGAGAGCCTGGCTAGGAACGGGACAAGAAATGCGAGAAGCGCTAGCCCTTTCCGACCGGGCGGATCTTGGGGCTTTCGATGATCAGAGGCTCCGTAGGATCGCTGGCGGGACCGGCAGATGAGCTTTCCGATCCATTCGAGGCGAGCAAGGCAGCTGCAGTGGGATCGACGGCCCGCAGCCGAAGGTCGCGTTGCGGGTACGGAATCTCGATTCCCGCCTGATCGAGCAGGTCCATCACGGCGAGCGCAACCTCGCTCTTCACCTTCACCGTGTTGCTCTCTTGCATCACCCAGAACTGCAGTTCGAAGTTGAGCGAGCTATCGGCAAATTCCTTGAAATAAACCGCGGGAGCGGGTGAGGTCAAAACGCTTTCGTGGACGGTCGCAGCCTGTTCAAGCAGCTTCGACACTAGCTTGGCATCGCTCCCGTATGCCACACCTACGGGCAGTTCCACCCGACGAAGCGATTCCGAGAGCGTCCAGTTGATTACTTTGCCGGAAATGAAATTGGCGTTGGGGATGATCACTTCGGCGCCCTGGAACGTCTTGATCGTACTGGAGCGAATTCCGATCCGGGTCACTTTACCGGTGGTGTTGTCGATATCGAGGACATCGCCGATGTGGATGGGGCGCTCAAATTGCAGGATCAAACCGGAAACGAAGTTGTTGACGATGTTCTGCAACCCGAAGCCGACACCAACGCCAAGCGCGCCGGTCAGAACCGTGAACTTGTTCAGCTCTACGCCTCCGGTATTCACGGCAAGAAAGAACACCAGGAGCAGCAGGACATAGTGCAGCATGGAAGAGATCAGCTCGGGCAGTCCGCGCGAAAGATGGAAGTGACTGAGCAGCTCTTCGCGCAGCAGAAAGCGCACGGAACTGGAAATGCCGTAGCCGATTAACAGAATCACGAAGAACCCGAGCACGCCTCCCAACGTGACGCCGGCCGAGCCGCCGGCAATACGGAAACCCAGCACATCATTGAAGCCTTTACTGATCCAGTCACTCAAACCGAGCAGGTTGACAGTAACGAACAGCCAGATCACGACGCCGCCCCACTGAAGCACTCGCGGCACCCAGCGCACAATGCCGTCACGGTGCATGCGGACTAGTGCCAACCGCTGCGCCGCCGGCCTGTCTGCGCCTTCCAGCAGCAAACGCGTGAACACCTTGACTCCGGTGAGCACGCTGATCGCGATGAACGTGCTGTAGATGCACAAGATGCCGAGAAACTGCGACAGCTTGACATAGCCAAACAAATTCGCCAGCAGCGAGATTCCCAGTACCGCAACGCCAACGCGGATTCCGAAGATGCGCAGCCACGTCATCCACCCGGTATCATCCGCCAGGAAAATACGCTTCGGACGCACGAGAAATGCAAAGATCGCAAACACAGCAACATTCGCCAGAAACTGCATCTCCCTTTTGTGGGTTGGCGAAAACGAAATCCACGCCACAAAAGCATTGAACGTATAAACGGCGGCGATGCAATACAGCAGCAACCGGAAACGCGGTTGAATGAGAGGTGGCAGCAGGATGAGGATTGGAACAAAGGACGCTAGGATCACCAGACCGACCAGCGACAGAGGAGCAAGCGGAGCCAGCAGGTATGCAAACAGCAGCGGCGGCAGCACCCCCAGCGCAATCCAGTGGTGCGCAATGTGCAGTGCCTCAACTTGCTCCTCGTTTTGAGGAAGCTTACCTCTCGTCCTGACGCTAAGGTGATAGGCACCGACAAGACACAACGCGAGGAAGATAAGCAGACAGACAATCGCGCCGCCGGTTTGAACCGCGAAGGCGCGGATTCCCATCAGCCGGTTGGTAGCCGTTTGAAAAAGCTCTTTGTTTTCGCCAACCTGCCGCCGTTGTTCCACCTGCCAGAGGGGCAGGCTGTCGCGCTCGAAGATGCGGCTATCGACATACTCGCGAGCCTTCTGCAAACGGTCCAGAGCGTCGATTGCGAGCTGGTCCTGGCTGGCGCCGCGGATCTGCAGATTGACGATGACGCGCAACTCATCCTGCGCATGCTTTGTAACCCGCTGCAGTTCGCTGACCGACTTCTTTATGACCTCCAGGGTCGGTCCCAGGTCGGGCGTGGATTCGTTCTGCTGTAGTGTCGCGTTCCAGACGGGCTGCTCCGCTTGCAACTGCTGCACTCCTGCTTGCGCAGCGTTCGCCCACGCCAGTAACTGATTGCGAAGGTCGCCGGTCTCCTTCTGTTTGGCCCGCCAATAGTTTTCTTCCTCGCGCAGCTCCAGAGTGCTTGGCGTCCCGGCCAGCAGCTCATCGACGGCCTTCTGCCGGGCTTGCAGTGCCTCGTCGCGTTCATCCAGAGTGGTCTTTGCCGAATCCACTTGTTCTTGCGTGGGCAGCTGATCGGTAACGCCGCGCAGCGTGCGCTTCAAGTCTTCGGAGCGAGAGGCTACATCGGGAAGAGGGATTGCCGTTGGAGCTGCCGGGGCAGGCGCGACAGGCTGGCTCGGTGCAGGAGTTGCCGGCGCAGTTGGTTTCGATTGTCCTACCCCGAGCAAAGACTTAACAGAAGAAGTCTGCGCGATCGCCGCCGCGCTGAGACATAGCAACGCCGCACACAGCAGGGCGATACGGAACCGGCGTTTCGCGTACTCGGCCCTCGACGATGGGAGCTGGAGCATCCTCCCGCCATTATCGCCTAAAGAAGCAAGATTTGAAGCGATCCCCGATCTCAGCCGCGGTCCAGCTCGTCGAGCATGCCTTCCATTTCGGCGAGAGCGTGCTGATTGCGCGTACGTCGTGCCGACTCGATTCCGCTCTGCAGCATCGCGCGAGCTTCGTCATTGCGATCGGCGCGAGCAAGCGTTTGGGCGGCCATAAAGTAGCCATTGGTGTAGTCGGGATGAGAGGATAACAGGCGCTGGAATTCGGCCAAGGCTGCCTCGGTGTCGCCTGATCCGGAATACTCCAGCCCAAGCGCGTAGCGAGCAAAGGCATCGTCAGGATTAGCGGTAAGAAGCTCTTTCAGGGTGGCTACGCGACCGGCGTCGGGCATATAGGCTCTCCAATCTTCGATCATCGCATGGCGATGCCGGCATTGGAAGTCGAGCATCGCTGGATACTGAGCAGGTCGCCCATTACAATTGGCATTTACCTACCGATTCGTGAGGAAACTGTGGCTTGCCCTTTTTTCATGCCCGAACAACGATTTGAATCCGACTGGCCGTTTCCACAGCGTCTTCCGCTGGCTGCCGGATGGTCAGGCATGTGTACGGCTCCCGGGCACGATGGAGTTCATCCCTCCGAGGACGAACTTAAGTCGGGATGCAATCTGGGTTACGCGAAAAACTGCTTGCCGACTACCCGCCGATCGCCACGCCGATGCGGTACGTTTCGCGCTGGGAGAGGAATGCAACGGCATCCTCCATGTGCGATTCGCCAGCGAACTCGCCCATCTACCTGCGTCCCATGGAGAGCTTCTATACGAAAAGGCATCGGCGACATGGCTGAGCAGGCATGACGACGCGCGCGTGCAACGCATGGCCGAGTGCTATGTGCAGGCGCAACTGCAGAAGCGCCAGCAGTCCGGAGTCTGAGCCACATTCACTCCAAGAAGATATGAACGACACTGAAAGCAATTTACGACCGAGGCCGGTGAGCGAGTCGAAATCAGAAATGATCGAACTCGTTCTGCCGAACGACACCAACCCGCTTGGAGCGCTGCTCGGCGGCCGATTGATGCACTGGATCGATCTGGCTGGGGCGCTGGCTGCTCATCGCCATTCGCACTCTTATGCCGTCACTGCCTCCATGGACCACATCGATTTCCTGGTGCCGGTGCATGTGGGCGACATGGTTATCTTGCAGTCTGCGGTCAATCGCGTCTTCCACACCTCGATGGAAGTCGGTGTCAAAGTGCTGGTTGAGAACTATATTTCGGGCACTCGTCAGAAGGTGGCAACCGCCTATCTAACCTTTGTTGCGGTTGACCGTCATGGACGGAAGCTGGAAGTCGCGCCCGTGATTCCGGAGACCGAAGAAGACAAGCGACGCTATGAAGGCGCTTTGCGCCGCCGTGAAGCGTCCAAGGTCGAGCGCGAGCGCCGGAAGGCGGCGAGGGGATGAGGTTGCGTCATTTCGTTGCGGTATGCACCCTATCACTGAGCCTGCTGGCCGGCGCGGTAGCGCAGGAAAAGGAAGCGGAGCAGAAGAGCGCCGGCAATCAACCGCAGACAGCGGAGAAATCCGCGACACTGAAGCCGGCAACCGAGGCTCCCAAGAGCAACGATGCGCAGAAAGAAACCGCTCCTATCGTCACCCACCACGAGATCCATATTGGTGGCCGCGTTTTGCGCTACACGGCAACCACCGGGCTGATGCCATCCGCAACAGCGAGACCGACGAAGTCGAAGCCAACATGTTCTTCGTCGCCTATACCCTCGACAGCGCCGGTCCCAACCGTCCGCTGATGTTCTCGTTCAATGGAGGCCCAGGCTCTGCATCGATCTGGCTGCACATCGGTGCGATCGGCCCGCGGCGCGTGAAGATGTTGCCGGATGGCAGCATGCCTCCGCCGCCCTTTGAGCTCATCGACAATCAGCAGACCTGGCTCGACCAGACCGACCTGGTTTTCATTGATCCGGTCGGAACCGGCTACAGCCGGGCCACTAAGAAAGACTTCGAGAAGAAGTTCTTCGGATTAAAGGGCGATATCTCCTCGGTAGGCGAGTTCATCCGCCTTTACCTGACCAGGTATCAGCGCTGGACGTCGCCCCCTTCCTCGTCGGCGAAAGCTACGGCACCACTCGCGCCGCCGGCCTGAGCGGATATCTCATAGACAAAGGGGTCGCGCTGAGTGGAGTTGTCTGGTCTCCTCCGTGTTGAACTTCCAGACACTCGAATTCTCGCGCGGTAACGATCTGCCCTACGAGGTATACCTTCCAGTTACACGTCGACCGCATGGTTCCACAAGAAGCTGCCGCCCGATCTGCAGCAGAAAGACTTGCAAAGCGTCTTGCGCGAGGCGGAAGAGTTTGCGTCCGGGCCTTACGCTGCGGCTCTCGGAAAAGGCGACAATCTAAGCCTGCAGGAGCGACAAAACATCGTCGAGCAGCTTGCGCGTTTTACCGGTCTGGAGCGCAGTGTCATCGAGGAGAACGATCTCCGCGTCAAGCAGTGGATCTTCTGCCGGAGAGCTCTTGCGCCACCAGCGATTGATCGTCGGACGCTTGGACAGCCGATTCACCGGTCCACTCTCTACCGGTCCGCAGGGGGACTTTTACGATCCGACCATGGCGGTGATTCGTCCGCCCTTCACCGCGACCTTCAACAACTACGTGCGTGCTGATCTCGGCTACAAGACCGACATCGAATACAACGTGCTGGAGGGGCTGCCGCGCTGGGATTGGGGATCGGCCAGAGAGGGATTCCCCGACACCAGCGAATCCTTGAGGCAGGCATTCGTCAAGAACCCGTACATGAAGCTGTTCGTCGCGTCCGGCTACTACGATCTGGCGACGCCATATTTCGCTACGCAGTACACGCTGAACCACATGAACCTGGAGCCCGGGCAGCACCAGAAGATCACGTTGGGCTATTACGAAGCCGGGCACATGATGTATCTGCGCAGCGACTCGCTCGATCATCTTAAGCAGGATGTCTTCGGGCTTCCTGGGGAATGCGTTGAAGTAAGCGGGAAACTGCTTTGGTAACTTATCACCTCATTCGGAGATGCTCGATAAATCTACGTTTTCGTGAGTGGCAACTAGGTGTCAGGGCACGAGCCCGCAGGCTGCTGAAAAAACCCGATTACAGGTGCTTTGTGTCAGGGCACGAGTTTACTCGTGCCAATCATCCATTTTTTTGTTGACCCGAGCCGGCTTCAGCCGGCGACACGGCTTGGAAGCGGTTCTTCCGAAGCCCGTACAAGACGTGCTCTGACACAAAACGACCCTGCGCCAATCATCTTCCCTGCACATCTTTCTCTCCGGCGAAACGATAGGTAATGCCGTTCCAGTCGTAGGCGTAAACGGTGTAGGTGACGTCCCCGTTTTTCCGCCAGCGTCGGACGCGTTCACCGCGATAATGCCGTTGGTAGCGTCGGCGGCTGCGCTCCCGAAATCAGTGTCGCAGAAACCGGTACCGTCAGGCGGCTGCTCTGGACGGACCACTGTTTCGTGAACCGTGTCGGCGAGAACTGCCGAAAGACGGTGATGGTCAAACAGTTCTTCTCGCCCGCATAGGTGCCGAACAACACGTCGTGCCGTTCGGCAAGCCCTTCAGGTCGACATTCCCAATGCGCGAGTCGTCGTCCTTCTCATCGGCGGCATTGGAAGCCATCCGCGACATTTTGAATAACCGAGGAATCCAGCCCGGTCGTCTTGGCCCACTTCTCGTCGTCGGCTCGGTGAACCTTCTTCCAGTCCTGAGCGCAAGCGCTACCGCATGCAGCAATCAGAAAACAGGCGAGAGCAAATCGATAGTACCGAGACAAGCAGAGACGATCGAGCCTGACCTGATGGCTATTCATCGTGGCAGGAACAACGCACCTGGAATCGGGTTGGCTAAATGCCAACTGCTAATTGCTCAAATGCTGCCTTAATCGTAGCGCTCAAACACAATCTGCTTGCGGTCCCAACCCATTTCTTCCATCAGCATCTTGCGGTTATGGTCCACCATGTCGTTCAAGCCGCAGATGTACGCAATCATGTCGGAACGGCCGCGCACGATTTCACGTACGTGGTCCTGCACATAACCACGACAACCCTGCCATTCGTCTTTGCAACGGCTGAGCGTGCAGACGTAATGAAAATTGGGGTGCTTGTCGCGGTCGATCTGCTCGAACTCTTCCTTGTAGTAGATGCCGTGCTCGTAGCGGGTTCCGAATACCAGCCGAATGTGGCGATCCTGATTGCGCTCGGGTTCGGCGAAGAGCCATTGCACCATGCTGGCGGAAGGGCGCTATGCCCGTTCCGGTTGCGATGAACACGGCATCATGCTTCGGCTCGCGCATAACGAACAGGCCGTGAGGGCCGTGAAACGTGACGTCGGTCCCCACTTCGATATCGCAGAGCCAATTCGACATGAAGCCGTCCTCGACACGATTGAGAACGACGTCGAAAGTGCCGTCGGTACGTGGCGGCGACGCGATCGAATAGGCGCGCGTGTGCCATTTCCCGTCCGGCCGCATCTCGCGAATCGAGACAAACTGCCCCGCCTTGAAGGGAAATTGCTCCTGCTTCGTTCACCTTGAACTCCAGATGCTTTGAGTGCAGGCGAAATCAGTCCGGACTTCGACAGTTTGGCCGTGAGGACTTTTTTCTGAAATTTTGTCTGTTCCTGAGGCTGGGTCGTCATGTTCAGCATTTGCCGGCGAGTGACTACTCCCCCAAAAGGAAGTCGCATTCCCTCGGGGCAAAATTGCAAAGTACATTTTGAGTGGACCAAAAATCCTGCCGGCGGCCGCAAAAATCCCCAGTCCGGATATGCGAACCTGGGCTTGGGTTACGAGAAGACGAGAATATCGTTGCGGAATCCGGAGGCGGACTATCAGTTTGGAGAAACGGCAGAACAATTGCGGAATCGGCCTGGGGCGTGTGGAAAACACGCTGTTTTGCTTTGACGAAATCCGTTGACTTCGCGCTGGGAATCTTCACGAACGTTTGCGGATTCATATCCACTAGTGGGAACCACGGACCTACTGTACCTGGACCACGATCCGGTGTCCGCGCAGGAAGGTATGGTTTACATCAGGCATGGGTGAAATTTATCTCGGTCACCTGATCCGGTTTCAACGCCTCTGGGTTCGAGAACGAATTCCGAAAGCGCGACCGCATTGGCTCGCCGCGAATCAATAATTGATACCCTGCTGAGGGAGCGCTATGGGGGTACTCATCGATGAGTTTCACGTCGAAGTCCGCATCCGACCCACTGCTGGATACACGCAGGCGGACGGTAATCGGACCTGCAACGGTGACATTCTTGTCCAAAACCTTAAAACTATTGTATTCTCGTACTCAAGTAGTAAGACGATTGACGACGACGAAAGTTGCGTACCCATGCTTTTTTGCAACCTTTGCCAGAACAATGCGTAAGATGTGTTGTAGCACATGAGTTATACTAGACAGAGTTGGCAAGATTCCCTTCTAAATAAAATGAGATAAGAGAGAAGAAGAGTTTATATGACAACAGTGGCTCCCAAGACAACCAATGAGCGCAAATATTCCTTGAGACCGACAAGAGGGCAGGCGGCCTTTGCCTTTACCGTGCTCTTCGTGGTTAATGTGCTGAATTATGCGGATCGCTATGTGCTTTCAGCAGTTCTACCGAGAATCAAAGCCGATTTTAACCTGTCAGACTTTCAGGGAGGTCTGCTCATCTCGTCCTTCCTGATCGTGTATGCGGTCGCGACACTTCCCTTGGGTGTATGGGCCGATAGAGGTATACGAAAAAATATAGTTGCGCTCTGCGTTGGCATGTGGAGTGTATCTACTGCTCTGGCAGGATTCACACAAAATTTGGTACAGTTGTTCAGTGTGCGTTCAATACTGGGTATTGGCGAGGCAGGGTATGCGCCTGCCTCACTTTCACTGTTGGGCGACTTTTTTAGTAAAGCCAGTCGAGGCCGCGTGCTCTCGTTCTGGTCGATTGGGACGCTGGTAGGTGCAGCCATCGGGGTCTCGCTAGGTGGACTAGTAGCGGACACACTGGGATGGCGGTGGGCTTTTTACATCGTCGGTATTTGCCCGGCTTGATCGTCGCCTTACTCGCCTGGCGCATGCGAGAACCGGCACGCGGCGTATTCGATAGCGAAAGCGGTGGGAGAGCAGAGGCAGCAGAGGTTGGACACGGCAAATTCCGGGTCTGGAAGATCGTGAAAGGTAACCGTGGATTTCCACGTTGGATATGGGAAATGATGATATGATGAACGGTGTTG
>CAVPGG010000282.1:0-29413 GCA_963703755.1 uncultured Pseudomonadota bacterium
CTCTTCTTGCCGCTTCGACGTTCCGTATTGCTGTCGGCGTCGACCCAGATGATCGTATCGCCGGCCGTGTGATTGGCCCCCATGGCGGTGAGCTTCGCGTGCACGCCGCCGAGGTCGAGATCGTAGTCGCGCTCGAACGTGATGTCGGCCTTGCGGAAGTCGGCGCCCTTGAGCAGCTCGGCGTTGATCGCGGAGCGCTTGGCAAAAATGTCGGCGAGCTGCAGGCCGAACTCGGAGATGTCCTTCGCCTGGTCGGTCGAGCGGATCAGCTTGGTGGTCGCCGGGAAGGCCTGGGCGCCGAGATCGTGCTCGGGATGGACGTGGGTGGTGACGAGATAAAGCTGCTTGGCGCCGGCGAGCTTCTGCGCCACCGCGTACACGGCCGCGCCGTTGGGCGGTCCGAGCCCGGTGTCGATCACCAGCACGCCGCGCTCGCCGATGACATAGCCGACGTTGGGCACCATCGGCACGCTCTCGTCCGGAATGATCTGCACGTGGGCCGAGATCTGGCGCAGGCCCTGCGTCTTGATGATGGGGGGCGGGGGCGTCTGCGCGACCAGCGGCGCCGCGAGCGCGATCAGAGCCAGTACCGTGAAAGCCGATCCGAAGGATGCGCGCATGAGACCTCCCGTAGTCGACGTTTCTTGTGCGGATTCATATCAAGCCCGCCCTTGCCGCGCGAGCCGGAGCACGATCTCGGCCGCGGTCTCGCTCGGGCGCGTCGTGCCGATCTCCATGATGGCATCGATGCGCGCGAGCGCGGCGAGCTGCGCGTGCCGCTCGGGCGCGTCGGCGATCAGCGGCGCGAGCGCAGCGGCGAGCCGCTCGGGTGTCGCCTGCCGCTGAGTGATCTCCGGCACCACGTTCTCGCCGAGCACGAGGTTGGCGAGCACGATCGTCGGCACCCGCACGGCCGCGCGGTAGATGAGCTCGGAGAGAAGCGCGACCCGGTAGACGACGACCGTCGGGACGCCGGCGAGCGCGAGCTCGAGCGTCACGGTCCCGGATGCGGCGAGCGCCGCCCGCGCCACGCGGAAGGCGGCCCATTTGTCGGCCGTCTCGACGACGACGCGCGGCCGGGCGCGCCAACCCGCGGTCTCGTGCCGCACCCGCTCGGCGAGATGCGGCACGGTCGGCAGCACGAGGTCGATCGGGCCGCAACGATCCGCCGTGCGCGCCGCCGCGGCGCCGAAGACCTTGAGATGGCGGGCGATCTCGCCCGACCGGCTGCCCGGCAGGAGCAGCACGACCGGCGGCGCGGCGCCGCGCCGCGCCGTTTCCTCGGCGTTGGGCCGCAGCAGCGCGATCTCCTCGGCAAGCGGATGGCCGACGAAGGTGCAGACCGGGCCGCCGAGGCGCGCATGGACGGCTGGCTCGAACGGGAGCAGCGCCAGCACGTGGTCCACATAGCCGCGCATCGCGCGCGCGCGCCCCAGCCGCCAGGCCCACACCGAGGGCGATACGTAGTTGACGATCGGGATGCTCGGCGCCGCCGCGCGCACGCGCCGCGCCACCCGATGGGTGAAATCAGGGCTGTCGATGATGACCAGCACATCGGGCCGCGCCGCGACGACGCGCTCGGCCGCATGACGGATGCTGCGCAGGATCGCGGGCAGCCGGCGCGGGATGGCGCTGACGCCGACGATCGCGAGATGGTCGATCGGAAACAGGCTGGCGACGCCCTGCGCCGCCATCGCGCGTCCGCCGATACCCTCGAAGGCGAGCGGCATGTGCGTGCTTCGCCGTAGCGCCGCGATCAGGGCGCTGCCGAGAAGGTCGCCCGATTCCTCGCCGGCGATGATGAAGATCCTCAAGGGCGCGTGGTCGCGCGGCGCCGTCGCGTCCGTCATTGTGGCGCCTCGCCCGGCGACACGCCGATCACGAACAGCCCGCGCTCGTCGGCGATCCGCACGAGGCGGTCGGCATCCGCCACGATGGTCGCGCCGGCGACGAACGCAAGGCCCGCGAGGCCCGCGCGCGCCACGCCCTCGACGGTGTGCGGGCCGATCGACGGCAGGTCGAAGCGCCGGTCCTGGGCGGATTTCGGCGCCTTGACCAGCACGCCGACCCCGGCGGGACTGTGCACGCAGCCCTCGCGGCGCAGCGTCGCGACGCGATCGAGCATGCGGTCGGTGCCTTCCGCCGCCTCGATCGCGAGCACGTGGCCGTCGGCGATCGCGGCGCACTGGCCGACGTCATAGGGACCGATCGCGGCGAGCAGCGCCAGCGCGCGGTAGATGTCGACGCGCTCGCGCTCGGCCGGCGAATGTCGTCCCATGGCGCCGGCGGACGCGAGGATCTCCGGCGCCACCTCGTGCGCGCCTACCATGCGGAAACCATGATCCTCAAAGATTTCCCCGACCCCCGACAGCAGGCGGTCGTCGCCGCCGCGAAACGCGCGCACCAGACGCGGCAGCAGGCGCAAGGTCGTCCAGTCGAGCCGGATCTGCCCGATGCGCGGACGCGACAGCTTGCCGATGAAGACGAGGTCGCGGCACCCCGCGCCATGCGCCAGGCGGAAAAGACGCCCGAATTGCCCGATCGCGATCCAATGGTGCGGATGGCGCGCGACCGCCTCATCGGCCGAGCCGCGCACCGCGAAGATGACGACCGGCCGGCCGCTCCGGCTCACCGCATCGGCCACGGCGAGCGGCACGCTGCCGCCGCCCGCGACGATGCCGAGCGGCGTTGCGTCCACGGAGGCGGCGGCGTCACGCCGGTCCGGCGGCGCACTCATCGCACGTTACTCCTCGCTGTTGCGTCCCGGGTGGCACAGCGGCCGGTGATCGCCCTCGCGAATGAAGGTCACGATCTGCATGACGGCCTCGTCGGCGGCGAACTCATGTGCCACCGCATCGAGCCGGTCGGCAAACTTGCCGGGGCCGTGAAAGAGCCGCCGGTAGGCGCGG
The DNA here is from genome assembly GCA_963703755.1 of uncultured Pseudomonadota bacterium. GTDB lineage: Bacteria > Pseudomonadota > Alphaproteobacteria > Rhizobiales > Xanthobacteraceae > JAVDCA01. The sequence goes on from CAVPGG010000282.1 coordinate 2,910, forward strand.
CGGATCGCATGGATGCGCTCGCGCGGCATCTGGCGCCGCTTCATCCCGACGATGTTGAGCCCTTCGAGCTGGGCGTAGTTGCCGGCCGCAAGGCCGTACGGGATCACGTCGCTGCGCACGCCGCACATGCCGCCGATCATCGCGAACGTGCCGATGCGGGTGAACTGATGGACCGCCACGCCGCCGCCGATCACGACGCGATCGCCGATCACGCAGTGGCCGCCGACGTTCGCGGCGTTGGCAAGCACCACGTCGTCGCCGACCGTGCAGTCATGGGCGACGTGGCTGTTGGCCATGAAGAAGCCGCGGTCGCCGACCGTGGTGACGCCGCCGCCGTCCTCGGTGCCGAGGTTCATGGTGACGCCCTCGCGCACGTCGCAGTCGGCGCCGATGACGAGGCGCGTCGCGCCGCCGCGGTAGTGGGTCGACTGCGGCGGCGTGCCGAGCGAGGCAAACGGATAGATCACGGTGCCGGCGCCGATCGTGGTACGACCCGCGAGGTGCACGTGGGCGATCAGCCGGCAGCCATCGCCGATGACGACGTTCGGCCCGATCACGCAAAAAGGGCCGATCGAGGCGTCCTGGCCGATCACCGCGCCGGGGGCGACGCGGGCCGTTTCATCGATCGCCGTCATGCCGGCGCTTCCGCCGTCATGGCGCCGACCTCGGCTTCGGCAACGAGTTCGCCCGCGACCTTGGCCTCGCCGCGGAACCACCACATGGTGCGGCGATGGTTCATCTTGGTCACGTGATATTCGACCGTGTCGCCGGGCGTCACCGGCTTGCGGAACTTGGCCTTGTCGATGGTCATGAAGTAGACGACATGGCGCCGCCCGACCAGGTTCTTCGCCAGGATGCAGATCGCGCCCGCGGTCTGCGCCATGCCCTCGATCAGGAGCACGCCGGGAAACACCGGATTGCCGGGAAAGTGCCCGAGGAACTGCGGCTCGTTGGCGGTCACGTTCTTGATGCCGACCGCCAACTCGTCGCCGCGGATGTTGATGATGCGATCGACCATGAGGAACGGATAGCGGTGCGGCAACGCCGTGAGGATGCGCTGGATGTCGGCCGTGCCGAGGCTGTCTACGCTCATTCGTCGTCCCCGGCCTTGTCGCGGCTCTTTCCGCCGCGCGCCATCTTGCCGATCATGGCCTCGGCCTTGAGCCATTCGCGGAACGGGCGCGCCGGAAAGCCGCCCCATTGCGCGCCGGCCGGCACGTCGGTGATGACGCCGCTGCGCGCGCCGAGCCGCGCGCCGGTGCCGATCGTCAGATGGTCGGCGATCCCGACCTGGCCGCCCAGCATAGCGTAGTCTCCAACGTCCACGCTGCCGGAAATTCCCGTCTGCGAGACGATGAAACAGTGCCGGCCGATCGAGCAATTATGCCCGATCTGCACCAGATTATCGATCTTGGTACCCTCGCCGACGACCGTATCGCGGGTCGCGCCGCGATCGATCGTGCTGTTGGCGCCGATCTCCACGTCGTCCTGGATGATGACGCGCCGGGTCTGCGGAATCTTCGATCGGCCCGGCGCGTTCGGGGAGGAAGCCGAAGCCGTCCTGGCCGATGCGGCAGCCCGGATGGATGATCACGCGATCGCCGATCAGCGCATGCATGATCGAGGCGCCGGCGCCGATCGCGCAATTGCGGCCGATGCGCACCTGCGGGCCGATCACCGCATTGGCGGCAATGACCGAGCCCGCGCCGATCTCGGCGCCCGGGCCGATCACCGCGCCCGGATCGACCGTCACGCCCTGCTCGAGCCGCGCCTTGGGATGCACGCTCGCGCCTGCCGCGACGCCCTCGGCGCCGAACAGCGAGGACGGGCGCTGCGCGGTCGGAAAGAGCGCGCGCGCGACGGTGACGAAGGCGCGATAGGGCTCGCGCGCCCGCAGCGCCGCGACGCCGTCGGGGACCTTGTCTGCGAAGCGCGCGCCGACGAGGCAGGCGCCCGCGCGCGTCGTCGCAAGCTCGGAGGCGAACCTGGGATTGTCGAGAAACGTGATGTCGCCGGGGCCCGCGCGGTCGAGCGGCGCAATGTCGCGGATCGGCCGCGCCAGATCGGTCGCGGGGCGCGGCTCGGCGCCGGTCAGGATCGCGATTTCGCCGACCGTCAGGGCGCGCGCGCGTTCGAAAAACAGTGGCTCGCTCATGCCACCCGGTTTGCCGCCCGTGTTGTGGCCGGAGGCCCGGCGCCGATCAGAATTTCGTTCCGCCGCCGAAGCGGAAGAGCTGCGTGTGATCGTACGACTGCTTGGTGATCGGATAGGCGAGGTCGAAGCGAAGCGGGCCGAACGGCGAGTCCCAGATCAGGCCCACGCCGGCCGACGAACGGATCAGTGTGTCGTTGCAGATCTGGCCGACCGCGGTCGCGCTCGGGCAGGTGGTGAGCTGCTCGCCGGTCACGTCCCACGATGTCGGCCCCCGGTAGTCGAGCAGCTGGCCGGCATCCGCGAACACCGCGAAGCGCATGCCGAAATCCTTGGGCGCGAACCACAGCGGCTGCTGGACCTCGAGAGTTCGCGGCCCAGTACATGGAGCCGCCAAGCGCGTCGTTGTTGGTACCGGGCGTCAGGTCGCGCGGACCGAAGCCGGAGGGCGCGAAGCCGCGCACCATGTTCGGACCGGACTGGAAGTGATCGAGCATGCGCAGGCCCTGCCCGCCCCAGCCGCTCGCGATACCGCCCTGGAAGCGCAGCAGGCCGATGAGGTCGGGAAGGATCTCGTCGTAGAGCTTGAAGTCGCCGGTGGTCTTGATGAAGTTCACGTCGCCGCCGACGCCCGCGATGTCCTGGTTGATGGACGCGAGGAAGCCGCTCGTCGGATTGCGGTTGTTGTCGAGCGTGTTGTAGGTGAAGCCGTAGCCGGCCATCGAGACGAACACCGGGCCGGACGCGAGCTCCTTGCGCACCGCCAGCGAGGCTTCGCCGTCGGCGTAACAATTCGTCACGAACGGCAAGCCGGTCGCCGGATCGATGGTGGTCGCCTGCTTGTCCGGGGTCGGGAACGTACCGTTCGCACTACTGGGACTGATGTTGTTACAGTTGTTGAACTGTTGCGGCAGCTGAATTTCCTGCCGATAGACCGTGTAGCGCAGCTGCGTCGTCAGATAGTCGGTGATCGGGATGCCGAGCTTGATGTCGCCGCCGATGGTCGAGGACGTGTACGACAAATAGGTCGGGTCCGTGGTCTGCTTGGCGAACACGTCAAGGCCGAGCGCCAGCCGCTCGCCGAGCAGGTAGGGCTCGACATACGACAGGTTGAATCCGCGCGCACGCGAGCCGTACTGGATGGAGGCGCGCGCGATGTCGCCGGTGCCGAGCAGGTTGCGCTCGCCGATGCCCACTTCGCCGAGCACGCCGTCGGCGGTCGAGTAGCCGGCCGAGAACGAGAACTCGCCGGTCGACTGCTCCTCGACGTCGACGTTGATGATGACGCGGTCGGGCGCCGAGCCCGGCTCGCTCGTGATCTTGACGGTCTTGAAGTAGTTGAGGTTCTTCAGCCGCCGCTCGGCGCGGTCGACCAGCGCGTGGTTGTAGGCGTCGCCCTCGACGATGTCGAACTCGCGCCGGATCACGTAGTCGCGCGTCTTGGTGTTGCCGCGGATGTTGATGCGCTCGATATAGGCGTGCGGGCCCTCCTCGAGCGTGAACACGACGTTGACGAGCTTGCGGTCGAAGTCGCGGTCGCCGCGCGGCTTGACGCTCGCGAACGGATAGCCGCGCTTGGCCACGTCGATGGTCAGATCCTCGACGGTCTTCTGCACCAGGTCCGCGTTGTAGACGTTGCCCGGCGCGACGCGCAGGATCGGCCGCAGGGACGCAGGGGGAACCGCGTTCACGGTCGACTGGATGTCGACCACGCCGAACCGGTACTGCTCACCCTCCTCGATCGTGAAGGTGATGACGAAACCCTTCTTGGCGGGATCGTATTCGGCGCTCGCCGAGACGATGCGGACATCGGCGAAGCCGTTGCGCAGGTAGAAGCGGCGCAGCAGATCGCGGTCCACCTCGATGCGGTCGGCGTCGTAGATGTCGTTGTTCTTGAGGAAGCTCCACCAGTGAGTGACGCCGGTCTTGATGACGTCGGTCAGCCGATAGTCGGAAAAGTGTTTGTTGCCGATGAAGCTGATCGACGCGACGCCGGTCTTGTCGCCCTCGTTGATCTCGAAGATGAGATCGACGCGGTTGTTGGGCAATTCGATGATCTTCGGCGTGACGCGGACGTCGTAACGTCCGCTGTGATGATACACGTCGACGATGCGCTCGACGTCCGCCTGCACGGTCGCGCGCGAGAAGGTGCCGCGCGCCTTCGACTGGACCTCGGCGGCGAGTTGCTCGTCCTTGGCCTTCTTGTTGCCCTCGAACGCCACCCGGTTGATGACCGGGTTCTCGATCACCGTGACGATGACCCGGCCGCCCGCCTGGTTGATCTTGACGTTCCTGGAAGAGACCGGTGGCGTAAAGCGCCTTGAGGCCGGCGTCGATGCTCGCCGCATCGAGCCGCTCGGAGTTGCCGCCGCTGCGGAAGTAGGAGCGGATCGTCTCCGCCTCGACCCGCCGGTTGCCCTCGACGACGATCTGGGAGACCGACTGCGCGCGCGCAGGCTCCGCCGTGCCGAGACTCGCGGCCAACAGACAGAAACCTACCCCGACGAGTAGCCCAGCTGCGATGCCAAGCCCCCGAATACCCCGCACGCAACGTCCCATGCGCTCTGCGCCCTGTTCCCCTTAGACCCCGCCGAGCCCCCCGACTCCGGCGTCGTTTGTACAGGCTTTACGCACCTGCGCAAACAAACTTTGTCCCCTTCATTGTCCTTTAACCTCAGGAAGTTGCAGGACTGTTACACTCAGGATGCCCTGAAATGCGACACGTCGTTCCACACCGTAAAAATCATCAACATGATGATCAGCGCCAAGCCGATGCGGAATCCAACTTCCTGAACGCGCTCCGAGAGCGGCCGTCCCCTGGCCGCCTCGATCCCAAAGAACAAAAGGTGACCCCCATCGAGAAGCGGTATCGGAAATAGATTCAACAGGCCGATCGAGACCGAAATAAGTCCGGCCCAGTTCATCAATGTGGGGAACCCGAGCGAGGCCGCCTCGCCCGACATCTTGGCGATGCGCAGGGGCCCACCGAGCTGGTCGGTCGAGGCACGGCCGACCACTAGGCGGCCGAGATAGCGGAAGGTCTGGTCGACCACGAACCAGGTTTGCTTGGTAGCCGCTTGCAGCGCGCCGACAGGCCCGAACTTGATCGTCCGAATGTTCTCCAGCGAGGATTTCGGCGGCCTAATGCCGAGGCGCCCGACGCGATAGATGTTGCCAAACCGATCCTTGTCCGTCGTGAGCGCCGGCCTCGCATGCAAATCGACCTTCGTGCCGTCGCGCTCGACCACGACATCGAGCAGCTCATCCGCATTGAGGGAGACGATCTGCTGCATGTCCTCGAAGGTTTCGATCGTGCTGCCGTTGATCGACAGCACCAGGTCTCCGGGCTTGAAGCCGGCGGCCTCGGCCGCGCTGCCGGGAAGCACTTCGCCGACCCGTGGCGCTATGTCCTCCTTGCCGTGCAGCGCAAAGATCGTCGCAAAGATCGCGATCGCCAGGAGGAAATTGGCAATCGGGCCGGCCGCCACCACGGCAGCGCGCACGCCCACCGACTGGTGGAAGAAGCTCACCTTCCGCTCGTCCGGGTTCATCGCCGCGATGGCGTCCGGGTCGGGTACGCTGGCGGCGTTCTCGTCGCCGAAGAATTTCACATATCCGCCGAGCGGGATAAGCGACACTTTCCAGCGGGTGCCATGGCGGTCGTTGAAGCCCACGAGTTCCGGCCCAAAGCCGATCGAGAACGTGAGTACTTTGATACCGCACCAGCGCGCGACCAGGAAATGGCCAAGCTCATGGAAGAAGACGATGATTGTGAGGACGAACAGGAAGGGTAGGACGAAGGCGAAGATGAAATGGGGCAACAGCCCGAATTGTAAGACGAAATTCCAACTCATCACGATGTCCTCCACTCCGGCGGGGCGACCACGCCAGAGTTAACGGTTGGTTGAGGGATTAAGATGCCTTTAAGGCTATTTCGGGCACAAGGCCCCGCGCCAGCGATCGCGAATCATGGTCAATGGCCAGCGCGGACGGCACGTCCGCGGGGTCGACCAGCATGCCGCGAGCCGATGCGGCCTCGATCGTGGCCTCGACCAGCGCCGGAATTCCCGCAAACCCGATCCGGCGCTCGAGAAACTCGGCGACCGCCACCTCGTTTGCGGCATTGAGCACGGTCGGCGCCCCCGCCCCGGTCTCGAGCGCGAGACGGGCAAGGCGCAGGGCCGGAAAGCGCACCGGGTCCGGAGCCTCGAAGGTCAGGTTCTGCAGGCGGGCGAAGTCGAGGCGCGTCGCCGCATCGATCCGGTCGGGCCAGGCGAGGCAATGGGCGATCGGCACCCGCATGTCGGTCGGGCCGATCTGCGCCACCATGGAGCCGTCGCGGTATTCGACCATCCCGTGCACGATCGACTGCGGATGCACGAACACGTCGATCTGCGCGGCCGGCGCATCGAACAGGTGATGCGCCTCGATGATCTCGAGGCCCTTGTTCATCAGCGTCGCGGAGTCGATCGTGACCTTCGGGCCCATCGACCAGTTGGGATGGCGCAGCGCCTGCTCGGGCGTCGCGGCGCGGATCGCCTCCGCGGTCCAGGTGCGGAACGGCCCGCCCGAGGCGGTCAGGATAATGCGATGCACGTTCTCGCGCGTGCCGGCCGCGAGCGCCTGGAAGATCGCGTTATGCTCGGAATCGACCGGCAGCACGGTCGCGCCGGCGGCGGCGGCGCGGCGCATGAACAGGTTGCCGGCGCACACCAGCGTTTCCTTGTTGGCGAGCGCGACGATCGCGCCGCGCTCGGCCGCTGCAAGCGTCGGCCGCAATCCCGCCGCGCCGGTGATCGCGCCCATCACCATGTCGGCCGGGCGCTGCGCAGCCTCGACCACCGCGTCCTCGCCGCCACCGGCCGCGATACCGGAGCCCGCAAGCGCCGACTTCGAGCTCGGCGTAACTCGCCGCGTCGGATACCGCCGCAAAGCTGGCATTGAGCTCGCGGGCGAGCTTCGCCAAGGCGCCCGCGTTGCGTGCCGCGGTCAACGCCTCGACGCGGAAGCGGCCGCGATTGCGCCGGATCAAGTCAATGGTGCTCGCGCCGATCGAGCCCGTCGCGCCCAGGATCGTGATCGAACGCGCGGCCGGTGCCGAGGCGCGCCCGGATCGTAGCAGCGGAACGGCGCTCGTCATCGCACACCCAAGGGCAAGATCCTTCTCACCACATCAGCAGGCCGCGCGCCGCATCGTCGACGCCGCCACGCGCAATGCCGATGAACGCCGCGACTACCGCGGCTGCCAGAAAACCATCGAGACGGTCCATCAGGCCGCCATGCCCGGGAATGACATGGCTTGCGTCCTTGACGCCGAACCGCCGCTTGAACGCCGACTCGAACAGGTCACCGACCTGCGACGCGGCGGACAGTAGCAGGGCGAGACCCGCGACCGCGAGGGGATTCGCGAGGTGTGCATAGTGGGCGACCACGAGCGCCGCCACGGCAGCGCCGCACGCACCGCCGAGCGCACCCGACCAGGTCTTGTTCGGGCTCACCCGCACCCACAGCTTGGGGCCGCCGGCGAGCCGCCCGACGAAATAGGCCAGGATGTCGGTCGCCCACACGACTGCGAACAGAAACACGATGGCGACGAATCCATAGGGTCCGTTGCCGCGCAGGAGGATGCAGGCGACCGGCAGCGCACCCGCGTAAACGACCCCCGCGGCGATCCAGTGCCGCAGCGGCCACCCGCGCGTCGCGATCCATTCGACCGCCGCGCCGTAGACCACGATGAGGGCCGCCGTGCCGCCGAAACCGACCAGCGCCGCAAGGGCTGCCGCGACGACCGCGCACTCACCGAAGCCGACGGCGGCGCGCTCGGCCGCGACCTTGCGCCACTCCCACACGATCCCGCAGGCCGCGAACGTCCAGAAGGCGAGGAAAATCCAGCCGCCGAGCCAAGCGATGCCGATCGCGAGCGGCGCGAGCACGACCGAGGACACGACACGCAAGGTGAGCTCGCGGCCGGACCTCTCAGCAGCTGTCGCGCGTGGTGGTGGGTCGCCCACGATGCGGCGTCACGATCCGGTGCGCGCCACAAGGCCGCCGAAGCGGCGCTCGCGGCGGTGGAATTCGAGGATCGCCTCCTCGAGCACGCGGCGGTCGAACTCCGGCCAGTAGATCGGGACGAACACGAGCTCGCTGTAGGCGGCCTGCCACATCAGGAAGTTGGACAGCCGCTGCTCGCCGCTGGTGCGGATGATGAGATCGGGATCGGGCACGTCGGGCGCGTCGAGATAGCCGCCGAGCACCTCGGCGGTGATCGCCTCGGGCTTGAGCCGGCCAGCCGCGACCTCGGCGGCGGCGCGACGCGCCGCGCGCGCGATCTCCTGGCGGGCGCCGTAGTTGAAGGCGACGACGAGCACGAGGCCGGTGTTGTGGCGCGTGAGATCCTCGGCCTCCTGCAGCAGGCGGCCGATCTCCGGGTCGAGATCCTCGCGCTCGCCGATGATGCGCACGCGCACATTGCTCTTGTGCAGGTCGGCAAGGTCGTTGCGCACGAAGCGGCGCAGCAGGCCCATCAGCTCGCGCACCTCGGTCGGCGGCCGCGACCAGTTCTCCGAGCTGAACGAGAAGATCGTGAGGTAGCCGATGCCGAGATCACCCGCCGCCCGCACCGTGCGGCGCAACGCCTCGACGCCGCGCCGGTGGCCCTCGACGCGCGGCAATCCGCGCTGCGCCGCCCAGCGTCCGTTGCCGTCCATGATGATGGCCACGTGCCGCGGCGCGCCGAAGCCGTCGCTCAGTGTCGGCGCCGCCTCGCTGTCGGACATCCCGTCCTGCCTTGCCCTGCGCGCCGTGCCGCGCCCGGGCGTTGGATTGATCGCGCTTGCGGCGGCCGATCCGCCCGGACGCGCGCTACACCGTCATGATCTCTTTTTCTTTGTGCGCGAGCGCCTGATCGATCTCGGTGATCATGGCGTCGGTCGCTTTCTGCACGTCGGCAGCCTGCCGCTTGCCGTCGTCCTCGCTGATCTTGTGTTCCTTTTCCATCTTCTTGAGCAGGTCGAGGCCGTCGCGCCGTACGTGCCGCACCGCGACCTTGGCGGCCTCGGTGTATTTGTGCGCGACCTTGACGAGCTCCTTGCGGCGCTCCTCGTTGAGCTCGGGGATGCGCAGGCGGATCACCTGGCCTTCGGTCGCGGGCGTGAGCCCGAGATTGGCGGCGATGATCGCCTTCTCGACCGCGTGCACCATCGAGCGGTCCCATACCTGCACCGAAATGAGGCGCGGCTCGGGCACGCTGACGGTGGCAAGCTGGTTGAGCGGCATGTGGGTCCCGTAGGCCTCCGCCTGCACGTGATCGAGCAGATGCGGCGAGGCACGTCCGGTGCGCAGCCCGCTCAGCTCCTGCTTGAGCACCCCCATCGCGCCCTGCATGCGGCGCTTGAGCTCGTTCAAGTCGTAGGTCGCCGTTGCCATGAGCGCCTCTCCTCCGCTGTGGCCGCAAGCCCTGGCGCACGCTCCCGCGCCGCCGGCTCAGCCGCCGACGATGGTCGATCTACCCTGTCCGCGCAGCACGGCTTCGATCGCGCCGCGCGCGGCGATCGAGAACACGATGATAGGTATACGGTTTTCGCGGGCAAGCGCAAAGGCGGTGGCGTCCATGACCTTGAGCTCGCGCCTGAGCGCCTCGTCGTGGCTCAGCCGCTCGAACCGGGTCGCCTGTTTGTCCGTCTTCGGGTCGGCGCTGTAGACGCCGTCCACACTGGTCGCCTTGAGCACCGCTTGCGCGTCGATCTCGGCGGCGCGCAGCACCGCGGTGGTATCGGTGGTGAAGAACGGGTTGCCGGTGCCGCCCGCGAAGATCACGATCCGGCCCTCATCAAGATGGCGCAGCGCGCGCTGGCGCTCATAGGTCTCGCATACCTGCGGCATGGTCAAAGCCGACATGGTGCGCGCGGGTGCGCCGGCGCGCTCGAGCGCCGCTTCGAGCACGAGCGCGTTCATCACGGTCGCCAGCATGCCCATGGCGTCGCCGGTCGGCCGCGATACGCCTTGCTTGGAGACATGGACGCCGCGCAGGATGTTCCCGCCGCCGACCACGATGCCGAGCGTCACGCCGAGCGCGCGGGCGGCGACGAGGTCGGCCGCATAGCGATCGATCGTCGGCTGGTGGACGCCGAACGGCTCCTCGCCGCTCAGGGCCTCGCCCGAGAGCTTGAGTACCACTCGCCGATAGATCGGCCCGGGCTGTGCGTCAGGCATGGGGCTGCGTCAGGCGTTCTCCGCGTCCTGCCGCTCGACCCCTTCGCCCACGGCGAAACGCGCGAAGCCGGTCACCTTGATCGGGCCGCCGACCTTGCCTTCGGCTTCCTTCAAGGCCTGCGCCACCGTCTTCTTGTCGTCGTGCACATAGGGCTGCTCGAGCAGGCAGACTTCCTTGTAGAAGGTCTTGAGCCCCAATTCGACGATCTTGGCAATGACGTTCTCGGGCTTGCCCTGCTGGCGGAACTTGTCGGCCAGCACGTCCTTCTCGCGCGCGACCACCGCCGGATCGAGCCCCGCGGCCTCGACCGCCAGCGGATTGGAGGCCGCGATATGCATCGCGACGAGCCGGCCGAGCGGCACCAGCTCATCGGTCTTGCCGGTACTCTCGAGGCCGACGATCACGCCGATCTTGCCCAGGCCGTCGGTGACCGAGTTGTGCACATAGCTGCCCACCGCGCCCTTGCCGACGCCGAGCCCGCCGGCGCGGCGCAGCGTCATGTTCTCGCCGATGGTCGCGACCGCGTCGGCGAGCGCATGCTCGATCGTGATACTGCCGACCTTCGCGGCCTTGATCTTGTCGACTTCGGCGCCGACATCGAGCGCGACTTGGGCGACCATCTTCACGAGGCCCTGGAACATGTCGTTGCGCGCGACGAAGTCGGTCTCGGAATTGACCTCGACCAGCACGCCCTTCGTTCCCTCGACCTTGACCGCGATCAGCCCTTCGGCCGCGACGCGGCCGGCCTTCTTGGCCGCCTTGGCGAGGCCCTTCTTGCGCAAGAGGAGGCCGGCGGCCTCCATGTCGCCCTGCGTTTCAGCGAGAGCCGCCTTGCAATCCATCATCCCCGCGCCGGTCATTTCGCGCAGGTCCTTGACCATCGAAGCGCTGATGTTCGCCATCGCCGTCAATCCTCGGACAATGCCTTGAAAGAGATCACGGCCGGCAGCGCGCCGGCCGTCGCACGCGTGTCGCACGCAAACGACGCCTACTCGGCCTCGGCTTCGGCGCCGAGCTTCTTCGCCTGCGCGATCCAGCCGTCGACGCGGCCCGGCAGCCCCACCTCCTCGCCGACATTGTGCGCGGCCTCGGCATTGAGGCCGGCAATCTGCCAGTAGTGGAAGATGCCGAGGTCGTTGAGCTTCTTCTCGATCGCGGGCGAGAGGCCGGTAAGCTTGGTGAGATCGTCCGCGACCCCGCGCGGCCCCGACAGCGCCTCGAAGCCGAGCGACTTCTCGGCCGGCGGCAACTCCTCGACCACCGGCTCGGCGGCGGCGCCGACATCGACGCCCATCTCGCCCTGCGCGCGGCCGATGCCGTCGATCGCGGCCTTCGAGATCAGGTCGCAGTAGAGCGTGATGGCGCGGCCGGCGTCATCGTTGCCCGGCACCACAAACGTGATGCCGTCCGGATTGCAGTTGGTGTCGACCACGGCGGCAACCGGAATGTTGAGGCGGCGCGCCTCCTTGATCGCGATGTCTTCCTTGTTGGTGTCGATCACGAACAGGAGGTCGGGCAGGCCGCCCATGTCCTTGATGCCGCCGAGGGCGCGGTTGAGCTTGTCGCGCTCGCGCGTGAGCGTGAGGCGTTCCTTCTTGGTGTAGCCTTGCGCCTCGCCGGCGAGCATCTCGTCGAGCTTGCGCAGGCGCTTGATCAATTCCGAGATGGTCTTCCAGTTGGTCAGCGTGCCGCCGAGCCAGCGCGAATTGACGTAGTACTGCGCCGACTTCTTGGCAGCCTCGGCCACCGCGTCCTGCGCCTGGCGCTTGGTGCCGACGAACAGGATGCGGCCGCCCTTGGCGACCGTGTCGCTCACCGCCTCGAGCGCGCGGTGCAGCATCGGCACCGTCTGGGCGAGGTCGATGATGTGGATGTTGTTGCGGGTGCCGAAGATGTAACTGCCCATCTTCGGATTCCAGCGGTGGGACTGATGGCCGAAATGGACGCCAGCTTCGAGCAGCAGGCGCATCGAATAGTCAGGTAGCGACATGTTGATTTTCCGGTTTGGTCCTCCGCGGATTTGTGAGCGTTAGCAGGACCTTACGGCCGGCTAACGCCACCGGACGGCTTTTCGGGCCAGAATCCGCGTGTGAGATGGCGCGCTGTATAGCGGCCAATGACATCAGACGCAACCAGTGGTCGGGATGACGCGCTCAAGTCACCGCATTCGCGGTCTGCAGGCTGTCGAGCAGCGCGGCGCGGCGCATATACGCCTTCGAGGCCTGCGGGTCGTCGGCGATGCGGCGCAACTCGTCGAGCTTCGCGGCACGCGCCGCCGGGTCGCGCTCCTCCATCAGCTTCTTGTTGGTGATGGTCTGCGCCTGCACGTACTCGACCGCGGCGTGGCGGCGCTGGCGGCTGTAGAGATCGAGCAGATCGTCGCCCGCCTCGCCGTGGATCACCCGCGCGAGCTTCTCGGCGAGGTTGATGCCGTCGTGGACGCCGCCGTTCATGCCCATGCCGCCGATCGGATTGTTGACATGGGCGCTGTCGCCCGCAAGCAGCACGCGGCCCTTGCGGAAGGTCGCGGCGACGCGCTGGCTCACCGGGTAGACGTTGACGTACTCAACGTCGTAGCGCCCGCTCTTCGGGAAGAATTTCTGCAGCCGCGCCTCGAGGCGCTCGGGCGACAGCGCGACCTCGTCGGGCTCCTCGTTGCCGACTGGGAAGATCGCGCGCCACAGGCCGGGCGGCCGCTTGCCGCGCACCTTGAACAGGTTGCACCACTCGTCCGGATCGGAGAAATAGTTGCGCAGCACCAGGTCGCGGTTGACGGTGCCGAAATCGAAGCTGGTCGCGATCTTGATGAAGCGCTCCGGATACGTGAAGCCCTCGAACTCGATGCCGGCGAGCTTGCGCACCGTGCTGCGCCCGCCCGGCCCGGGACAGCCCGGTCATCTTGCTGCGCCCGAACCCGGCCCGGACGTCAGCAGCAGGTTGGCCCGGGCCGGCCCGTCGACCGCCTCGATGCGCCGCAGGATCACCACGCGATGCGGGTCCGCCAGCATGGCCAGCGCCTCCCGGCACTCCGTCCGCGACGAGCCGACCCACCGGCTGCGCCAGATCAGGGTCTGGCTCTCGTAGTAGCCGCCCCAGACGTGCCACGGATCAGCCGGCGTGACCGTCAGAGGTCTCTTCGTCAACTGGGCACATTTCCACCTTTGCTGGAGATGGAACTATAGGCTATTCAGGGGACGGGGGTCCGGCGACAAGCGCAGAACTCAGCTCACCGCAGGGTCTCGCGATTGACACCTCTGACAATCTCTTTATTACCGACACTGGTAACAACACCGGATTCAAGAGAGGTGTATTCCACGACAGGAGACATTGCGACCATTGCTGGAGACGGAAGCGAGGGTTACTCCGGGAACGGAGGCCCTGCAACTTCGGCGGAACTTGATCAACCATCGGCCGTTACATTCAACTCAAGCGGAGACATGTTTATCGCAGGATACGAATAATAATGTCGTCCGCGAAGTTATAAGCGGAACGATCACCACATACGCAGGAGACGGAACTGACGGGTACTCGGGCGACGGTGGTCCTGCCATCGACGCTGAACTGAGTGGCCCCACAGGCGTAGCCGTGGGTTCCGCCGGCAACATATTCATCGCTGACTACGGCAATGCCGTCGTGCGTAAAGTTCAAGCGTCCACGGGAAAAATTAATACACTTATTGGCAACAACTATGACAATTACTCTGGCGACGGTGGGGGCACCCACGAACGCAGAACTGTTCAACCCTAGCGACGTCGCCATCGATTCATCCGGCAATATCTATGTAGCGGATGCCGGGAATAATGTGATTTAGCGAGATCAGTGCGAGTTCGGGCAACATCACCACAATAGCCGGAACCGGAGTCGCAGGATATTCTGGGGACGGCGGCCTCGCTACGAGCGCCACACTTCAGGAGCCGTCTGCCGTAGCAGTGGATTCGGCGGGAAACGTATATATCGCTGACGCCGGAAATAACGTGATCAGAAAAATTCGTGCATCGAACGATCACATTGTCACCGTGGCAGGAAACGGAACACCTGGATACTCGGGTGACGGGGGCAGCCCAACGTCCGCGCAACTTAACGACCCGACAGGGGTGTCCGTTTCATCATCCGGAATCCTATATATCGCAGACACCGGAAACAGTGTGGTTCACGAAGTATCATCCGGAACAATTTCCACCTATGCTGGCGCGTTCGGCGCCGGCACGCCGACGAACGTCTCGCAAGAGCCTAGCGGCCTGGCTGAAATTGGGTCCTTTATTTACATATCGGATCCAGCCGATAATGTCGTGCGCAAAATCAACCTAAGTACTGACTCGGAGTCGATCGTCGCCGGAAATGGCATCGCAGGTTATTCTGGGGATACCGGGATCGCGACCGCAGCAGAACTCAACGACCCCGAGGGCTTGGGGGTCGACTCTAGCGGTAACATCTATATCGCTGACCAAGGAAACAACGTTGTTCGAAAGCTTTCGACCTCGGGTATCATAACAACCTTTGCTGGAGACCATATCCGAGGGTACTCAGGAGATGGTGGTTCAGCCACCTCGGCAGAGCTAAATGGCCCAACCGCCGTCGCAGTGGATTCTTCTGGAAACGTCTATATAGGGGACGGTCATAACTTTAGAGTGCGCATGGTCTCTGTGTCGACTGGCGTTATCTCGACTGTCGCCGGGGACGGGGTTTATGGCTATACGGGCGACGGGGCGGCTGCCACTTCTGCAGAGATCGGAGTACCGAGTGCGATCCTGGTCGACGCCTCCAGCGATATATATATTGCGGACCCTGACAACTGTGTAGTTCGCGAAGTCAGTTCGTCTTCGAGCTACATTTCAACCTTTGCAGGAAATGGGACCTGTGGATACTCGGGCGACGGGGGACCTGCAACCGCTGCCGAACTACAGAACCCTGACGCCCTTTCAGAGGATGCCACCGGTAACATATATATAAGCGATAGTGGCTGCGACGTTATAAGGGAAGTGTCAACTTCTTCGGGGGACATCGGCACGGTTGCTGGTGATGGCACAAGCGGGTACTCTGGTGACGGTGGTAGCGCAACAAGCGCCCAACTATCCGAGCCTGCGGGTCTGGCCTTCGACTCAAGTGGCGATTTGTTCGTCGCTGACTATGGCAATTACGCGCTACGAGAAATCACGGGTGGAACTATCGAGACCTATGCAGGTAATGGCTATTCCGCCGGTTCGGGAAATGGCGGCCCCGCAACGGACGCAGAACTTCTGGATCCGGGCGGAATTGGAGTTGACTCGAGCGGGAATCTTTATATAGCCGACACTGGCGACAACATGGTCGACATGGTGGATGCGTCAACTGGAACGTTGACGACCTTTGCTGGCAAGAACGAACCGGGTTACTCCGGCGACGGTGGCCTGGCGGTGGACGCGAGCCTCTCTTCTCCGAGTGATGTAGCCATCGGAAGTTCAGGTATCTATGTATCGGACACAGGAAATTCCGTGATTCGTTACGTCAGCTTCAGCAGCAATGATATTTCGACCGTCGCGGGGAATGGTTCGAGCGGTGATGCTGGCGATAACGGTCCCCCCACCTCCGCCCAATTGAGCACGCCATTAGGGATAGCTGTCGATTCCTCAGGAGATTTATTATATCCAACGCCTCGAATAACGAAATCCGTGCTGTTGACGGATAATGTGAACCGGATGCCGTGCAGAAGTATGTCACAACCAAAATACGATTGCCAAAACTCTTATGGAGGCGCGGACGATAATGAAATTTGACATTCGAGGAGCCGGTGTACGCCATGGTGTAAGAACGGCGCGCCTAAGTTTCGGGCTATGCCTGTGCGCGCGATAGCGATAGCTGCTCTACGGACGCGTTGGCGAACTCGCTTACGAGAAGTTCAGTTGCGGGAGCCCCAATTGCTCAGCAATGCGTGGATGGCACGGTCGACGTGTCCTTGGGCGGCCAGGGGGATTCGGAGGCGGTGATTAATGGTTACGTAGTAAGCGTCGAGCTTTCGAACGTTAGCCAGGAAGAGTGTTATCTCGAAGGCCTGCCAAGCTTTACCAACATCGAAAGTCAGGGTGGCGAAAGTAGCTCCATAATAGCACAGGAGTGGAATGGCGTATCAGGTCCACCTCCGACCGATCAGATCGTGTTGGCTCCGGATGGCGCAACTATTGCCTTTGCGACTTTTGAGACAGTCAACCCATCCAACGGGGTATGTTCAAACCCCGGCATGTTGGCGATAACTCTTCCGGGTGAGAAGTCCAATATGGCGATACCGAATGGAATGGACACGACGTCCGATGACGGCTATCTCGTTTGTTCCTCCACTCAAATTTTAACTGATCCGATTATGTCAAGCGACACGCTCCCCACTGCGGTGCCGCCGGGAGCGCAGAAGGCAGCGGGAGTGCGGGCAAATGGTCCCTGTACTAACCTGCGTGCGACCTGGCAGGGGGCGATTCGTGGCATTGACGACGGTCAAGAGGATGTCTGGCGCATAACGAATAGAGCGTCGAGCGCTTGCGAAACCAACGCTGCGATACCGATTGCCACAGCTGGAAACAGGCGATTAACCGCGTTGCCAGCAAATGGTTTATTCTCGGTCTCCTATCCGTTCACTGCGGCATTTCGGTTTTCTCCTATAGTTCCAGAGCTCGACATCGAACCGGGGCAAACTGTCAAGTTGGGCATCGTATACCAGTCAATATCTCGTGGTTGCCAGCATAAAATTGAGGCCGATCTACTACCCGACTGGGTCTACTGTAGGAGTCCTGCTCACGCCTCCCGCAGAACATTCGATCTGCGCTACCGCTGCACCAACGTTCTTAAGTCCCATTACCACCGAGCTGTCGTCTGGAAAAACTCGGCCAGATAACGACGGAACTGGTTACCGGTATGGTGGTGATACGAGTGGATTTGCCGGATACACCTACCCGGGAGGCTCTGGTCCGTTCTCCATTCCATCACCGCTAACAGGACAATTCGGCGCCTATATCATGCAGCTCGGCGCGTTCTGGCAGCCACAAACTGGGTTTAGCAAGTCCAGTGGCGGTTCCTGTACAAACCAGACGCCTGAGGACTTTGCATATGCCGACGCTGAGGCCGCCTATGGAAATTTCGAGGATGATCTTGCCAGCGGCGCGACACCCTACATGGGCCTCGGCGAGGCGTTCTTCTTGGGCGGCCCAGGTGTCGATCCGGCGTTCAATCACTTGACGACCTTACAAAATCAGGAGGCGGAGGCGGAAACGTGGGGAAATAGCGAGGGAAAGGTGGATTTCGAGGAAACTCAGATGAGTATGTGACAAACCCTTCCTCAATCCAAATTGGATTTCTGTCCCCATTGCATTTGCCGATATCGAATATAACTCGGGTTGGGTACAGAGGTCGGACACGTCTTTGCGGTACGTCATCCACGGGTGATAGCGGAGACGTATCCTCTGCGGAAAATGACGTGAACGAGGACACGTTCCGTTCGTTTAGTACTGCCGCCGATATTGGAGACTGGGGAGTATATGTGGGGTCGTTGACCTGGCGAGCGTGGTTTGGACCGAGTTCGTCCTCCACAGCGCAAATACCGCAGACGTATAAGTGGGCAGCCAACAATGCGATTTCTCCGGCATTTGGAACTGGAAACTATGTCACCGCTGCGTTGGCGCCTCAGGGAAATACACATCCGTTTTGTTTAGGCGGTAAAAATCCAGCACAGAGAATGGGGAGCTATGTGCCCTATGGGCTGGGGGCGGCAATTCGGATCGTTGGGCCGGCTGGCAGTGGGCTATCCCGCAGCGAACGGGTGATACCAATCTCGTTACGAGTGACTGGGATCAGTTTCCAGCAACCTTGTGCCAGAAGGCTAGGTGCACTCTTTGAGAGAAGTAGGTAGACCGAAAAGGCCATTGTTGACTCGCACACGGGGAGCGGTTGCGTCCGCGTGTCCATTAGCGCTTGCTCTATTCCTGCTCCTTGGGGGAAGCGGCGACTCAGTAACATCTTCCAAAATGTTTCACAGGGTATCCAACATTCAATACAGCACCGTGGTCTGTTAACCTCTTCGCCGGATACTCGGCTCCCGAGGAATTGCGCTTGAAGTCGGCCTACATCCCGAAGGTCTCGCTCTAATCGGAGACGATCTTCTGGTTGCGGACCCAGCTCACAACGTCGTCGCTAAGCTAACGAGCAATGGTCAGTTGGCCCCATATTTGGGCCAGGGAGATATATCGTCAAAGTCTGAGGGCGTGCCGTCTAGGAACCTTCAAGCGTTTGGACCTTCGGACATTGCTGTGGACAAGAACGGAGATGTGGTACTTACCAATCCGGGCAGTGCCATCGTACAGTTTATGCCGAATTCATCTGGGCCATATTTCGGAAGGCTGATGAAAAGTGGACTTGTCTATACAATAGCCGGGACAGGACTGACAGGGATCTCCCGGACTGGCGTAGTTGGGACGACGGCATCGCTCTCACTGCCCTGGAAAGTGGCATTTGATGGGAATGGTGACGTCTTCATTGATGACCGCGGTAATAACTGCATTGATGTGATTCCAAAGGACAATGCGTCGCTATTCTCGATCGAGATGCTTGCGGGCCATATATATGACACCGGTCGGAGAATGCGGAGCCGCCGGCGTTGAACTGGGCGCCGATGGTGACGATGGACCGGCTTCAAAGGCTCGACTGGATGACCCGGAAGGCATGGCCGTGGATCATTACGGTGATGTTCTGATAGCTGACACAGCGGATCAGGAAGTTCGCTTCGTCCCCAGCCACTCAACACAGTCATATGGTAGAAGAATGGTGGTCGCAGATATATATGCTGTAGCTGGTTCGTCTAATGGCGGCGGTGTTGGGGCAGCGCAGCGTTCGCCACGCCCACTGCAGTGGCATCTCTCCCGACGGGGAATGGGTTCCTTTTTGCTGCGGGTGGGAGGAGTTCTTCAGGGCTGTTTGTCGTAGTTCAACGCGCGCGAGATTGTCGGACAGTCGTTGCAACCAGGAACGGTCTCGGCTCTTCAGGTTGCCCAACGCGGCCTCGGCGGCGCTGGCCTGCTGGGTTCTGGCACGATCTTTGCTACGGTGTTCGACTCTAGCGGTGATCTATGGTGTCAGATTCAGGGAATAATTATCTGGATTTAATCAGCGATGGTTCGGGAGTGCTGTTTCTGTTCACGCCGTGCAAGATATTCCCGTTTCGATCGGCGGAGACGGTTATCCATCGAAAGGCGAAATCGGCCAGTCGGCTCATGACCTTCAATTGCTAGATCCAAGTGGGGTGGCTGTTGATTAAATCAAAATGTGTTTATTGCCGATACGGGTAATGATCAGGTGGTGATGGTTCCATTCAAGAGTGGTGTGATGTGTGGACGAAAGGTCGTGCGTGGTGTGAGCTACGAGTGGTCAGCGGGTTCTCGCTTTGCCGACGTGATCAGGGAGCCGAGTGAAGTCGCTGTCGATCCGCGGGATGACCTCGCAGTTGTGGACTCTTCCGATAGCGCTCTTTGGATAATGCCTTGCCATCGTGAGAGAGTTGGCGGACGCTATGTTTCATCCGGAACGCTGGCGGAAAATCCAGGGGCGCGTCCTAGTGCTGTTGCGGGTGTCAACCGCGGGAGGCTATTGATCCTGAAGCACTATCAGTGTCAGCGGCAAGCTTTGGTTTGATGAACCAGGTAGTCATTGCTGACGGCGGTTTGGGAAGTCTTGCCGAAATCGACTTGAGCAGTGGGCTGTGTCATATCGTAGAATCTGCGTCTGGGTTGTCCGCCACGTCAGATCCGAGTGCTATAGCGTTGACAATGGAGAACCCGTCTGCACTGGCGGTCGACAAATCGGGAGACATCGCGGTGGCTTCGGGAGAAGCTGATGCGGTGGTTCTCTGGCCGAATGTCGCCGCGAATGGTTCGGGCAGCCTGTGCGTGCGGAGCAACCAGTAGTGATTGGGGGTGGGGCCCGCATCAAGATTGCGACAGTGGGACCGTATTCGAAGCCGCCCACGATCGATAATTTCGGACCGAGCGGGCTTTGTTTTGATGGTCAAGGCAATATGTATATTACCGATTCTGGAGATGGACTGATTCTAGAGGTCATTGAGAAGACCGTGGCCTACGACTCAAGGCAGTATGCGCCTGGAACAGTCGTAGCTATTGCGGGGGAGAGACGGCCGGTACCAGCCAACAAGGTGGCTGTGCCAGAGGGAACATGCAGGATTGGACACTCCATATAGCCCCGAGGTGTTTGACGGAATGGTCATAGTGGCCGAGCCTCCTTCGAACCTTATTGTGGTGTTACAAATAGGTTGGCGCAGAACGTCGGAATAGGTTTGATAGATGCGACCGGGTCCCGCTTGAAATGATCCGCACGTTGCGCGAGTCCGATTCCACGTCGTGTGGAAGGAGGCCAGCACACGATGGAAAGGGGTAAGCATACGCCTGAGCGGAACCTCCGAAACCTCGAGGAGATGGTGTCGACCGGCGCTATGGATGCAGAGAGGAGGAGTCATAGCTCTGGTGTGGTTTCGGCCTCGGTCGGGGATCACAGTCGTCAAGCCTCCGACGAAGAAGGCCGATGCGGCCTAAAACCGTCCTCCAGGGTCCATTCTGCGGTCCTGAAACACGTCGAGTGGTCCTGGAGTGCCGGCCAATGTCATGTTTGAACGTCAATCAATGAGCCTCCACGGTTCGGGGGGGAAGCTCAACTGAACAATCCGCCCGGCACCCGACCGGGCCCTGAGCGGCAACCCGATCCCGATGGGCACGTGGAGTGTTTCCCAGAAGCCGGCTAGTGGGGTGGCGCCGAAGTAAGAGCCGATCACACGTCCACGGTTCAAATCAGGCGCGATGCCACTATGGCCTGGTCGAACAAGGAGGTGGACGTGTCTCGCCCTGCATCGGTGTTCGTCCGGCCACTGACCGGAGAAGAAGCGGTGAACTCCGTCGGATGTCTCGTCAATCGAAGGTGTTCGCGATCAGGCAAAGAGCCCAGATCGTGCTCGCGTCGGATTCGCAGTCGACGGCTTCAGAAATCGCCCGGGTCCTGCAAACCGACGAGAACCAGGTACGACGGGTGATCAAGGACTTCAACGAGATGGGCATGGACTTCGTCCGCCCTCGATCTGGGGGCGGACGCCCGAGGAGGTCGACGCAGAGATCCGTGAGCGGATCGGTGCTGTCGCTCTCGCCCGTCCCCCAGGACCTCGGAGAGCCCTTCACCCGCTGGTCGCTCACGACGCTTCGTCGCTATCTGGTGAGAGAGCGGATACGTCGACTCGGTCTCAGAGAACATCTGCGGAGGATCTTGAACTCCTTGGGCATCACCGCCCAACGAACCCGCACCTGGAAGAAGAGCAACGACCCTTATTACGAACAGAAGAAATCCTGGGTACTCAGTGCCTATCGGGGTGCGGAGGCCGGCACCATTGACGGAGTGGTGGTCTGCTTCGACGAGTGCGGTCCCATATCGCTGAAACCCCATGGTGGGCAGGGCTGGTTCCCAAAGAGAAAGCCGGGCCGACAGCGTGCGACCTATCGCCGCACAGGTGGTGTCCGGAAGTCTTGGGTGCCTACGACGTCGGAGCAGACTGGCTGTGGGGGAAGCAAGAGGAGAGACCCGTCACAGGACCTGTCGTGCTCGAGTTCTTAAAAGACATCAGAAGCCGTTACCCGAAAGACACGACCGTGTACATCGTCATGGACAACCTGTCGGCACATTGGACGCCCGACATCCGCAGATGGGCGGTCGGAAACAACGTCGGGCTCATTCCGACACCGACCTACGCCAGCCACCTCAACCGGATCGAGTGCCACTTCTGGGCATACGTCGGGTTCGTCGTGAACGGAAGTGACTACGCCGACTGGCACGAGTTTTCAATCGCCGCTGCACGCGCGTACCTCCACCGTCGCAATCGTGACCGTCACGATCCCCGCGCACAATCGACTCGAGAACCGACGGAAGGTTGGCGTGAGCAGGTGAATCAGTTACCGGCGGATAGATCCGCGCCACCCCACTAGTCGCCTGGGCGACGGGTATTGGTGAGGGCGCGGCTTTTCGTGGAGTTGCATATCGCCTCCGACCGCGAGCGAGCATGGGATCTGGAGGCACAGTTCAGTTATTAGTGACGGGAGTGAAAACGTAGAGATGATCTGGACAGATCGTTTGGGGACAATAATTCGGCCACGCGGCTCACGTGTCCGTACTAGCACCTCCCGGCAGTAGGAATGCGCCAATGGTCAAAAGGAATGTTGGCCCCGGCTGGGGAGCGGTGACAAAGTCAGGAACTATCTATTGAGGGCCCATCCGAAGGGCAAAATGCACCGGGTACAACTGAAACCCATAAAGGGCCTAGTAAGCACCGGAGCAGGTCGTTCGGTCAGAAAAACAGCAGCATGATGATGATGAATCCAAGGTCAGCCAGTCAGAAATCTGGGTGAATGCCTGTTCCGTCGAAAAGAGCCTTGGCGGCCGTGACTACACTCGCGTCGTTACTGATTTGAGGCAGAAGGTCGCTTGTGATGAGTTGCAGGCGAGCGTTCTCGTCAAGTCCCGCAAGCTTTGAGGTGTCACTCACCGCCTCATTAACTGCCTTCGCGGCACGTACCGCCTGGACCGGATTGCCGTCGATGAGTTCGGCGATCTGTTGGAGCTAAAACGAAACAGCGGTGCCGCTGAGTAACATCTGATTCCTCCCGCGGATAGTCGAGTCAGGTGATGGCCCATTGTCCCCGGGTGAAGGACCGTCAAGGTCCGTGCGCATGTTTCCCACGGAAGTTTGTACGGCGCGAACATTTGTAGACCGGCCTCCGTTGGTGCGGTCCCTTCCCAAAAGATCTCCTGCTGCCTGGGAAATGTCGAGCTTCCCGTCCGACGCCACGGCCCGGCCCACGCCAAACTCGATTAAGTCGCTTTCTTATGAGGCCGAAACGGCCGTTGTCGAAGTCATGGCTTTCTTCTCCACATGAATCTCGGACACGACCGTAGCGCTACCTCCGTGTTCTCTGGGTAAGAAGGGGATGTGATCATAACGAAACATCATCATCTGACGACTTTTCGACTCCCCATATCTCCAACGGAACTCCTGACGAAAGTGCTCGAGGACGTTTGGTGGCAAATCAAGTGACGGTGTCTCGGGCCGATCTACCGTTGTCATGAGAGAGCCAGACGTGTCGGAATTAAATTTGGATGACTGGCCGCTTGATTGGATGCTCTGGGACGAGGGGTGCGAGTCCGTGATCCCAGGCCTGGTTGGTGACTAACAACCTTTTCCTATCTCTGTGCACGTCTATGTATCTTGGTACGGGTTGGTCCCTAGCGCTGTTCTCATTCCCCATGGCATCGAAATTGACCCCGGACAACTACTACAATCAGTTCGTTCCACAAGTCACTGCCGCCACCAAGTTTTTTACGGTAATGACAACGTTGATGGTGGCATCGGCGATCGCCATGGTCATTGGCGAGCCGAGCGCATGGTACCGGGTTCTGCCGGGGATTGTCCTTGCCGCTGTGATCGCTGCCACCGTGTTGACGGTGGTCTATATCCTTCCGGACAACCGCAAGATGGCGGCAGGCATCTCCAGCCAGAATGAGCTAAACACGATTCTCCGCCGATGGATGTTTCGAAACTGGATCCGCGTAGCGCTGTGGACCGTGCAATGGGCAGCGATGGCAGTCTGGTTCGGACTCAAGTTGACGCAATGAACCACATCACCGACATCGACACCGTTGTTCCTTTTGTGACTGGTGACGGCTTGCTCACGAACGTAACGCACGTCGTCCGCACTCCCGCTGCTGCAGCGCCAACTCGAGACCCGGTGCTACTAGTTCACGGGGCTGGCGTTCGAGGGAACATCTTTCGAGCATCCAGTGGATCAGAGTTTGGTCGATGCGCTGCTCGATGAGGGCTTCGACGTTTGGCTTGAGAACTGGCGAGCAAGCATTGACCTGCGCCCAAATCAATGGAACCTCGATAAGGCTGCTGTCTGGGACCACCCGGCGGCAGTGCGAACCGTGTTAGACCGCACGGGGGCCGACTATCTACGTGCGGTGGTTCACTGTCAAGGGTCCACAAGCTTCATGATGGCAGCAGCAGCTGGGCTACTGCCCGAGGTCCAGACAGTATCTCTAACGCGGTGTCGCTCCACCCCGTTGTTCCGAGTGTGACCCGGTGGAAGAGCGCAATGTTCCACCGACCCCTCCACACGTTGACCAAGTACATCGACCCCCAATGGGGTATCGAGGCTCCCAACATCATTGCTGAGGCAATCTTCATGTGGGTGAAGCTGGTTCACCACGAGTGCACGAACACGGTCTGCCGCATGGTCAGTTTCACCTACGGAGTTGGCAAGCCGACTCTGTGGTCTCACTCACTGCTCAATCCTGACACTCACGAGTGGCTCAAGGCCGAATTCGGGCCAGTGCCCGTGAGTTCTTCGACCAGATGAATCGTTGCGTCCGCGGCGACGGGACCTTCCAGGTGACGTACGACGGCCACCCGCTGTACTACTTCTCGCGTGCCCTGGACAGCGGCACCGAGGGGCAGGCGTGACCGCCTTCGGCGGCACCTTCAACACGGTCAACGTGTCCGGAGTGGTCGGCAACCAGATCCCGGCATCGGCGGGCCCGCCCCCGCCGGGGAGCGGGCCGGCTGGTGTGCCCAGCCAACTGCGGACTTCGGCCCCGGTCACCGGGCGCGCCCGGTCCTAGCCGCGGAGGGTCAGCCCTGCGAGGTCGAGCAGGTCGTCGAGGATGCGGTCGATCGCGGTGACGGTCATCGTCAGGTGCCCGGCGCCCGGCTCCAGGTGGGCGCGGGCGCCGGGGATACGGCCGGCCAGCCACTGGCCATGCGCGAACGGGACCATCATGTCCTGGTCGCCCTGCCAGATCGCGACCGGCGCGGCGAACGCGTCCAGGCCGAACCCCCAGTCGGCGGCGAACGCGAGGTCGTCGTCGCGCCAGCCCGCGATCCCCTCCCTGATGGCGCCGCGTAGGCTCCGGGCCAGGTCGTCGGCGAACTCGCCGTTGATCAGCCGCGTCGGCCCCGGAGATCAGGCCGCCAAGGGAGGCGATGATCTGCTCGCCCTCGATCGAGCCGAGCGCGGCCGCCTCCTTCTCGAGGAACGGCGTCAGCGCGTCGGCGCCCTGCACGGCGAGGCCGAACTCCTCGACGTTCTCCGGTCCCATCCCGGCCAGGAAGTCCAGGCCCTCGACGCCGTAGGGGGCGACGCAGGCGACCGAGGCGGCCGCCAGGCAGCGGCCCGGCAGCAGCGCGGCGCAGGCGAGCGAGTGCGGGCCGCCGCCGGAGAAGCCGATCGACACAAACTGGCCGGCCCCGAGCGCGTCGAGCACCTGGGCCACGTCCCGACGACGTCGGCCACCCGGCGGCCGGGCCGTGGCGTGGAGCCTTCGTAGCCAGGTCTGGCGGCCATCACGACCCGCAGCCCGCGTTCCTCGGCCGCGCCGACGATCTTGCCGTTGGGTACGAGTCCGCTCGGCGTCCCCTCGTGCACCACGAGGGGGAATCCGTCATCCGCGCCGACCGTGATCACGTCGATGTCGCGGCCGTCGGCGAGGGGAACCAACCGTCGTTCAGTCTGCATGGGCCAAGGCTAGCGCCACCGCGTCGCCCAAGTTCGACATCTTGCTGTTATCGGGCATGGCTCGCAGCCGGAATTATTGTGTGAAGAAAGCCGGAAAACGATGTTCTAAAGACACACAGTAATTTTGCGCTGCCCCTTGGTTGGCGACGGCTATACGGTGGCGATGCAGTCCATCTCGATGTCGAAATGCCCTGGCCAGGCGGGCACGTTGACGAAGATACGGCGGGTCTTTCGGGAAGTAGCGGACGTAGACCTCATTGACGGCCGCGAACTTCTCAACCGAGGTGCAGTGACGTTGCACTTGAGAACCCCGCTGAGCGATGAGCCGGCTTTCTCGAGGCAGAGCTTCATCTGCTCAAGGACGAGTTCGGTCTGCCGCTCGATGGGCGCGTCGGCGACCTCGCCGGTGTCGGGTCGAAGGGCGGGAAGGCGGAGACGTAGATCGTGTCGCCAGGGCGCGGGTGACGGCCGAGGCGGGCGCTTTCCAGTTCTCCAGGTAGGTCGATAGCGGCTCGACGCGGATGATCTCCCGGTTCATGGTTGTCCTCCTGTTGATCTTGTGACTTTC
>CAVPGG010000283.1:0-10937 GCA_963703755.1 uncultured Pseudomonadota bacterium
CAGCCGCTTGCGCCATCGGCAAATTTGCCGGGCGTCCGCTGACGCAATCGACCCGCCCACAGGCGCCCGAAAGCTCTTTTTTTGTCAACATTCGCCGCCTATATTGAGGGTGCCGGCGCAAGCCGGATATGGCGATAAATGGCCGTCGTAATAAACCTTTCGGACCCGGGGGCAGTACCCGGCGCCTCCACCCGAGCCCAGAGCAGCGTGCGCATCTGGCGCTGGGCTTCGGCGGGGGCGAAACAGGATCGACGAGGGCGTAAAGGGCGTGCTTTTGCTCGGCATGGTTCCGCCGTTATCGGGCCATCTTCATAGTTGCCAACGACAACTATGCTCCGGTTGCTCTGGCCGCGTAACGCGGCTTGAAAGACCGATCTTAAAGCCCTGACGTCTTAGCAGCGTCAGGCGGGGTTCGGGGGCACCTGGCAACAGAAGCCCCCACTTTCATTCGTGCAGCCGGCCGCCGGTGAACCGATAGGGCTGCCATTCGGTCGAAGCAGAAAGCGATCTGGACTGCAGCCCATGACGGTCGACTACATCCGCTACGACATCCTCACCCAGGACGCGATGCGCGCGGTGGTGCGCACCGTGCTCGCCGATGCGGCGACCAAGGGGCTGCCGGGCGACCATCACTTCTTCATTTCCTTCGACACGCGCGCGGAGGGCGTCACGCTCTCGCCGCGGCTCCAGGCGCAGTATCCGAAGGAAATGACCATCGTGCTGCAGCATCAGTTCTGGGACATGATCGTCACCGACGAGCGCTTCGAGGTCGGCCTGTCGTTCAGCGGCATCCCGGAGCGCCTGGTGGTTCCGTTGCGCGCGATCACCGGCTTCGCCGATCCGTCGGTGCAATTCGGGCTGCAATTCGCGGTCTCGGTCGACGACGAGGAGGCCGACGGGGAAACGCCGTCCGAAGCCGGCGCCTCCGCCCGCCCGCCCGCCAAACACGAGCGCCCGCCGACGCCGGCGCAAGCCTTGCCGATCCCTGCCAATCCCGACGCCGTCGCGCGGCCCGCCGCCAAGGCCGACAAGAAATCCGACAGGAAGGCGGGCGCCAAAACGGACAACAAGACGGACGACAAGACCGACGATAAGGCGGACAACAAGACCGACAAGGAGCCGAGCGGCGGCGGCGAGGTCGTGCGGCTCGACCGCTTCCGCAAGAAATAGGCGGCCCCATCCGGCAACGCGGCGCGTTGAGGCAGCGACAGCCTGACGAGGAACGCGATGGCCAAAGCTTCAGCCAAATCTACGATCAAGACTGCGATCAAGACGCGCATCGAGACCGACACGTTCGGCAAGATCGAGGTGCCGGCCGACCGCTATTGGGGCGCGCAGACCGAGCGGTCGCGGCAGAATTTCCGCATCGGCCACGAGCGCATGCCGCTCGCGCTGATCCGCGCGCTGGCACTGGTCAAGCGCGTGGCGGCCGAGGTCAACCAGGACCTGGGCCTCATCGATCGCCGCCGGGCGCGCGCGATCGTGCGCGCCGCCGACGCGATCATCGCCGGCGAGCTCGACCGGCACTTCCCGCTGGTGGTGTGGCAGACCGGCTCGGGCACGCAGACCAACATGAACGTCAACGAGGTGATCGCCAATCGCGCCAACGAGCTGCTCGGCGGCCAGCTTGGCGCGAAGCAGCCGGTGCATCCCAACGACCACGTCAACCTGAGCCAGTCATCGAACGACAGCTTCCCGACCGCCATGCATGTGGCGGCGGCGACCGAGATCGCGCGCACGCTCGTGCCGGCGCTCGCGCATCTGCGCCGCGCGCTCGCCGCAAGGCGAGGACGTTCGGCCGGATCATCAAGATCGGGCGCACGCACCTGCAGGACGCAACGCCGCTCACGCTGGGGCAGGAGTTCTCCGGCTATGCGGCCCAGGTCGCGTCCGCGATCGCGCGCATCCGGCTCGCCCTCGGGCAGCTCTATCCGCTCGCCCAGGGCGGCACGGCGGTCGGCACCGGGCTCAACAGCAAGCCCGCCTTCGCGCGCCGCTTCGCCCGCAAGATCGCCAAGGCGACCGGCCTGCCCTTCGTGTCGGCGCCCAACAAATTCGAGGCGCTGGCGGCGCACGACGCCTACGTGTTCGCGCATGGCGCGCTCAAGGCCGGTGCGGCCGGGCTGTTCAAGATCGCGAGCGACATCCGGCTGCTCGCCTCGGGCCCACGCTCCGGCTTCGGCGAGATCAGCCTGCCCGAGAACGAGCCCGGCTCATCGATCATGCCCGGCAAGGTCAACCCGACCCAATGCGAGGCGCTCACCATGGTGTGCTGCCAGATCTTCGGCAACGAGGCCACGGTCGTGGCGGCGGGCAGCCAGGGGCATTTCGAGCTCAACGTGTTCAAGCCCGTGCTGGCGCACGCCATGCTGCAGTCGATCCGGCTGATGGCCGACGCGGCACGCTCGTTCACGGATCACTGCGTGGTCGGGATCACGGCGAACGAGGGCCGCATCCGCGAGCTCATGGGGCGCTCCTTGATGCTGGTGACCGCCCTGGTTCCCGCCATCGGCTACGATCGCGCCGCGCAAATTGCCAAGCGCGCCCACGCCAACGGCACGACCCTGCGCGAGGAAGCCGAACGGCTCGGCTACGTGACGAAGGCGCAGTTCGACCGGCTGGTGCGACCGGAAAAAATGATTCGCCCCGGGTGATGCCGGGCGGTATCCGGAAGCATGGCGGGCGGTGAGTTCCGGGAACTTGGACCAGCTAACGTTACAATAAATCACAAACATGTTATGTGAAGTTTCAGGGGGCTGACCTTCCCGAAGCGCATACGTGAAAGTGATCCGAGTTCGGACTTCGCGCGTTGGGTCGCCGCACAAGCGGGTGGGATCTCCACAAATTGACCCTGTGGAAATCCTCCTGGCGTGATCCTCAAAAGGTAAACGATAACAACAGCGAATGTACCATCACGACGCTGCGCGAAAAAATTTTGGCCTGTGGAATGGAACCTTTGTGCGCTTGGCATCCTTAGTCCAGAAAATTTCAATGACCAGATGTGAGCACTCTGGGTGGCGAGGGAACTCGCCTCAGATACCGCGGCGGAGGGGCTTGGCTAATGATCCATCGTCACGGTATCGGCGTAATTCACCCTGATGGGTGGGTCAGTCCCGATCCCCCAACATGCATCCGGATACCGTTAACCGTTCAGATGGCGAAAGTTATCAACCTGAGGGTCGCCCGCAAACGGGCCGTACGACTGCAAGATGAGCAGCGCGCGGCCGAGCGTCGGGCGCAGTTCGGGGTACCCAAGGTTGAGCGTCTTCTCGCCAAGTCGCGGGGCGAAAAGGCCCAGCGGGACGTCGAAGGTCACCGGATCGGAAATGGAGAAGGTCGATGAAATCGCCGGTCGTTAAGCGCTCAATCGTCATCGCCGGGCACAAGACCAGCGTGAGCCTCGAAGACGCCTTCTGGAAAGGCCTGAAGGAAATCGCGGGGGGACGCGACATGACCTTGTCCGATCTCGTCTCCACGATCGATTCCGACCGCCGGCACGGCAACCTGTCGTCGGCGATCCGTCTGTTCGTGCTCGACTACTACCGCGCCCAGATACCGGGCCATCAGTCGGAGCACGCCAAGCCGGAGCACGGCACGCCGCGCGACATCATGGGCGGCGTGCGCTCGGCGCAGCCGGCCATGCGCGCCGACTGACGCGAGACCTCCGCGCCCACAGATCGGCCGCGTCCTGACGCCGTCGCTTGTGCGCTTTCAGCGCGGATCAGCCCGCGTGTCCTCCGGCCGTGTGACTTGCGGCGTGATCACCAGCGGCGGCGCCGGTGCGGTCTGGGCGCGACGCGCCGGCGGTGATCGGTGTGGCTTGCTCGGGGCAGCGACCGGCATCGAGGTGATCTCGGTCGGCGGCGGAAGAACCGGGGCCACCGGGGCCTTGTCGCCGGTGGGCGCCGCGGCCGTGGTCGGCAGCGCCGGCTGTTGCGCCGCTTTCTCGGCCGCTTCCTGCGCCCGTCGCAACGCCTCCGCCTCCTGCGCCCGCCGCAGCGCCTCTGCCTCCTGCGCCCGCCGCAACGCCTCCGCTTCCTGCGCCTGGATGCGCTTGGCCGCTTGCTCTGCAGCTTCGAGGCGCTTCGAATTCCCGCTCGACGCTGCGCAAGGTCAGCCAATTGACCAGCGCGGTCACGTCGACGCCGCGTTGCGGCGCCGCCACCGCCCCTTTGAACAGGATCGAGAGTTGCGGCCGCTGCCCGCTCGGCGCGTCGCCGCGCGGCGCACCCGTGAGGTCGAGGCCGATGTCGAGCGCATCGAGGCCGAGATCGTAGCTTCCCCGCAGCGTCACATCGGCACCGCGCGCCGGCGCGGCGAGCGGCGCCAAGGTGAGCCGGCCGTCGCGGATTGCGACGGTGCCGCCGATATTCGGAATGTCGAGCCGGCCATTGCCGAGCGCGCTGCGCACGACGTCGCCGATGCGTACTGGATCGAGCAGCACGCCGCGCTCGGCCGCCTGCGCGGCGGCGTCGATGGCGCCCGGATCGAGCGCCGCGACCTGCAGGTTCTCGGCCGCGGCGCTGCCGCTGCCCTGCAGCGCGCCGATGAGCGCGGCCGGGCTCAATCCGCTCCCGCTCGCGTCGAATTGAAACGATACCCGGCCCATGACGCGCGCGGCACGCGGCAGCAGCATCGTCAGGTCCGCGTTGTCGAGCGACACCTGCATCTTCGCCGTATGGCCCGACGACCCGGCGCGGAATTCCGCCTGTGCGGCGAGCCGCCCCTCGCCGACGACGCCGGCGAGTGCCTCGAGCTTGATGGCCCCCGGCGCGAGCCGCACGGTCCCGCGCAGGCCGCTGGCCGTGATACCGGCGAAATCGGCACGTGCAATCGAGAAGTCGACCCGGCCCGCGACATCGGCAAGCGGCGTCACGACGAACGGCTCGGTCGACCAGGCGGCGCCCGCATGCGCCGCTGCCGGCGCCCCGATCGCCGCCGCGATCACGCCGGCCGCATCGAGCGCGTCGACATCGAGGTGCCCATCGGCCTGCGCGGGACTGCCGAGCACGAGCGCGATGCGCCCCTTGAGCGTGGCGCTCGCGACCCTGCCGTCGAGCGCGTCGAAGGTGAGGCGGTCGCCGTCGACCGACAGGCGCGTCGTCAGGCTCACCGGCAGCGCGGCCGCCGCATCGCGATGCGGCAGGCGCGCATCCGCCGCCGCGAAGGTCACGTCGAGCACGCCGCGCGGCTGCGCGTCGCCGAGCCGCAGCGTGCCGCGCGCTCCCGCCGCGAGCCCGGCGCCGGCGAGCTTGGCGTCGAGCCTCAGGTCGCCGCCGGCGGGTCCGTCCGCGGACAGGATGAGGCTCGCGGCCCGGTGGTCCGAGCGGACGATGCGCTCGAGCCCGACCAGTCCGACGAGATTTGCGCCGTCATCTGCATCGAGACGACCGGCGAGGTGAATCTCGGCCGCCGACGGCGCGCCCGCATCGCCGACACCGTCGGCATGCAGGTCGATCCGGACGCCGCCGAGGCTGCCGCGCAGCGCCAGCTTGGCCGAGGTCTTGGCATCGGCCGCGTCCGACGCCGGCGCGACATCAAGCTTCGCGTCGAGCTTCGCCGACGCGGCGCGCCGCGTCATCGCCCGCAGAATATCGGCCGTTCCCGGCGCGAACCGGGCAGCGAGCGCCGCCACGCCGGTCAGCTGCCGCGCTTCGAGCGACAGCGCCATCGACCCGCGCCAGGATCGCGAGGTGGTGTCGATGCGTCCGCTGCCGTTGAGCACGGCGCCGCCAAAATCGGCGATCTTCAGCCGCTCGATGTCGAGGCCGGTCGAGTCGAACTTGAGCTTCGCGGTCGCGCCCTTCGCCTCCACGCCCGCATAGGTCATGCGGCCGAAGTCGAGCTCGAGCGCGATGTCGCGCGGCCGCGCGAACGACGTGCCGGCCAGCGCATTGCCGGCGAACGCGAGCGCGCCGTCGAGGTCGATGGTTTGGGCGTTGAGCTTGGCGTCGAGCCGGGCCGGGCGCGCATCGCCGGCCAGATCATAGATCACGCGCCCCGCGACGGTGCGCCCGCCGAACTGCGCCGTGAGACCCTCCACGGCGAGGCGCCGCGCCCCGAGCGTCACGTCGCCGCGCGCCTGCAGGGCGCCGATCGGCGCGCTCGACGCCTGCGGGCGACCTTCGAGCCAGGCGATCAACGCCTTGGGATCGGCCGAATCGAGGCTCGCGGGCCCGGCAAACTCGGCGGTGCCCGGCGCGAACGCGAGCGCTCCGCTCGCGCGCACCTGCGTCGACCCGGGGGCGCGAAACTCCAGCGTGTCGAGGCTCCAGGCGCCCGCCTCGAAGCGGATATCGCCGCGCAACGCGATCAGCGAGCCGCCGCCGAGCGTCACCGTGTCGACGCCGATGCCGACCTTGACGCGCACCGGCAGCCGGCCGAACCCGGACAACAAGTCGGCCATGCTGCGCAACAACGCGATCGGCGTGCGCGGTACCGCGTCGGGCAGCAGCAGCGTGCGGTCGAGATCGATCTGGCGCGCCGACAGCACCGCCTCGAAACCGGGCTTCGCGCCGAACTTGAGCTCGGCGGTGCCGGCGAGCTTGATCGCGCGCTCATCCGGCCCGTACTGGGCATCGACCTGCTCGAACAGCGCGCCCGTGGGCGTCGCCTTGATCCGGCTCGATATCCGCCATGGGTCGCTCGCTTTGGTCGTGCCGTTCGACAGCGCGAGGCCGGCGGGGCCCGCGAGCGTCAGCGTCCCATCGTAGTGCAGGCGGCCGTCATCGACCCTGATGGTGCCGTCGCTCTCGATCGTGAGCGGACGATCGGACGGGGTGATGCCGAGGTGCAGCCGCATGCCGCCGTCGTCGCCGCGCCGGCCGCCGGCGACGCGATAGCCGTAGAGCTGGCCGGACGACACGAAGGCGCCCTCGCCCTTGAACGGACCGAACAGCGAGCGAATGTCGCCCTTGAACCAGAGCTGGTCGAGAACGGCGCGCGTCCCGGTAGCTGCGTCGAGCAGCACGGCGCGTCCGTCGTCGATCTCCACCCGCTCGAACGAAAGCTGGTCCGGATCGAAGGCGATCGCCGCCTGCGCCACCTCGATGCGGCCGTCGGCATTGACGCCGAGGGTCACCTGCGGTCCGTCGAGATGAAGCTGCGCGGCACGCCACTCGCCGCGCAGGAGCGGCGCGAGCGCGAACTCGACGCGCAGCGACCGCGCGCGCAGCGGCGCCTCCTGGCCCGCCGGGCCGACCTCGATGCCATTGAGCGAAAGCGACGGCGTCGGCAGCAGACGCGCATCGATGTGGCCGGACACGCGCACCGGCATGCCGACGAGCCGCGTCGCCTCGGCCTCGAACGTGGTGCGCCAGCGGCCCCAATCGACGAATAGCGGCCCGACCAGCGCCGTCACCAGCGCCAAGATGATCGCGACCGCCAATCCAAGCAGCGTCGTCTGCACCCTGTGTGCTCCGCGCCCCGCTTCTTTCCCTCAGAACAACGCCCCAGCCTAGCCAAGGAACAATCCGGCCTGGCTCAAAGATTACCGTCAAGGTAAACGTGCGCCGCTCCGGCGGCTTCGTCGTACGGTTTAGCGGCGATTATGTGTCCGCACCATCCCCGGCAGCCACGCTATCACCCAAGCGTGACAATCTTGCCGGGGTTCATGATGCCGTGCGGGTCGAACGCCTGCTTGATCGCGCGCATGGCGGCGAGCGCCGGCTCGCCGTGCTCGCGCGCGAGATATTTCATCTTGCCCTGCCCGACCCCGTGCTCGCCCGTGCAGGTTCCCTCCATGGCGAGCGCGCGCTCGACGAGGCGGGCGCACAGGCCCTCGGCGCGCGCAACCTCGTCGCGGTCGTTGAGGTCGACCATCAGCGACAGATGGAAATTGCCGTCGCCGACATGGCCGAGGATGGGCGCGAGCAGCCGGCTCGCCGCGACGTCGGCCTGCGTCGCCGTGAGGCAGTCGGCGAGGCGCGAGATCGGCACGCAGACGTCGGTTGCGACCGCGCTCGCGCCGGGCCGTAGGCCGCGCGCCGCCCAGTAGGCGTCGTGCCGCGCCTGCCACAGGCGCGAGCGGTCCTCCGGCTTGGTCGCCCAGTCGAACGGCCCGCCGCCGAGCTCGCGCGCGATCTCGCCGAACTGCTCCGACTGCTCGGCGACCGAGGCCGGCGAGCCGTGGAATTCGACAAACAGCATCGGCCGCTCCGGCAGGCTGAGCTTCGAATAGGCGTTGCAGGCGCGCACCTGCAGCTCGTCGAGCAGCTCGATGCGCGCGACCGGGATGCCGGTCTGGATGGTCGCGATGGTGGCGTTGCAGGCGGCCTCGACCGACGGGAACGGACACACGCCGCTGGCGATCGATTCCGGAATGCCGTGCAGCTTGAGCGTGATCTCAGTGATGACGCCGAGCGTGCCCTCCGAGCCGACGAACAGCCGGGTGAGGTCGTAGCCGGCGGCGGATTTCTTGGCGCGCTGCGCCGTCTTGATCACCTCGCCGGTCGCCAGCACGGCTTTCAGCGCCAGCACGTTGTCCTTCATGGTGCCGTAGCGCACCGCATTGGTGCCCGACGCGCGCGTCGCCGTCATGCCGCCGAGCGAGGCGTCGGCGCCGGGATCGATGGGGAAGAACAGCCCCTGGTCGCGCAGCTGCTCGTTGAGCGCCTTGCGCGTGATGCCGGGCTCGATCACGCAGTCGAGGTCCTCGGCATGCACGGCGAGCACGCGGTTCATGTCGCGGAAGTCGAGGCACAGGCCGCCGTGCGGCGCATTGACCTGGCCCTCGAGCGAGGTGCCGGTGCCGAAGGCGATCACCGGCAGGCCATGCGCCGCGCAGATGCGCACCGCCTGCTGCACGTCTTCGCTCGATTGCGGAAAGACCACCGCGTCGGGCGGCTGGTTCGCGACCCAGGTGGTCGTGTTGGCATGCTGCTCGCGCACCGCGGCGGAGGTCACCAGCCGATTGCCGAACTGCGCCGCCAGCTGCGCCACCGCCGCCGCGACCGTTGACGCCTCGGGCCTGCGCGCCGCGTTATTGCCGGAAGAAGCCATCATTCGCGCCCTTTGTAGCCGCCGCACCACGCTTTAGCAGAGCGCCCCGGCGGACGGCAGTGAAAAGACGGGGAAAGCCGCCCACCGTCATGGCGGCCCGCCGGGAATGCGGCGACTTTGCCGGTGTTTGCTGGCATAGTGCCAGCGCGTGTTCCGGCGAAGTGGACACCGGTTCGCCGACAAGAACACGCGCCAAATATTCAGTGGGACCATGCTTGACCGCGTCGACCTCGAACCGCTGTTCTTTGCCCCGTTCGTCTCCTCGGTGATGCGGGTCGAGCCGCAGTGGATCGACTACAACGGCCATCTCAACATGGCCTACTACAACGTGCTGTTCGATCGCGCCGTGGACGAGGCCTACGAGCTGATCGGCATCGGCGCCGACTACGTGGGCCAGCGCAAGCACTCGTTCTTCACCGCGGAAGTCCACCTGCGCTACCTGCGCGAGCTGCACGCCGGCGACCCGGTGCGGGTGACGTTCCAGCTCCTCGACTTCGACCGCAAGCGGCTGCACACCTTCGAGCAGCTCTTCCATGCCGAGGACGGCTGGGTGGCGGCGACCTCGGAAAACATGTCGCTGCACGTCGACATGGCGTCGCGCAAGACCGCGTCGTTCCCGGCCGAGGTGACGCGCCGGCTCGCCGAGATGAAGGCCTCGCACGCGCGGCTGCCGCGGCCGGAAGCCGCCGGCCGGCGGATCGCGATGCCGGCGAAGAGCTGAGCAGCGCCGGCCTCGTCCCCAAGCGCCGATTGCCGCGGCCCGACCCTCGTAAAATGCTGGGCCGGATGCCATTTTAGGGCGCAGAGAATCACGGACATCCGGAACTTGGCCGACCCTTTGAAATACGAGCGGCCAGCGCCGCCACCCCCGCCGGCTGCCGGCGGGATCGCGGCGCGCGCCCGCGCGACCGGCACGCCGCCGTATCTGGCGGGCCTCAATCCGGAGCAGCGCGAGGCGGTCGAGACGCTCGATGGCCCGGTGCTGGTGCTCGCCGGCGCCGGCACCGGCAAGACGCGCGTGCTCACCACCCGCATCGCCCATATCCTGAGCCTCGGCCGCGCGCGGCCTTCCGAGATCCTCTCCGTCACCTTCACGAACAAGGCGGCAAGAGAAATGAAGGAGCGGGTCGGCAAGATGGTCGGCCAGGTCGTCGAGGGCATGCCGTGGCTCGGCACCTTCCACTCGATCGGCGCCAAGCTGCTGCGCCGCCACGCCGAGCTGGTCGGGCTCAAGTCCGACTTCACCATCCTCGACACCGACGACCAGATCCGCCTGATCAAGCAGCTCATCGTCGCCGAAGGCATCGACGAGAAGCGCTGGCCGGGGCGCGTGTTCGCCGGGATGCTCGACGGCTGGAAGAATCGCGGGCTCACGCCCGACCGCGTGCCGCCCGGCGAAGCCGCGAGCTTCGCGGGCGGACGCGGCATGAAGCTCTATGCCGACTTCCAGGCGCGACTGAAGATCCTCAACGCCGCCGATTTCGGCGACCTGCTGCTCGAGACCATCCGCCTTTTCCGCGAGCACGCGGAAGTGCTGCGCGAGTACCAGCGCCGCTTCCGGTTCATCCTGGTCGACGAGTACCAGGACACGAACGTGGCGCAGTATCTGTGGCTGCGGCTGCTGGCGCAGCCGACGCGCGGCGACGCTGGTGGCATCGTCCTTCGAGACGCGTCGCTGCGCGGCGCTCCTCAGGATGAGGAGCAATCGAATGAGCAAGCCGCAAATAACAACGACGACCCTCACCCTGAGGAGCCCGCCGTAGCGCCAGCGACGGCGGGCGTCTCGAAGGGCGAGGCCGATGCGCCGCCGCCGCATGCCGTGCCCAAAAACATCTGCTGCGTCGGCGACGACGACCAGTCGATCTACGGCTGGCGCGGCGCCGAGGTCGACAACATCCTGCGCTTCGAGCACGACTTCCCGGGAGCCAAGATCATCC